>CADBNW010000054.1 GCA_902796025.1 uncultured Eubacteriales bacterium
CACCCCCATCGCCTGCGAGGAAGGCCTCCGCTTCGCTATCCGTGAAGGCGGCCGCACCGTAGGTTCCGGCGTTGTCACCAAGATCATCGGCGACTAATACAAGATAACGAAGGCATCCGCGCTGTAACGGCGCGGATGCTTTTGTTTGCACTGAAAATTCATCTATCATTAACATAAAATATGAGGTAGTATGGATGTGCGGCGCAGACAAAAACATTATAATAGAGATGGAAAACTGGCTGCTTTTCCAAGGCTCACAGTGTTTAATTCATAAAGAAACAAGGGCTGAGAAGGCTTGTCATAAAAGCATTTTGGAACAGACGGAGGGATCTTTATGCCTGAAAACAATTCCACAGACATCCGCTTCGACGCGGCGGGCAACAGCGCGGTATACTTTGCGCCGGATGTGCTGGCCACGATCGCTGGCATCGCCCTTACAGAGATCGAGGGCATCGCAAGCTCGGTAAAATACAGCGCGCTGGCCGGTGAAAGGCGTGGTAAGCGCCCGGTCAACAATATCAAAAACATCACCAGAGGCATCAAGGTCGAGGTGAAGGACGCTCTTGTCAGCGTGTCGGTCACGATCATGGTGGAGTACGGCTACGCCGTGCCCGAGGTTTGCCGCAGCATTCAGGAGGGCATCAAGAAAAACATCGAGACCATGACCGGCATGACCGTATCCAACGTGGACGTGCACGTGACGGGCCTGAGCTTTGCAAAGGAAAACCGCGAGGCGGCGGAATTGGAGTACAGAAGCTACCTGCTGGGACAAAAGGAAGAGCCCGCGGCATCCGACGACGCGCACGCGTCAGACGGCAAGGGCGGAGCAGAGGAATAAGTATGGACAGAACAACAGCCAGAATCTGCGCTGTAAAGCTGGTTTACGAATGGGAGCTTGGCGGCGACGGCGGAGACGAGACGCTCGTGCGACTGCTCGAGGTGCAGCCAGACGAGCCGGAGACCGATTACATGCGCCAGCTCTTTAACGGCGTGCGCGAGCACAAGGCGGAGCTGGATGCCCTGATCGCCGGCCATCTTCGCGCGAACTGGAGTTTGGAGCGCATGGCCAAGGTGGATCACGCGATCTTGCTGGTCGCGGTGTACGAAATGAAGCATACCGACACCGGAGAAAGCGTAGCCATCAACTGCGCCATCGACATCGCCAAGGAATACTCTACCGATAAGGCTGGCGCGTTTATCAACGGGGTCCTGGGCAGCATTTCGAGGCAGGCTGCAAATGAATGACATAGCGCTCGGCATCGACACGAGCTGTTATACTACGTCCGTCGCTTTGGCAAGCGCCGGACGCATTGTTACTTGCGCAAGGCGACTTTTGAGCGTGCCCAAGGGCGAAAGAGGGCTAAGGCAGTCCGAGGCCGTGTATCAGCACGTGCGCGCGCTGCCGGAGCTGATGGAGGGAATGATGCGCAGTGCCGGGGACACAAAGATCTCCTGCGTCTGCGCTTCCAATGCCCCGCGCCCCCGGGAGGACAGCTTTATGCCGGTCTTTGCCTGCGGCGCAAGCTTTGCAAGGGCGATCGGTGCGGCCCTAAACGCGCCGGTGTATTTTACCACCCATCAGCAGGGGCACATCCGCGCGGCGCTGCAGGACAGCGGCATGCCAGATGGCCGATTTGTTGCGCTGCACCTGTCCGGCGGCACTACCCAAACGCTGCTGTGTGACGAAAAGCTGGAGATCCAGGAGCTTGGCGGCACCAGCGATCTGAACGCCGGGCAGTTGGTGGACAGAACGGGTGTCCACATGGGCCTGGCCTTTCCCTGCGGGCCGGAATTGGAAAAGCTGGCGCGAAGGGGCACGGCCAAAAGCCTGCTGCCGGTAAGCAGAAAGGATCTGAGCTGCTCCTTTTCCGGCGCGGAGGCCCAGATCAAGCGCCTGCTGGACGGCGGAATACCGCAGGAAGACGCGGCGATGGAGGTCTATTCCTTTTTGTCGCGCTCCATCGCGTGGCTTGTCGTAAGCGCGTGTCGCAAGGCGTCAACGCACCGCGCACTGCTTGCGGGCGGCGTGGCGTCAAGCCTGCTTTTGCGGGAGGAACTGACCCGGCGGGTAAAAAAGCTGGATCGGAACGTTCAGCTCTATTGGGGACGGCCGGAGCTCTCCGGCGACAACGCCTGCGGCGTGGCGCTGATCGGCGCCAGCATGCATGAAAGAGGTTGATATGGCAAACATCATCGACGGGAAAGAGATCGCAAAGCAGGTGCGCCGCGAGGTACGGCAGAAAGCTGCGCAGTTTGCAAAGGCCCACGGCAGAGCGCCCGGGCTTGCGGTGATCCTGGTGGGGGACGACCCGGCCAGCTGCATTTACGTAAGCAACAAGCAAAAGGCCTGCGAAAAGGTGGGCATCGCGGGGCAGACCCTGCGCCTGCCGGAAAAGACCAGCACGGAAGAGCTGATCGATGAGATCGAGCGCCTGAACCGGGATCCTGCAACGGACGGCATATTGGTGCAGCTGCCCCTGCCCCGGCACATCGACGAAAAGGCGGCGCTGGATCACATTTTGCCCATCAAGGACGTGGACGGCCTGCATCCCGATAACGCCGGGCGGCTGCTTAGCGGAAGGGCGCTGCTTGAGCCCTGCACGCCAAGGGGCTGCATGGAGCTTTTGAAGCGAAGCGGCATCCCCATCGCGGGCAAAAATGCCGTGGTGATCGGCAGAAGCGCGCTTGTGGGCAAGCCCGCGGCGCTTATGCTGCTTCGGGAAAACGCAACGGTGACGCTTTGCCACTCCAAAACGGCGGAGCTTAAGCAATACACCTCAATGGCCGACATCGTGATCGCAGCCACGGGCAAGCCGGGGCTGATCAAAGGCGAAATGCTGAAGCCCGGCTGCGCGCTGATCGACGTTGGCATAAACCGCCTGGCAGACGGCAGCATCTGCGGGGACGCGGATTACGACAGCGCCGTGCAGGTTGCGGGCTGGATCACGCCTGTGCCGGGCGGCGTGGGCCCCATGACGATCGCGATGCTGCTTGACAATACGCTTATTGCGGCGGAGGCGCAAAATGCCTGAAGTCAGCGTAAGCGTGAGCGAGCTGAACGAATACGTGCGCACGCGCCTGAACGCCGATCCCATGCTTCGGCGCGTGAGCGTCCGCGGCGAGATCGGGGATTTTAAGGTGCAGGCGGGCTCCGGTCACGCCTACTTCACCCTGAAGGACGCGGGCGCGGCGCTGTCGTGCACGATGTGGCGCACGAATCTGAGCCTGTTAAAGTTTATTCCCAAAACCGGCAAAAAGGTGACGGTCAAGGGACAGGTGACCCTGTACGTGCCCGGCGGACGCTATCAGCTGATCGCAGACAGCATGAGCGAGGAAGGACAGGGCGACCTGTTTGCAAGATTTGAGGCGCTCAAGCAGCGGCTGGACGCGGAGGGGCTTTTCAACCAGGAGCACAAGCGCCCGCTGCCGCTCAAGGTGCACTGCATCGGCGTAGCGACCTCGTCAAGCGGCGCGGCGATCCGCGATATCATCAAGGTGGCAAGAGCCCGAAACCCAAGGGTGGACATCATCATAGCCCCCTGCGCCGTGCAGGGAAAGGGTGCGGAAAACGAGATCGCCCAGGCGATCCGGGCGCTTGACGCAGACGGGCGCGCGGACGTGATCCTGGTGGGACGCGGGGGCGGCTCCATGGAGGATCTTTGGGCCTTCAACGAAGAGGCGGTGGCGCGGGCGGTATACGAATGCAAAACGCCGGTCATCTCCTGCGTGGGGCATGAAACGGATTTTTCCATCTGCGATTTTGTTTCTGACATGCGGGCCTCGACGCCCTCAAACGCTGCGGAGCTTGCTGTGGCGGACGTTTCCGCCCTGGCGGGAGAGTTGGATTCCTTGCGTCAGCGCCTGAATCGGGCGATGCTTGGCGCGCAGGAAAACCGCAGGCTGCGCCTGCAGGCGCTGATGCGGCAGGCGGCCTTTTCTGATCCCAGGGGAACGCTGATAAACGGAAGACGGCAGACGCTTGAAAACCTGCTAAGGCGCCAGATCTCGGCGCTTTCGCAGAGCCTTTCCACCCAAAGATTAAAGGTGGAGGGCTACGGGCGGCTGTTGAAGACGCTTGATCCAAACAATGTAAAAAAGCGCGGTTACGCCTGCGTGCGCAAAAACGGCAGGATCGTGAGCGCGGTTTCGGGCTTGTCGGCGGGCGAGCTGATCACAGTTGAAATGCAGGACGGCGAGGCCGACGCGCGCGTTGCCGTTACGAGGGGATAAGCATGAGCAAAAAACTGAATTACGAAGACGGCATCGCCCAGCTCGAGGAGATCGTAAACACCCTGGAGCAGGGCAGCATTTCCCTTGAGGAATCGTTTAAGGCCTACAAGCAGGGCATGGAACTGTACAAGGCGCTAAAGGCCATCTTGGACGAGGGCGACGCGCGCATAGAGGAGCTGACAAGGCAAAGCGCACAGGAGGAGCAAAATGCGGACGCATGAGGAATACCGGCAGAGGGTCGAAGAACGCCTGAATGAGCTCTTGGCTCCGCCGCAGGGCGCTTTTACCGCGGGTCAGCGCCCGGGACTTTTGAACGAGGCCATGCGCTACAGCGTGATGGCGGGCGGAAAGCGCCTGCGCCCCTGCATGCTGCTGGCCGCCTGTGAAATGCTGGGCGGGGACTGGGAAAAGGCACTGGACTATGCCTGCGCCATCGAGATGATCCATACCTATTCGCTGATCCACGACGACCTGCCCGGGATGGACGACGACGTGCTTCGGCGGGGCAAGCCCACAAACCACGTGGTCTACGGCGTGGGGCAGGCGATCCTGGCCGGGGACGGACTGCTGAATTACGCTTTTGAGGTGATGCTCAAGCGTGCGCTTGCAGATAGAGACACGCTGCCCGCGGGGGTATCGGCGATACAGGATATCGCCTGCGGCGCGGGCGTCACGGGCATGATCGCAGGGCAGGTGGCGGATCTTTGGGCAGAGCGCGAGCACTGCACGGAGGAGGGCCTGCTTACCTACATCCATAAGGGCAAGACGATGGCCATGTTCAAAGGCGCGCTGCGGGCGGGAGCGCATCTTGCAAACGCGTTCGAAGGCAGCGTGCAAAGCCTTGACGCCTACGCTGAGAGCTTTGGGCGGCTTTTCCAGGTGACGGACGATATTTTGGACGTCACTGCGGAAGCGGACAAGTTCGGCAAAAGCAAGGGCAAGGACGCGGCCGAGGGCAAGCTTACCGCGGTGAGCGCCCTGGGGCTTGAAGGAGCGATGCGCTTGAGCGAAGAGCTTAAAAACAGCGCGCTCAAGGCGCTTGAGCCCTTTGGCGAGAGCGCGGCGTATTTTATAGCCCTTACGATCAATATGTACGAAAGAAAGCACTGATAGGATGTTGGAACAGCTGTCGTCGCCGGCGCTGCTGAAAGGCCTGACACTAAGTCAAAAGCAGGCGCTGGCACAGGAGATCCGCGATAAGATCATCAAAACCGTGAGCGAAAACGGGGGACACCTCGCGTCGAACCTCGGCGCGGTGGAGCTTACCATCGCGCTGCACAGCGTGCTTGACGCCCCGCGCGATCAATTGATCTTCGACGTGGGGCATCAGTGCTATACCCATAAGCTTCTGACCGGAAGGTACGAGGCGTTTGGAACGCTTAGGCAGCAGGGCGGCCTTAGCGGCTTTACGCGCCCCGACGAAAGCGCTTACGATTTGGTGGCCTCCGGGCACGCGTCCGACAGCCTGTCGCTTGCACTTGGGCTTGCCAGGGCGCGGGATCTGCAGGGCGATAGCCGCGCGGTGGTGGCCGTGCTGGGCGACGGCGCGCTGACTGGCGGCATGTGCTACGAGGCCTTAAACGACGCGGGACAGCGAAACACGCGTTTGGTCATCGTGCTCAACGACAACGAGATGAGCATCTCCAAAAACGTGGGCTCGATGTCGAAGTATCTGACGCACATGCGCCAAAGCAGCCTGTATCGCCGCTTCAAGCAGCGCTTAAGGCAGGCGGTCAACCGCATGCCAAAGGGCGGAGGGCGCATGGAGCGGCTGCTTACGCGCATCAAGGAGGCGCTGAAGACCCTGCTGGTGGGCGACCGCTTTTTTGACAGTCTGGACATCGACTATCTTGGACCCATCGACGGGCACGACATCGAAGAGATGGAGAAGATCTTCAAAAGCGCGCTCACCTATGACCGGCCCGTCGTCGTGCACGTGGTCACAAAAAAGGGAAAGGGCTATCCTCAGGCGGAGGACACGCCGGATAAATACCATGCGCTTTCTCCGAAAAATGCCGCTCCCGCAAAGGGGCGAAGCTGCGCTGCGCTCGTCGGAAAGTGGCTTGTGGAAGCGGGCGCGCGCGATGAAAAGCTTGCCTGCATTTCCGCCGCCATGCTTTCGGGCACGGGGCTTGCCACCTTTGAACGCGCCTTCCCCGAGCGCTGCTTTGACGTGGGCATTGCTGAGGAGCACGCCGCCGCGCTGGCCGCGGGCATGGCAATCAACGGCGTAAAGCCCTACCTTGCGCTGTATTCCACCTTTTTGCAGCGCGCGTGCGATCAGATCAATATAACCATCTGCCTGAACCGCGCTCCCGTGCGGCTTTTGATCGACCGGGGCGGCCTGAATGGCCCGGACGGCGAGACCCACCAGGGCGTGTTCGACCTTGGCCTTTTGCGCGCGCTGCCGGGGCTTACCCTGTGCGCACCCTCGAGCCTTTTAGAGCTTAAGGCGATGCTGGATATGAGCCTTGAAGCCAAGGGCCCGTTTGCGATCCGCTATCCCAAGGCGCTGCCGGAGGGGGACGAGAGCGAAACGCTGATCCCCTACAGCTGGGGATGGCTGAAGGACGGGCAGGACGCATGCCTTATCTCCTACGGGCAGACGCTTCCTGAGGCGATGGAGGCGGAGGCGCTTTTGGAAAAGCAGGGCGTAAGCGTCTGCGTTGTGTCTGCAAGGTTTTTAAAGCCGATCGACGAAGCGTCCGTAAAAAAGATCTTTGCCAGCTGCCCGCGCGTCTTTGTCGCGGAGGACAGCGTTTTTTGCGGAAGTTTGTACGAGGAACTGAGCGCGCTGCGGCCGCAGGGAACGCGCGTATATGGCCGCTGCGTGCCGGACCAGTACATCCCGCAGGGGAGCGTCTTGGAGCAACTGCGGCTGTGCGGGCTGGACGCCCGGTCGCTTTGTGCGTGGATCGAAAAAGAACTTGCATCGGAGGCGCGGCATGAGAGCTGACGAAGCGCTGGTAAAGGCGGGACTTGCCAGGGATCTGCCGCTTGCGCGCTCGCTGATCATGGAGGGGCGCGCGCTCTACGCGGATCAAAGGCTGAACAAGCCCTCAGACAGCGTAAAGCGCCCGGAGCTGCTTCGCATAAAGGGCGAGGTGGACGCCTACGTAAGCCGCGGCGCGCACAAGCTGCAAAGGGCCTTTGAGCTGTTTGCGATATCGGCAAGGGACAAGGTCTGCATCGACGTCGGCGCATCCACCGGCGGATTTACGGACGTGATGCTGCGGCACGGGGCGCGCAGGGTGTTTTGCGTGGACGTAGGATACAATCTATTGGACTGGAAGCTTCGCTCCGATCCCAGGGTGACGTGCATGGAGCGCACGAACGCACGCTTTCTGTCGCCGGAAATGCTTGCAGAAGCGCCGGAGTTTGGCGCGACGGACGTATCGTTTATTTCCTTAAAGGCCGTGCTGCCCGCAGTACAGCGCTGCCTTTGCCCGGGAGCGGATTTTATCGCCCTCATAAAACCCCAGTTTGAGGCCCCTGCGGAGGAGGTTGGCCCAAAGGGGGTGGTCACGGACTCTGGCGTGCACGCGCGGGTGATCGGCGAGATCGCGCAATTTGGCTTAGAGCGCGGCTTTTGTCCTGCGGGCCTTGGCTTTTCGCCTGTGACCGGGCCGGAGGGCAACATCGAGTTTTTGCTGTGGCTGAAAAACGCCCAGAGGGAGAGCGCCGTAACGGAAGCGCTGATCCAGGACACGGTGCTAAAGGCGCATGCCCGCTTCGGCCTGTAGCGCTGCATGTTAAGTTTAAAAATATAGTTGCATAAACATGCATAAATTCTGTATAATTAGTATAAAGTACGTTTATTGGAGCAGCTTATGAAGAGCGATCGTCACGCAAAGATCCTTGAACTGATTCAGGGCAGAGATATCGTAACGCAGGAGGAGCTTGCAAGGGCTCTTGAGGAAAGCGGCATCAAGGTCACGCAGGCCACGGTTTCCAGAGACATCAAGGAATTGCGGCTTGTGAAGGTGCTGAGCCAAAACGGCAGCTACAAATACGCCGCCGCTGAGCTGAGCGAGCCGGAAGCCCAAAGCGCCCCGGATCACCACATGCAGTTTTTCCTGCAGGCGGTAAAATCGATCACCCCGGCGGGCAATCTGATCGTGCTGAAGACCGGCACGGCGGAGGCGCAGACAGTGGCGGAATTTGTGGACAATCTGTCCCTTTCCGAAGTCGCGGGCACGATCGCGGGGGAAAACACGGTGCTGGTGATCATTAAGAACATCGAGGACGTGGACGAGGTCATCGCCCATCTGCGCGGCATGACTTTTTCGGCGAAGTGATATGCTAAAGGAACTGAATATACGCAACATTGCCCTGATCGACAGCCTCCGCATAGAATTTACGCGGGGGCTTAATGCGCTGACGGGCGAAACCGGCACGGGCAAATCCATTGTGGTGGATTGCGTGAACCTTGCCCTTGGCCAGCGCGCCGCCCGCGAAATGGTGCGAACGGGCGAGGAAAAGGGCAGCGTGCGTGCGCTGTTCGACCTAAGCGCCGCTCCGCAGGCCAGGGCGTTTTTGGACGAGGCGCAAATCGACTACGATGACGATTACGCGGAGATCAGCCGGGAGCTCAATCAAAACGGGCGCAGCGTGTGCCGCATAAACGGCTGCGCGGTGCCGCTGAATACGCTAAAGAGCTTTTCGCAATTGCTGGTGGATCTTCACGGCCAGCAGGAGCATCAAAAGCTGATGGACATCGCGCAGCACCGCGTCTATCTGGACGGCTTTGCCGGGGTCGAGGCCACTGAGGCGCTAAGCGCCCTAAGGAGCGCCTACGAAAAGGCGCTGGAAGCGCGAAGAGAGCTGAAAAAGCTGGAAAGCGACGAAAAGACCCTGGCGCAGAAGGCGGACATCCTGAGCGTGCAGCTTAAGGAGATCGCTTCGGCCAAGCTCAAGGAGGGCGAGGATGAGGAGCTTGAGCGCCGCTGCAAGCTCTACGAAAACGCGGAACGCTTGAACAGCAGCATGCGCACCGCCTATGAGCGGCTGTACCTGGGCGGCAAGCAATTGAGCGCGCAGGAGAGCCTGCGCCGGGCGCTGGACGCAGTAAACGCCGTTGCGGAGCTGGACGGGCAGTACGCAGCCCTGGCCGCTCGCATAGAGGAGCTGCTTTACGCGGTCAAGGACGTGGGCTACGAGGTGCAAAGCATCTACGAGGAAATGTCCTTTGATCCTTCGGAGCTGGAGCGGATGCAGGACCGGCTGGAAGTGATCAAAAAGCTAAAGCGCAAATATGGGCCGGAGCTTACGGACGTGATGGAGTTTGCCCAAAGGGCGCAAAGCGAGCTGGACAGCCTTGAAAACATCGAATCCCGCAGGGAAGAGGCCCGCGAAGTAAGCGGGCAGGCGGAAAAGGAGCTTAAGGAGCGCGCAAAGGACCTAAGCCGCATCCGGCAGGGCGCAGCGGGCGATCTGCAAAAGCGCGTGATGGAGCAGCTAAAGGATCTGGGCATGGAGCGCACGCGCTTTGAGGTGCGCTTTACGCGAAGGGATGCGATCGGCCCTGAGGGGGCGGAGGACGTGGAATTCATGATCTCCCCAAACCCCGGCGAACCGCTAAGGCCCCTGGCGCAGATCGCCTCCGGCGGCGAGATCTCGCGCTTCATGCTGGCGCTCAAGGTGATCCTGGCCGCAAGCGACGGCATACAAACGATGATCTTTGACGAAATCGACACCGGCATATCGGGCCGCATGGCGCAGATCGTGGGGGAAAAGATGAGCGTACTGGGCGCGGACAGGCAGGTGATCTGCGTAACGCACCTTGCACAGATCGCGGCGCTTGCAGACACGCAGTTTGTGGTGGAAAAACACGTGGCAAACGAAAAGACTACCTCTACCGTGCTGCGGCTGGACGACGAAGGACGCCTTAAGGAAATAGCGCGGCTGGTCGGCGGCGCGGACACGCTGGACAGCGGCCTTACCCACGCCAGACGCATGCTGGACAGCGCAAAGGCCAGAACAAGAGAACTCAGAAGCGCGCTCTAAGCGCGACGGGAGGGAAAAGATGCTGATAATCGGTATTTGCGGCGCGAGCGGATCCGGCAAATCCACGCTTGCGCGGGAATTGCAGCAAAAGCTCAACGGCAAAACGCTGCTGCTGAACCAGGACGCGTACTACCGCGACCACGCGTATCTGCCCTTTGAGGAGCGGGTTAAGATCAATTACGACGAGCCCGACGTGTTTGAGCACGACGAGCTATTGTACGACATCCAGTGCCTGAAGAGCGGAAAATCCATCACCCGCAAGGCTTACGACTATGTCCATCACTGCCGCGCGGACATCCCGGAGGAGCGCATCGATCCCCCGGATACGGTGATCATCGAGGGCATCCACGTGTTTCACGATCCCAGGCTGCTGGAGCTGATGGATTTTAAACTGTACATCCAGGTAGATCCGGACATTTGCCTTTTGCGCCGCATAAAGCGCGATATCGTGGAGCGCGGCAGGGACATCGGCGGCATCGAGAGCCAGTATCTTACGACCGTAAAGCCGATGTACGAAAAATACATTCGCGCCTACGTAAACGACGCGGACATCATCGTGGCCAGGGGCGGGCAGAACGCGCGCATCAGCGACATGCTGGCCGCCTACATCAACGCGGGCTTTAAGCCCGACTGACAGGCGAGCAGGGCTTAGGAGAAGGAAATGTCAAACGCGGTAGGCATCGTAATCACGATTTTTATCATCATGGGCATCGGCGTGGGACTGGGCGCGCTGGGCTGGATCGACGAAAGGATCTCCCGCTTTCTGTCCCGCTTTGTGATCAAGGTGGCGTTTCCGGCGGCCGTGATCCAGAACATGTTTACAAAGTTCACCAAGGACCTGCTGGCCAGCATGGCGGCGGGGCTGGTGGTGCCCTTTCTATCCATCGCGTTGGTGCTTGGCATAGGCTATCTTGTAAGCAAACGCATGAAGCTGCCCCAAAACCGGAAGGGCGCTTTCGTGTGCCTGTTTACCTTTTCCAACAGCGTGTTTATCGGGCTTCCCGTGTGCAACGCCCTTTTCGGGGAGGAATCGGCTACGTCCACGCTGATGTACTATATCGCAAATACGGTGCTGTTTTGGTCGCTGGGCTATGTGCTTATGCGAAGGGACGGGCAGGCGGAAAAGGAAAAGCGCACATACAGGGACATCCCTGCCTACCTTTTTGCAAAGGACAAAAGCGACGCGCGCTGGCAGGGAGCGGAAAACGCGCTGACCTACCTTGGCAAAACCGTGCCGCTGCCGCTGGTTGCGATGTTTTTAAGCATAATACTCATCCTGTGCGGCGTACAGCTGCCGAAGTTTTTGATCAGCACCGCCGGGTATCTTGGCAATAACGTGACGCCGCTGTCGCTTGTGTACATCGGGTATATGCTGTCGGTGATGCTTCGGCAAAGGAACATCCGCTGGCAAAAGGGCTTTGGCGTGATCATGGCGGGCAAGTTCATCCTGATGCCCGGCATGGTGATTCTGGCTTTACAGCTTTTTGGGCTGATCCCGGCAGTAAACAGCCTGCTGACTTCACAGCTCAAAAGCGTTTTGATCATGGAATCTGCGATGCCCTGCATGACCCAGACCACCATCGTGGAATCCGGCTGCGGGGGAGACGCCAGCTACACCGCGGGCGCCACGGTGCTTACGACCCTTATGACCTTTGCGGTCATCCCGCTGTTTACGTACATCATAAGCGTGTTGGTGTAGGAAAATGAAGGACAAAGGCACTTCCGGGCGCTTTGACGCAGCCCTTTGGCAGCCGGTGATCCGCGCAAGCATCTGCACGGGCGAGCAGGTCGCGGGCTTTAAGGAAAAGGCGAGCGGCCGCATCGTAGAGGTGATGCTGATCCGCTCGCCCAGGGATATCGAGGAATTCCGGCGCGCCTACGCCGTGAACGGAGAAATCATAAAGGTCTATTGATCAGCCCTCAAGCGCCGCGTAAGCGGCGTTTCTTATTGGGCGATGGAAAACGTCTCTGATCTGCGGCCAGCAGTGGACGTGGGTGATAAACGCGATGGACAGCTGGTTTTGCGGGTCGCACATCACATACGCGCCTGCCGCGCCGTCCCAGCCGAAGACGCCAAGGGGCGCTTTAGTGCTTGCGATACGCCGGGTCAGGGTGTGTACGCCAAGCCCGTAGGAGAATTCCTCACCCGCGGCACAGGAAAAGTTGTTGTGCTTAAGCACCGTAGGCATCTGATCTGTGCGCATCAGGTCGATGGTCTCGGGCTTTAAAACGCGGTAGCCGTTTTCACTTAGGCCCTTGCAGGAAAGCGCGTCCGCAAAGAGGCTAAGATCCTGTGCGTCGCTTATGACGCCGGCGCCGCCGCTATAATAGCCGGGCGCGAGGATATAGGCGTTTTTGAGGGGATCCGGCCTGTAGACCCCGTTTTGAAACAGGTATTTTGGGGCAAGCTCCGCCTGGGTATAGTCAAAGGAGGTGCGGCGCATGCCAAGGGGCTCAAAAATGATTTCGCGCATGTACTGGGCAAGCGTCCTTCCGCTGATCGCCTCGATCAGCGCGCCCAGAACGTCGTGGCAGAGGCTGTACTGGAAGCGCTCCCCGGGAGAAAAGTCCAGCGGCGCTTTGATGAACGACTTTACGATGTCCCGCGTGCCGCTGCCGGGCTGTGCGGCGGCCTCAAGGATGTAAGGGGTGTCCAGACGGTAATTGAGCCCCGCGCTCATCGTAAACAAATGGCGGGGCGTCATGACGGTATCCGGCGGGCAGCGCTTGCCGTCTTTCAGGATAAAGGCGTCTGCAAACTCGGGAAGGTAGCGGGAAAGGGGCGCGTCAAGCTGCAATTGGCCTTTTTCGACCAACTGCATGGCGGCGGTGACCGTCATGACCTTGGAGGCACTGTAGAGGAAAAAGCGCTTGCCCTCGCCGCCGCTTCCGCGCGAGCCGTGATACAAAAGCCGATGACCCTGCCGCACGATCAATTCGCAGTAGGGGAGTCCCAGGCGAAAAAGCGCATCCATTTCCTGATCGAGATAGAAACTGTTCATCGCAAAACCTTCTTTTAGACGCCCTGCGCTGGCATGATAGGGAGAAGGGCCTTTAGGCTTTTTCCTTTGGGAATGCTTTGGCGCAGAGCTTTTTGAATTCCTTGAACGCGGCGCTGCGCTTGAGGGGCTTGAACAGCGCCTCCAGGGCGTGCATCTGCTCACCCATCTGGGCGCGCGCCTCGGCGCTGTAATCGTTCCAGAAGCTGTCCGGCGCGGCCTCGAGCGAGCGGGAAAGGGCTCTTAAAGAGCTGAGGGCGTCTGAGAGGGACAAAATGAGCTCTTCCTCGGAGGGCTCTGCGGAAAGCTGCCCCGCGCCCTCCACCAGCGCGCAAACGTGGTCGCCAAACTGCGCGCGCAGGCCGTCCGCGCTCACCTGCGGACAAAGGTTGATCGTGTCGTGCAGCATGGCGGCGGCCAGCACGGCGTGGTCGTCTGTCAGGGTGGAGGCGATGTGGCACACCTCCATGGGATGCACGATGTAGGGGGAGGAGCCGGGATTCAAGATCTGTCCTCGGTGCGCCTCCGCCGCAAAGGCGACGGCCTTGGCCAGCAACTCGTCCGGGCTAAGCACCGCTACGCTGTCGCGGCGCTTTTTGCTGCGGTGCCGGCGGCGCGCCCGGGCGCTTGAGGTGACGGGCATAAATTCCTTGTCTACGCTGCTTCGGGTCTCCTCGTTGTCTTCAAAGAAGGAAAGCTTGAGGGTTTTGTACTTTTCGCCCAGAAACTCTCCGCGCAGCACGAAGCCGCCGTGCTCCGGGCAGCTGGCCCCGCGATACCAGCGGGTCAGGCTGCCGCGCTCGTCGTCGCCAAGCGTCAGCGCCTGCATGCAGCGGGGGCAGCGCAAAAGCGAAGCGCAGGCCTCGTCCCAGGCGGCCTGCTGCGAGGGATGGCGGTGGGTCTTGGCGGTGGAGATGGGGCGAAGCGTGCCGGGAGCGGGGGTCTTGCGCCCAAGATCGTATTCCTCGATGCCGCGCTGGATGTCCAAAGCGCTCATGCAGATGGCGGTCAGTGCCGCGTCGTTCATGGCGTTATGCAGGGACAATTGCACGCGCACGCCCATTTCTTCCGCCACGTGCTTCAGGGCAAGCGGGCCGTGCTGCGGGCGCTGGGCGGCATAGATGCGCTGCGCGTCGTACCAGGCGCAGGCCGGCGGCTCCAGCTGGTAGAAGGCAAGGTTGTTCAAATACACGCGCCGGTCGTCCTGCCCCCAGGAGAAGATCGCGTCCACGTCTCCAAGCCACGCGGCGAACTGCTCCGAGGCGATGCGGAAATCTTCACCGCTTGCCAGGTCGCTTTCGCTGATGCCCGTGAGCTTTTTGACGTACCTGTCCAGGCGACGCCGCCCGCCCAGGCGCACGAAGCAATTGAAGGTATCCACCGGCGTCATGCTTTCGTCCGTTTTGACGGCGCCGATTTGGATGATCTCTTCGTGCATGATAACGCCGCTGCGGCTTTCGGGCGTCCACAGCGGGTTATGGTATTGGTTCCATTCCAGGTCGATAACAACGTAGTACATGTATGCTCCAGGCCCGGGAAAGAGCGATCCCATCCGCAAAGGGGTGGGGTGCCTGCTGGCATCCTCATACGATCCCATGAATCCCATCCGCCAAAGCCACGAAGCGCTAAAGCAGTCTAAAAAGCAAGGATGGCAGACTGAATCACATTTTCCCAATTTATTTATATAATTATAGCACGGGATTGTAAATTCACAAGCGCATGCGGTGTGCAAGCGGC
>CADBNW010000055.1 GCA_902796025.1 uncultured Eubacteriales bacterium
GCGCTCGGTGGTGATGTTGCTGCCCTTTTGCGCGACCTCGTCGCCCAGCACCTTGCGCAGCGCCGCATGCAGCAGGTGCGTGGCGGTGTGCAGCTTGATGGTCTCGTCCTGATGGTCGGCCATGCCGCTGGCAAACTTCTGCTCCGCGCCGGCGTGGCTGTTTTCCTGATGCTGCTTAAAGCGCTCGGCAAAGCCGGCTTCGTCCACCTTTAAGCCCTTTTCGGCGGCCAGCTCCACGGTGATCTCGATGGGGAAGCCGTAGGTATCGTAGAGCTTGAAAGCGGAGCGGCTGTCGATGGTGCCCAGCTCCTCCAGGAATTTTTCGGCGGCGAGCTTGATGGCGGGCTTGTCGCTTGCGTCCTTGAGCAGGGCGATCAGCGTCTGATATTCGGGGCGCGGCGGCAGCGCCTTGGCAGCCTTCATACAGGTATCGGCGAAGGAATCCTTATCCAGCTCATCCAGCACCGGCTTTACCGCATTGCTCATGCGCTCGATGTTGAACAGCACCTTGTCAAATTCCTTCATGCCCTGCTTCAGGGTCTTCTGGAAGCGCTGCTCCTCCAACACAAACTGCTCGATCACGTGCGCTTCGTTGCGCTTGAGCTCGGGATAGACGTCCTCATACTGCTTGATGACCACCTTGGCTACCTCGGCGGTGAAGCCTTCGGGCATGCCCAGCTTCATGCCGTGGCGCACGGCGCGGCGGATGAGGCGGCGCAGGACGTAACCCTGATCCACGTTGGAGGGAGTCACGCCGCGGTCGTCGCCGATGATGATGGTGGCAGTGCGCAGGTGGTCGGCGATGATGCGGAAGGAGGCGGTGTATTCGTCGTTGTCCTGATAGGTCTTGCCGCAGAGCTCGCCGATCTTGGCGATGATGCCGCTGAACAGGTCGGTTTCATAGACGGTCTTGGTGCCCAGCAGCACGCCGATGGTGCGCTCAAGCCCCATGCCGGTGTCCACATTCTTTTGCTCCAGCGGAGGGAAGCTGCCGTCGGCCTGCTTGTTGTACTGCATGAACACGTCGTTCCAGATCTCGAGGTAACGACCGCAGGAGCAGGCGGGCGAGCAATTGGGGCCGCAGGGCGGCTGATCGCGGATGATGAACATTTCGGTATCCGGACCGCAGGGGCCGGTGGTGCCGGCGGGGCCCCACCAGTTGTGCTTGGCGGAGAGGTAGAAGATGTGGTCGTCCTTCACGCCGCAGGCCTTCCAGTAGGAGGCAGCCTCGTCGTCTCTGGGAGCCTTTTCGTCGCCCTCAAACACGGTGAAGGCCAGCCTGTCCTTATCGATGCCCAGCCACTCGGGAGAGGTCAGAAATTCCCAGCTCCAGCTGATGGCTTCTTTTTTGAAGTAATCGCCCAGCGACCAGTTGCCAAGCATCTCGAAGAAGGTGCAGTGGCTGGCGTCGCCGACCTCGTCGATATCGCCGGTGCGGATGCACTTTTGCACGTCCGTGAGCCGGGTGCCCATGGGGTGCTTTGCGCCCAGCAGATACGGCACCAGCGGATGCATGCCCGCCGTAGTAAACAGCACCGTCGGGTCGTTTTCGGGAATGACCGAGGCGCTGGGGATCACGGCGTGACCCTTGCTCTGGAAAAATTTAAGGTACATGCGGCGCAGATCCGCCGCGGATTTGATATTGGCGTTCATTGGTACTCATCCTTTCGGCTAAACGTTGCTTTAAACCTCGCGCCGCCCCTCAAAGGCGCGCATGAGGGTGATTTCGTCGGTATATTCAAGCTCTCCGCCCACCGGCACGCCGTGGGCGATGCGGCTGACCTTGATGCCCATGGGCTTGATAAGGCGCGTAAGATAGGCGGCGGTGGCCTCT
Source organism: uncultured Eubacteriales bacterium (assembly GCA_902796025.1). GTDB lineage: Bacteria > Bacillota > Clostridia > Christensenellales > Aristaeellaceae > RUG14130. The sequence goes on from CADBNW010000055.1 coordinate 1,835, forward strand.
CCCTCAACGTCGGGGTTCGTGGCCAGCACCACTTCCTTTATTTCGCCCTCGGATAGGCGCGTCATAAGCTCGCGTATGCGGATGTCGTCCGGCCCCACCCCGTCCATGGGCGAGATCACGCCGCCCAGCACGTGGTACAGGCCGTTGTAATCGCGGATGCGCTCCAGGGCGTTTACATCCCTTGCGTCCTTAACCACACACACGATGCTTCTGTCCCGCTGCTCGTCCGCGCACACGCTGCAAAGCTCGGCGTCGGTCAGATTTCCGCACACGGGGCAAAAGTGCACCTTCTTTTTGCCGTTGAAGATGGCGACAGCAAGCTCGCGCACCTCCTCCTCCGGCATGCCCACGATGTGAAACGCCAGCCGCTGCGCGGTTTTGCGCCCGATGCCGGGCAGACGCGACAGTTGCAGGCTCAGGGTGTCGATCGCTTCGATTCCTGCCATTTAGAACAGACCCGGCACGTTCAGTCCGCCGGTCAGCTTGCCCATTTCCTTTTCGGTGGCCTCGTCTGCCTGGCGCAGCGCTTCGTTTACCGCAGCCACGATCATGTCCTGCAGCATCTCCACGTCCTCAGGATCCACCGCCTCGGGCTTGACCGTCAGGGACACCAGCTGCTTTTTGCCGCTCACGGTGGCCGTCACCATGCCGCCGCCGCTGGTCGCCTCATAGCTGCGGGCCTCCAGCTGCTCCTGCGTGTCCGCCATCTGCTGCTGAAGCTTTTGCATCTGCCGCTGCAGCTGCTGCATATTTCCCATGCCCATTCCGGGAAAACCACCGTGCCTTGCCATATCGTATGCCTCCATAGCGAAAATTTTTCTTATATATTATGCGACAAGCAAGGTTAATAATCAAGCAACGCGCCTATATTTTATCTACTCGCTCAAAATGAATCAAAGATTCATTTTGAGCGGATGGTTATGTTGGCCATATGGGTTGGGTTAAGCAAAACGCCAAGTTATAATGGTATGTGCACCAGGAAAGCAGTTTTTGCTGAAATCTCTGCGGAGATTTCCGGGCGCAAAAACTGTAAGGTTGCGATTATTTGTTCCGGTCGTCTCCGCTTCGCTGCGCTCCTTCCACAAAAATCGCTGTCCTCAGGGCAGAAGGTTGACTTGCCGATGGCAAGTCAATCCCACGCAGAGCGTGGGATGCCGACGGCTCAAATCAAAGATTTGAGACGCGGCACCGC
>CADBNW010000056.1 GCA_902796025.1 uncultured Eubacteriales bacterium
ACCGACATCCCCTACGGCCAGTTCCTGCAGGCGATCTTTACCTTCCTGTGCACGGCTGTAGCCATCTTCCTGCTGGTAAAGGCCATCAACAAGCTGACCAGCCTGAAGAAAAAGCCCGAGGAAGCGCCCAAGGAGCCCCCGCGCCTTTGCCCCTACTGCTTTACCGAGATCCATAAGGATGCCACTCGCTGCCCGCATTGCACCAGCGATCTTACGATCAAGATTGAGAAGTGATCCTGGCAAGCTGCTTCGGCGCGCCCGCTTGGGCGCGCCGCGCGTTTGTCCGGCGAAGGACGGCTGAAACAATACAAACCTATCAAGAAGGATTGGAAGAGCGCTATGAGGATCATTTTCGTGCGGCACGGAGAACCCAACTATGCCCTGGATTGTCTGACGGAGCAGGGCAAGCTGCAGGCTGAGGCGGCAGCAAAGCGCCTTGCAGGGGAAGGGATAATGGAGATCTACTCTTCGCCCAGCGGACGGGCGCGGGAAACGGCGCTGTACACGGCGCGCGAACTGGACCTGCCCGTTACGATACTCGACTATATGCGCGAGATCTCCTGGGGCGGGGAAGGGGTGCCGGAAAATGGCCACCCCTGGACGCTGTCCGACTGGCTGATCGACCGGGAGGATTTTGACTTTGCGCTGGATGCCTGGCAGGAGCATTCCTACTTTAAAAACAACGCGGCGACCAAGTACTGGAAGATGATCTGCGAAAACATCGACGCCTTTTTATCAAAGCTGGGCTATGAGCGCGCGGGCAGACGCTACTTCTGCGCTTCGGGAACGGACAAGACCATCGCCCTGTTCAGTCACGGCGGCTCCGGAGCGTGCGCGCTGTCCCGCATCCTCTCACTGCCGTTTCCCTACGTATCGTCCGTGATGCCCTACGGTTTTACCTCCGTAACGATCCTGGATTTTCCTGTCCAAAGCGGACAATACGTTCATCCAAGGATCGAGCTGTTCAACGACTGCGCGCACATCGGGCGCAAGGCAGAAGGTCCCAGACTGCAAAAGGACTCGCAGTAAGCTAAAGCAACATTAGAGTCCGGCCCGGGACTGCGATTTGTTTTTAGCAAAACTTAAAAAAACATTAATTGACAGCCCGGGGCTTGCATGTTAATATATACAAGTTCGATTATGCATACGGAGGTGACGCACGGTGGAGGAACTCAAAACGAGCAAGCACACTGCCGGAATGCGCACCACGCTGCGCGCGGTCGAAAGCGGCAAGGCCGAAAGGGTCTATATCGCCGAGGACGCGGACGTCTTCGTCCGCCGCCGCGTGCAGGAAACCTGTCAGCAATCGAACGTGCCTTACGAGTACGTGCCCGACATGAAGACGCTGGGCGAGCGCGCGGGGCTACCGATCAAAACGGCCTGCGCTGCGGTACTCAAAGCCTGAACGAGCATGTTATCCTTCCAGGGTTGCGGAAGTAACATAAACCCATGCGGATTTTTTAAGGAGGTGTTTCCGTGCCGACGATCAATCAGATGATTCATCATGGTAGGGAAAAGGTAACCCACAAGTCCAACTCACCCATACTGCAGTCCTGCCCGCAGAAGAGGGGCGTGTGCCTGTCTGTTAAGACCCAGACACCCAAAAAGCCCAACTCCGCTCTGCGCAAGATCGCCCGTGTGCGCCTTACCAACAGCATCGAAGGTACCTGCTACATTCCCGGCATCGGCCACAACCTGCAGGAGCACTCCGTCGTGCTGATCAGAGGCGGCAGGGTCAGGGATCTGCCTGGCGTGCGTTATCATATCATTCGCGGCGCTCTGGATACCGCAGGCGTTTCCAAGCGCATGCAGGCTCGCTCCTTATACGGCGCCAAGAGGCCTAAAAAGTAATATTGGCAAAAACTGTGTTCTGCCCAACCCGCCTGTCTCTGTTGGAACGCGGAGGCTGGAGCAAGTAAGCAGACGCACAGGCGCGGTGGCTTCGCCAAAAGCCATATGCGCTGCCGCAAACTGAAAGCTTTCAAGACTGCCATTAGTAGGGAGGAAAAATCAAATGCCAAGACGTGGATTTATCCCGAAGCGTGAAGTGCTTCCGGATCCTGTATACGGCACCGTTATTGTAACAAAGCTGATCAACCAGATCATGTATGACGGCAAAAGGGGCGTTGCCCAGTCCGTGTGCTACAGCGCTTTCGAGCAGGTAGCCGAAAAGACCGGCAAGGACGCCAACGAAGTTTTCAACCAGGCTATCGCCAACATCATGCCTTCCCTCGAGGTCAAGGCGCGCAGAGTCGGCGGTTCCACCTATCAGGTGCCTGTTGAGATCCGTCCCGAGCGCCGCCAGACCCTGGCCCTTCGCTGGCTGGTGATGTTCGCCCGCAAAAGGGGCGAGCGCCAGATGGCGGACCGCCTGGCCGCTGAGATCATCGATGCTTCCAATAACGCCGGCAACGCAGTGAAACGCCGTGAGGATATGCATAAGATGGCCGAAGCGAACAAGGCGTTCGCGCACTATCGCTGGTAAAAGCATCTTACATTATCCGCGCGGCATACGGACGTTTACAGCGTCTGATTTCGCCGCGCGGATTTTTTAAGCACAAACAGCCGCCCCCGCGGCTGGGGCACAAAACGACTACAGCCGTATTTCTCCGGCGCTGCAAGGTGCTGCCGGAACGATAGAGAGGACTTATAACGTGGCACGAACTTACAGCCTGGATCTGGTAAGAAACATCGGCATCATGGCCCACATCGACGCCGGCAAAACCACCACATCCGAGCGCATACTTTATTACACCGGCCGCACCCACCGCATCGGCGAGGTACACGAGGGCCTGGCCACCATGGACTGGATGGAGCAGGAGATGGAGCGCGGCATCACCATCACCTCAGCTGCGACCACCTGCTACTGGCGCGGGCATCAGATCAACCTCATCGACACTCCAGGTCACGTGGACTTCACGGTGGAGGTCGAGCGCTCCCTGCGCGTGCTGGACGGCGCGGTAGCCGTGTTCTGCGCAAAGGGCGGTGTAGAGCCCCAGAGCGAAACAGTCTGGCGTCAGGCGACGAAGTACGCGGTGCCTCGCCTTGCCTACGTAAACAAGATGGACATCATGGGCGCGAATTTCTATCGCGTGGTCAGGATGATGAAGGAAAAGCTGGGCGCAAACGCCGTGCCGCTTCAGCTGCCCGTGGGCGCTGAGGACAAGTTCAGTGGTATCATCGACCTGATCAAAATGAAGTACATCGTGAACGCCGGCGAAAAGGGCGAGATCGTGGAGGAACACGACATCCCCGCGGACATGCTGGAAAAGGCCCAGCAGTACCACGACGAGATGATCGAAAAGGTCGCTGAGACCGACGACGCCCTCACCGAAAAGTTCCTGGGCGGCGAGGACATAAGCGCCGACGAGCTCAAGGCCGCGATCCGCAAGGCGACGATCGCGGGCGAGATGAACCCCGTGCTGTGCGGCTCTTCCTACCGCAATAAGGGCGTGCAGGCCATGCTGGACGCCGTCGTTGACTATCTGCCCTCTCCCGTGGACGTTCCCTCCATCAAGGGGACCCTCAAAAGCACCGGTGAGGAGACGGAGCGCCATCCTTCAGACGACGAGCCCTTCAGCGCCCTGGCGTTCAAGGTCATGGTGGATCCCTTTGTTGGAAAGCTCGTGTTCTTCCGCGTGTACTCGGGCGTGCTGAAAAGCGGCTCCTATGTGTATAACGCGACCAAGGGAAAGCGCGAGCGCATCGGCAGGATCCTGAGGATGCACGCAAACCACCGCGAGGAGATCGAGGAGGTCTATACCGGCGACATCGCAGCTGCCGTTGGCTTTAAGGACACGACGACCGGCGACACGCTGTGCGTTGAAAATAAGCCCATCATCCTTGAAAGCATGGAATTCCCCGAGCCCGTCATCCGCGTGGCCATCGAGCCCAAGACCAAGGCCGGCCGCGACAAGATGGCTGATGCGCTGATGCGCCTGGCTCAGGAGGATCCCACCTTCAAGACTTACACGGACGACTCCACCGGCCAGACCATCATCGCGGGCATGGGCGAATTGCATCTGGAGATCATCGTGGACAGACTCCTTCGCGAGTTCCGCGTGGAGGCCACGGTGGGCAAGCCTCAGGTCGCCTACAAAGAGTGCATCACCCGCGCCGCCAAAGGGGAGGGCCGCTTTGTGCGCCAGACCGGCGGCCACGGCCAGTACGGTCACTGCGTGATCGAGATCTCTCCTCTGGAGCCCGGCAGCGGTTACGTCTTTGAGGACAAAACCGTGGGCGGCGTGATCCCCAAGGAATTCATACAGCCCGTTTCCGACGGCGTGAAGGAGGCCGCGCTGAGCGGTTCTCTTGGCGGCTACGAGGTCGTGGATTTTAAGTGCACCCTGCTTGACGGCAGCTCCCACGAGGTAGACTCCAGCGAAATGGCGTTCCGCATCGCAGGCTCCATGGCCTTCAAGGAGGCCCTGAAGAAGGCGGACAGCACGCTGATGGAGCCCATCATGAAGGTCGAGATCGTGGTCCCGGACGAGTACCTGGGCGCCGTGGTAGGCGACCTGAACTCCCGCCGCGGGCGCGTGACCAACACGGAGATGAACGGCGAACTGCACGTGATCGACGCGCTGGTGCCCCTGAGCGAAATGTTTGGCTACGCGACGGATCTGCGCAGCCGCTCCCAGGGCCGCGGGACCTTCACCATGCAGTTTGCACAATACGAGAGCGTACCCAGAAGTATCGCCACCAAGATCCTTGGCACGGCGAACTATCAAAACATCTAAAATAAGATTTTCGGAGGAACAATAACCATGGGCAAGGCAAAATTTGAGCGTACCAAGCCGCACGTAAACATCGGCACGATCGGACACGTAGACCACGGCAAGACGACG
>CADBNW010000057.1 GCA_902796025.1 uncultured Eubacteriales bacterium
CCTTTCCTACAACGTCACCATGAACAGCGGCGCGCTGTACGAGGTCGTGGACGTGATCGACAGCTACGTCTACCGGGCGCTGAAAACGCTGGGCAACACCGGCATGTCCACGGCGGCGGGCCTGTACCAGTCGGTGGTCGGCTTTATCCTGATCATCATCTCCAATAAGGTCGTGCGCCGCGTGGACGAAGAATCGGCGCTGTTTTAAGAAGGGAGGCATGCGGTATGAGAAAGCAAAAAAGCGACAATTCCTTCCTGGTCATAAACCGCATCCGGCCTGTGACCAACGCCGTTTTCAGCATCGTGATGAGCGTGATCGCGCTGCTGACCGTAGTGCCGGTGGTGCTGGTATTCATCATCTCCATCACCTCGTCTGTAAGCCTTACCTACAGGGGCTTTAGCTTTTTCCCCATCAGCACCAGCTTTATCGCCTACGAAAGCCTGTTCAAAACCGGCTCCCAGCTGGTGGACAGCTACCTTGTGACCATCGCGGTCACCCTGATCCACACCGTGGTAAGCGTGATGATCATGACCATGTACGCTTACGTCCTTGCCCAGCAGCGCTTTGCCGCGAAAAAGTTTTACACCTTCATGGTGTTCTTTACGATGCTGTTTTCGGGCGGCCTGGTGCCCTCCTACATCATAAACGTAAACGTACTGCATCTGTACGACAGCTTCTGGATCCTGGTGCTAAGCGGCATGGTAAGCGCGTTCAACATCATCGTATTGCGCACGTTCATATCCACCACCATCCCCATCGAGCTGTTTGACGCCGCGCAGATCGACGGGGCCACGGAGTTTCGCATCTTTTGGAACATCGTGCTGCCCCTGTCAAAGGCGGGCCTTGCCACCATCGGGCTGTTCGTGCTGGTGGGCAAGTGGAACGAGTGGTTTACCGGCATGCTCTACATCGACAATCCAAAGCTCGTGCCCCTGCAGACCATGCTGACCCGCATCCAGCAAAGGATCGACTTTATCAAAAACAACTCCTCCCTCGCGTCCTCCCCGGACGGCATGGCGATGCTGCAAAGCATGCCCTCCGAGCAGACGCGCATGGCGATCCTTGTTTTGACCACGGTGCCGATCCTGTTTGCCTACCCCTTCTTCCAGCGCTTCTTTATACAGGGTCTTACGATCGGAAGCGTGAAGGGCTGATCTTGAATCCATTGCCGGCTTCGTTCCGGTAAAATATAAGGAGGTATTTCCATGAGAAAGCTCACCCGCATGCTCAGCATCCTGCTTGCTTTGGTAATGGTGCTGGGTCTTATGCCCTCTATGGCAGAGGACACCGTCACGTTGGAGTGGTACGTAGCCACCAACGAGTCTCCGGACCAGCAGACCGTGTTTGACGCGATCAACGCCTACATGCTGGAAAAGATCGGTGCCACCATCAACTTCCACTTTATCGATCCTTCCGAGTATTCCTCCAAGGTCAGCCCCATGATCCTCAGCGGCCAGCAGATGGACATCATCAACTGCTCCAGCGGCATCGGCTATGTGGATTACGTGACCAAGGACGCCTTCCTGGCCATCGATGAGCTGCTGCCCGAGTACGCGCCCGAGACCTACGCCATGATCCCCGAGGGACTGTGGAACGCCATGAAGGTCAACGGCCACATCTACGGCATCCCCTCCTACAAGGATTCCGTCAAGATGTACGCGGTCATGATCAACAAGACCCTGGCGGACGAGCTCGAGCTTGAGCTGCCCGAAACCGTCGAGAACTATCAGGATATGATCCCGATCCTGCGCGAGGCCTTTGAAAAGCGCAACGAGCTGCATCCCGAGTACAAGCTCAGCGACACCGAGTACGTCCCCATGACCCGCACCTTCCCCGACCTGGACCAGTGGGCTCCCTATGAGACCATCAACGGTCTGGCCGTGGTAAACGTTCCCGGCGTCGAGGCGTTCGAGGGCATGGGCGCTGGCGAAACCGTGTTCAATATGTACGCCACCCAGGAATACCGCGACCTGTGCAACACCGTTGCAGAGCTCGTTTCCGAAGGCGTGCTGCATGAGAACCCCTGGTACTGGGATCCCGACAGGATCTACAGCCAGGATCCTTCCGCTTACCTGGTCACCGACATCGGCAACGGCTACGTCTACGTAGACGAGCACAAGGACTCCAAGAACTTCATCACCACCATGGTGCCCTTTGCTGACAACCTCGCGACCACCAACTATCTGCAGGCTGCTGTGAACTGCGTAAGCGCCACCTGCAAAAACCCCGAAATCGCCATGCAGGCGCTGGAGCTCATCAACACCGATCCCTTCGTAGCCACCGCGCTGCGCTTCGGCCTTGAGGGCGTCCACTGGGTACAGAGCGAGCAGGAGAACGTCGTCTCCTTCGCCGGCACCAAGAACGAAGATCCCACCAACCGCGCCTACTGGTACTGGTACGGCGCCAACTTCGGCGCGCTGGTCAACTCCAAGGTGAACGAGGGCTATCCCAACAACTTCATGGAGCTGATCAAGGCTGCCAACGAAAACGCCATCTCCGACACCAACCTCGGCTTCATCTTTGATCCCTCCCCCGTGCAGAACGAGATCGCTGCCTGCAGCGCCGTCATCGACGAGTACACCACTCCCCTCAAGTGGGGCTGGATCGCCGCCGATCAGGTAGACGCTCAGATCGACGAATTCGTTGCCAAGCTCAACGCCTCCGGCGCAGAGCGCATCGTGGCAGAGGCTCAGGCCCAGCTGGATGCCTGGAGAGCCGAAAACAAGTAATCCCATCATCCACCTCGGGGGGCGGCTTTCCACAAGGGGCAGCCGCCCCTTTTACTGACAGACATTGATTTACGGAGGAAGCACTTATGCCTGCAGCGCTGTTTGAAACCGTATCGCCCGAATCCCTGGGCATCCCGTCGGAGGGCATCCTCCGCTTTTTGGAGAAAATGCGCGCCTATGAGTTCCCGCTGCATTCCTACATCGTGACCCGTCACGGCAAAATCGCAGCGGAGGGCTACACGCCGCCCTTTTCGCGCGAAACCAAGCACCGCATGTACTCCGTAAGCAAAAGCTTCACCTCCGTGGCCATCGGCCTTTTGATCACCGAAGGAAGGCTGCGCCTTGACGACACGGTAGCCTCCTTCTTCCCGGAGTACCTGCCAAAGGACCCCTCCCCCTACACCCTTCGCGCCACCGTGCGCGACCTGCTTCGCATGGCCACCCAAAACGAGGAGACCTCCTACGATTGGGACGACGCCGACTTTGTAAA
>CADBNW010000058.1 GCA_902796025.1 uncultured Eubacteriales bacterium
GATCGCGGTGGCGGTCGCCGCGGCGGCGGGGGCTTCGGGGGTGACGGGCGTCATGTTTTCGGTCATGGTGCATCTCTCCTTTTCAGTATGGGGTGGGAAGGTTTATTGTGCTGCCGTCTGGGTCTTGTTTTGCTCCAGTGCGGCTTCGTTTTGCAGCTGGGCGCTGATGGAATCGATGGCCTTGAGCGCGTCGTCCACCGCGCCGGCGGTCGCGGAGGCGATGGTGGAGGCTGCGTCGGGCTTTTGGGCAAGGCCATCGGTTCTGAGCATAAGCTTTAATACGTCCACGCTGGCCTTGACCTCGACGGCTTCGTTGCGGTAGAGCTTGTCCTGGAATTTTTCAAACGAGCCGGCGACCATTTCAAGGCAGCCCTCGATGCGCTTTTTGCTCTCGCGGGCGTTTTCGCCCTTGCCGGAGAGGGCAAACTGGGTGTAGTAGCCAAGCAGCTGATCCATCGTGGGCATGTAGTAGCTGAAGAAGGTGTAGGCGTCGCCGCGGTCGTTTGGATCCTGGATGACTTCGTCTATGATGCCCTCGGCGGAATCCGCGATGCGGGTGATGAGGGAGCTTACGCGCTCGTCCCCGGCGGTCGCAGCTGCTGCGCGGAAGCGCTCAAGCACGCCCCGGCTGTACTTGATCTGCTCGTCCAGCTCCTTGTTGCCGGTGTAGAGCTCCTCGATGATCACTTCATCGCGGCCGGGGAAGACGTGCTCCAGCGCGAAATAGCAGCCCACGGCCAGCGCGGCGCTGAGCAGCAGCGCCCACAGGCGGTACAGGGGGAAGATCAGCGCCAGCAGCACGATCAGCGCGGCCGTGCCAAACAGCGGCAGCGCGCTTTTGATGTGAACGATGCGTTTTTTCTTTTCCGGCTTCATAGGCTCCTCCGATCAAATATCCAGATCCAGCGACACCGGGCAGTGATCCGAGCCCAGGATGTCCTGATGTATGCGCGCGTTCAGGATGCGCGGCGTCAATTGCCTGCTTACGATAAAGTAGTCGATGCGCCACCCCGCGTTTCGCTCCCGGGCGCGCATGCGGTAGCTCCACCAGCTGTATTCCCCGGCTGCGTCCGGATGGAGCAGGCGGAAGCTGTCCACAAAGCCCGCGTCCAAAAGGCGGGTGAGCTTTTCGCGCTCCTGATCCGTAAAGCCCGGGTTCATGTGGTTGGTGTCGGGGTTTTTGAGGTCGATCTCCTGATGCGCGACGTTCAGATCGCCGCAAAGCACCACGGGCTTTATGCGGTCAAGCGTAAGAAGGTATTCGCGGAAGGCGTCCTCCCACTGCATGCGGTAGTCCAGGCGCTTTAGGCCGTCCTGGGAGTTTGGCGTATAGCAGCAAACGAGATTGAAGCCCGCAAACTCGCAGGTGATGACCCGCCCCTCGCTGTCGTGCTCCGGCATGCCGATGCCGGTCGTCACACAAAGCGGCTTTACGCGCGTGAACACCGCCGTTCCGCTGTAGCCGGGCTTTTGGGCGGAATTCAGATGCGCCTCGTAGCCCTCCATGCGGCTTGTAAACTGCTCGGGCTTGAGCTTGATCTCCTGAAGGCAGATGACGTCTGCGTCAAGAGAAGCGACGCTTTCGTAAAAGCCCTTTTCCACGCACGCGCGCAGCCCATTCACATTCCAGGAGACCAGCCTCATCCCGCACCGCCTTTCGCTTGGCGCAAACCTTTTTTATATTATACCAGCTTTTGCGCGCAAACGCAATAACCGTTGGAAAATTCTGCGGGCAAGAATGTAAAAGCGGCCTGGAGGCGGCTTTACAGGCCGTGAAAAACGGGGTATACTGTATGCGGGCCTATGTAGGGAGCGCGCCTTGGAAGGACAAAGGACGGATGAATTATGGAAATAAGAGAATACAAAACCTACTGTCACGATGAGATCGTAAACCTGTATAAGAGTGTCGGATGGAAAAACTATCTGGAACGGGAAGATATGCTTTTGCAGGCTTACGCCAACTCGCTTTGCGTGCTGGGCGCATATGATGGGGAGCGCCTGATCGGCATCGTCCGGGCGGTCGGCGACGGCAAGACCGTCGTCTTTGTGCAGGACCTCCTTGTGCTAACGGAGTACCAGAGGAAAGGCGTCGGGACGAGGCTGATGAAAGCATTGATGGAACGCTTCGGGGACGTATACCAGATGGAATTACTGGCGGACGATACCGAAGCGGCCAGGGCGTTTTACAGCGCTTTGGGCTTTAAGGCGTCGAACGCTTTGGGCTGCGTCGCGTATATAAAAATGTAAGCGCGGATAAGGCGCTTACAATTGTTTTTAGACATTCGATCGACCTAAGCTTTATGGCAGGGGGCGGGCGGCTCACTTTTTGCGTCCGAACAGCGAAAAGCGGGGTCTTGGAGTGCGCTCGGGGGGCGCGTCGATCTCCAGGATCTGCCAGCCCACGGCGTTCAGCACCGTGGTCTCCCCGTGGGTGAAGCTGCGGGGCAGGCGGTGGCCGTAGCTTTGGTGCACGTGGCCGTGGATGAGGTATTTGGGATGAAACTCGTCCATCAGGGGCAGAAAGCAGGCAAAGCCCCGGTGGGCGTTGTCTTCCGCGTCGCCCAGCCCCTGCGGCGGGGCGTGGGTGACCACGATGTCCACGCCGCCCGCGCGCTTTATGCGGCGGCGCAGCGCGTTTATGCGGGAGTGCATCTCCCGCTCGGTGTACTGATAGGGGCCGGGGTTATAGCGCATGCAGCCGCCGAGCCCTGCGACTCGCAGCCCCTTGATCTCAAGCAGCTGATCGTCCAGGCATTCGCAGCCCTCGGGCGGGAAGGTCTCGTAGCCCTTGTCGTGATTGCCGTGCACGTAATACAGGGGACAGTTGGCCATGGTGACCAGAAATTCCAGGTATTCCTGCTTCAGGTCGCCGCAGGAAAGGATAAAATCGATCCCGCTCAGGCGGCCCGGCTGGTAATAATCCCACAGATAGGGGCTTTCCTCGTCCGCGATCAGCAATATTTTCATACTACATATCTCCGGCCAGGGGAGGGATGCTCTCCCTGCGCAGACCGAGCAGGCGCACGAGCCTGCGGGACATGGGTTTTAAAAGCTCGTAGTCCGGGATGCTGCCAGTGATGTTGTCGCACAGCCAGTCCATGCGCATCAGCTCCTCAAGGGTAAAGACGCGCGTGCCGTCGCTTACGAGGCTTCCGTCCTGCATGCGGATCTCGCAGGCGAAGGGATCCACCTTTTCGGTGGCGATGCCGTTTTTGAGGATGTGCGCCAGCTGCTTTGCGCCGGCGGGCAGGCTGTCGGAAATATCCACGTCCACGCTGCCGGTGCCAAGGCCCCACCAGTCGTTTACGGCGCGCTCCTCGTCGCGAAGGGCGTCGGGGCCGGCGTTCATCAAAGAGCGCAGCGTCTTTTCGTAAAAGATGCCCCAGTTCCAGCGGGGAGAGCACAGCGAAGCGAGCTGCCCGTCCTCGCAGATCTTGTAGGTGCCGGGGCGCACGGCAACGTCCGGCCTTGCGCCGTCCTCGTCGCGGTCTGAGATCACCCGCGCGCCCGCGGCGGTGAGCTCCGCGATCGGGTCGCCCTCAAGGCAGGTCCACTTCAAAAGCACCCGCGCACCCGGGTTGGTGAGGCGCGCGCCCAGGGCAAAGGCGTTGATGGCGGCGCTTTCGCCCATAATGGGGTAGTTGGCGACGTAGCCGATGGGCTGGCTGCCCGCCATCATGCCCGCGATCGCGCCGGCGATGAATTTGCTTTCGTAAATGCGGCAGTAGTAGCTGCGGACGCCTGCGTAGGGCAGGGACAGCGAGCAGTTGAATACCGCGATGCCCTTGTGCCGCGCGGCGACGCGGCGGCAGGAGTCGATAAGCATGGGGGAGGTGGCAAACAGCACGTTTGCGCCATGGGAGATCTCTTCTTCCATCGCGGCGTCCGGATCCTCGGGGCAGACGCAGCTTACAAAATCCACCTTGCCCTCCAGCTGCTGCTGGGCGTACTGCTGTCCCCGCGCGTGGGCGCTGGCCCAGGCGCTGGTTTCGGGATCGAAGTCGTAGATGAAGGCGGCGCGCAGCTTCTCGGTGCCGAAGATGCGCTCCAGAAGGCTTTTTTCCTTTTGCTCCGGGCGGGTGGCGACGCTGATGGGCTCGCCCTGCGCCGAAAGCTTGAGATCAGGCCACAGGGCGCTGAGCGCGGCGCGCTTTTGCGCGCTGGTCATGGCGTTCATTTCGTCAAAGGAGTGCACCTGCAAAAACATCACCAGCGCGTCGCCCGCGGTGAGGGGCAGCTTTTCGCCGTTCATTTCGTCAAACAGCGCCTTGAAGGAGCGGTATTCGCCGATGAAGGCGCGGCGCAATTCCTGCGGCCACACGCTGTGGTCGTCGCGCCCCAGCGCGGCCAGCAGCCTCATATAGCCGCCGCTTTGGGAAAAGCTGACGCCGTAGAGGCCGCTCAGTCTGTAAAAGCGCAAAAACTCGTAGTACTGCACGATCTCCGGCGCGTCGCTGGGCGCGGGCATGACGCGGGTCACGTTGCCGGAGATGGAGGGCGCGTCGTAGCTTTTTAAGACGCTTACGCGCTTGTGCCCCTCCTGCACGTAGAATTTGCCCAGGTATTCGTAGCACACGATCGCGTCGCGGATGCCGCCCTCGGTAAGGTGCGACGCGCACAGTGTGATCCATTTGTCCGCAAATTCGCTGTTGCTTTCGAGAAGCGGCATGAAGTTGCCCGCGAAGGCGCTTTTGCGCCCGCCAGCCCAGGTGCCGACGATCAGCTCTGAGGGGATGTCCACAAGGCCGATGTTCACGGTGTCGCGGGTCTGCGCGCCGCTGAGCACGTCCTCCAGCACCTCCGGGTAGGGGTCGGTCCCCTTCGCCGCGCAGGCGCTGACGTATTTTTTGCCAAGGCGCAGCGCGTAGGCGTACTGCGCCGCGGCCTCGTTGCGAATCAGTTCTTCGGTCATAGAAACTCCTAAAGGCGGGGCTGCTTGGCAGCCCCTTCGCTTGAAATGAATCTTTGATCCATTTCAAGCGGGTGGTTATGTTGCCCTGATGGGGTGTGTAGGTGAAACGCCAGGGCTTGATCGCGTGGGCGATAGGAAGCGATTATTTGCTCCGGTCGTCTGCGCTGCGCTTCGCTTTCTGCACAAAAATCGCTGTCCTCGGGGCGGAAGGTTGACTTGCCGATGGCAAGTCAATCCCACGCAGAGCGTGGAATGCCGACGGCTCAAATCAAAGATTTGAGACGCGGCACCGCGAGCCGCCCCTGCGGATTGAAGTTTGGAGGGGCTGCGGCCCCTTCAAGCCACCCGGGGATTATTGCTGGAGGGGCTGCGGCCCCTCTAAGCCCTGGGCTTTTGTGTGAGCCTGAGCGCGTATTGTATCAGCGCAATGTGAAGATTGCAAGCGCTGAGAGGCGTCGTGGGGCGATTTGAAAGAATTGACATGGAATAAACAGAAGATGGAAAGTGTGGGGGAAGGAGCCGGGGCGTTTGGGGCGGCTTGACAGGGGTGGGATCTGGATTATATAATATTGTAAGGATCACAAAAGATGGACAGCATAAGATCCGGCTTAAGGGCATCTTTGGGCGATATGTGTCTGGCAAAGGGAAGGTGCGGGATGATAAGCGAAGAAGCGACGCTGGGCGAGATCCTCTCCCAGCCTTTGTTGAGCCCCGTGGCGGCGGACGCTATACGGGGGCGTAAGCTCAGCGATACGCCGCTTTGGAAGAAGAGCTTCCGGCAGATCGGACAGGGGCTGCTTGGCGGCGACGTGCGAAGGGGCCTGACGCGGCTTACTGAGGCCGCCCGCGGCGGCGACTGGTTTTACAGGATCTATGACGAGGAGGAATGCGCCGAAAACCCCGACCGGCGATCCGTGCATCTGGTCTTTCTGCCCGCGGGCAGCAGGCGGCCCGGCAGGCCCTTTATCCTGCTTGTGCCGGGCGGCGGCTTTGTGAACGTGTGGAATCTTACGGAGGGCTGGCCGGTCGCAGCGCAGTTCAATGATCTGGGCTACGACGTGTTCATTTTGACCTATCAGGTAAACGGGGAAGCGGACATCCTGGAGCGGGAGATGCAGGACTTTGCAAGGGCCCTTCGCTTTATCGCTGCGAATGCCAAGCGGTTTGGCGTGGAGGCGGATAAGTACATCACCTGCGGCTTCTCTGCGGGCGGGTATCTTGTGTGCCTTTGGAACGTAAGAGAAAAGGGCTTTCGGGCCTTTGACCTTCCAAAGCCGCGCGCGGTGTTTCCGGTGTATCCTCTTACCAGCTGGCGCCTTGCGGCAAAGCGGGATCCCCTGGACGAGGCGCTGGAAATGCGGCTGTTTGGCATGAGCGCGGAGGAGGCCGCCAAAACGCCCTACGAGATCCCGGAGCATGCCGGGGATTTCCCGCCCTGCGCGCTGTTTTTGGCGGCGGGGGACGAGCTGGTGCCCGCCGAGCATTCAAAGGCGCTTGACAGGGCGCTTCGAAAGGCGGGCATCCCGTGCAGGCTGGAGATCGGCCCGGAGGGCGGCCACGGCTTTGCCGACGGCACGGGCATGTGCATGCAGGGCTGGATCCGGCGGGCAGTCCGCTGGGTGGAGGGCCTGGAGAAATAAAAACAGACTTTGGTCTTTAAAGGGAGACATCATGCGCACATTGGTGATCTGGGGCGCCGGACGCATCGGCCGGGGCTTTGTGGCGGAGATCTTCCGCGAGGCCGACTTTGACATAAGCTTTGTGGACATCGACCGGGCGCTGGTGGACGCGCTGAAGCGGGCGGACGGCTACACGGTGGCCCTTGCGGAGAAAAGCGGCATCCGCAAGGTACATGCGCCAAAATTCTACCGCGCGCTGCACACCTCGGAAACGGCGCGGCTTGAGGCGCTGTTTGAAGCGCCGGAGCTGCTGTTGGATATCGCGGTGCACCAGCCAAAGCTGAGCGAGGTGGCAGGGCAGCTGACGCCGCTTTTTGAGCGCCGCGCCCTGACGGGCCTTCCCATGGACGTGATGATGAACGTCAACATGGCGGGGCCGGACGAGGCCTTTAGAGTATTGATGCGCGAGCGGCTTTCGGAGAGGGCGCGCGCCTACTTTGACGAAAAGGTGGGCGTTACGGGCATTTTTGCCATGTGCATCTCGCCCGTCGCGCCTGCGTGGCTCATCCGGGAGGATCCCCTTGCGCTTTGGAACAACGGCTGGAGAGAGCAGGCCATAAGCCTTGACGCCCTGAAGTGCGCGCCGCCCAAAGCGCCGCGGCTTCGCGTATCCATGGACATCGCAAGGGAGGAGACGCGAAAGCTCTATACCCTGAACATGGCGCACGCGCTGCTTTGCTATCTGGGGCTTCCAAAGGGGCACAGGACCGCGCTTGAGGCCGTGCGGGACGAAGCGATTTTAGCGGTGCTGAAAGGCGCGCTTAGCGAAGCGAGTCTTGGGCTTCAAAAGCGCTTTGGCTTTGCGGCTTTGGAGATGGAGTCCTGGCAAAGCACCATAGTGGAGCTGCTTGAAAACCCGTACATCGAGGACGCGCTTTGCCGTCTGGGGGCGGATTCGCGCAGAAAGCTTGGCGGGGATGACCGCCTCTGCGGGCCGGCCAGGCTGTGCCGGCAGGCGGGCGGAAACCCCGTGAACCTGGCCCTTGCCATCCGCGCGGGCTTTGAATACGAAAACGACGACGAGGGCACGCGCGAGGTGCGCGCCTTTTACAAGGCTAACGGCCTTGAAGCGGCGCTGCAAAGGTACTGCGGGCTGCGCCCGGGGGACGGGGTGTTCGAGCTGGTCACGGGCGGCGGGGGACAAAAGTCCTGACAAAAACTGCGGCGGGGCCTGAAGGCTTCTTAAGCAGTTTTTACGCACTTTTTAAAATCCACCCCGGCGAAACGCCGGGGATGGGTTTGCTATTTTTCTGTTTAAATGGTATAATTAATCCCAAATCGCAGAGCAATGCTCGGAAAGCGAGGAAAGCGAGAGCTTGAACAACAAAAGCAAAGGCATTTTGAGGACCCTGCTGATATACGCGCTGATCATCGGCGGCATCTTTTTGGTCATCGCGCTGACCGGCACGCCGCAAAGCGCGGTGCAGCCGGAGGAGCTGAGCTACAGTAAGCTGCTTGCGCGGGTCGAGGACGATCTGAAAAGCGACCTGGCGGGTGAGGCGGGCACGATCGACAGCGTGCTCATTATGTCAGATACCCTATACGGCTTAAAGACGGGCTCCACCATCACGCCGCAGCGCTTCGGCCCCAGAAATCACGACTTTTTTGCGACGCTGCCCTCCTCCCAGCAGTTCTATACGGACGTGCAGTCGATCTATGAGTCTGTGCTGGGAAAGACCGTGAGCCCCACGGAATACCGCTTTACCTTCTCCACCCAGGAGCCGGAGGGCCCCAGCATCTTTTTGCAGCTGCTGCCCTCGCTGATCTCCATCGTGCTGTTCATTGGTCTCATGGTGTTCATCTTCCGCATGCAGGCCGGGGCGAACAAGGGAGCCAACACCTTCGTGCGCGGGCGCACGAAGCTTGTGGATCCCCACACCAACCGGATCCGCTACGGCGACGTCGCGGGCGCGGAGGAGGAAAAGCAGGAGCTCAAGGAGATCGTAGACTTTTTGAAGGCTCCGGACAAGTACACGAAGCTCGGCGCGAAGATCCCAAGGGGCGTGCTGCTGGTCGGCCCTCCCGGCACGGGCAAAACGCTGCTGGCCAAGGCCGTGGCGGGCGAAGCGGGCGTGCCGTTTTACACGATCTCCGGCTCTGAATTTATGGAAATGTACGTGGGCGTCGGCGCAAGCCGCGTGCGCGACCTGTTCGATCAGGCAAAGAAGAATTCTCCCTCCATCGTGTTCATCGATGAGATCGACGCCATCGGCCGCCAAAGGGGCGCGGGCCTCGGCGGCGGGCACGACGAAAGGGAGCAGACCTTAAACCAGCTGCTGGTGGAGATGGACGGCTTTACCCCGAACTCCGGCGTGATCGTCATGGCCGCCACCAACCGCTCGGACATCCTGGACCCCGCGCTTTTGCGCCCCGGCCGCTTTGACCGCCAGGTGCTGGTCAATTACCCGGACGTAAAGGGCAGGGAGGAGATCTTAAAGGTGCACTCCCGGGGCAAGCCCCTTGCGGGGGACGTGGATTTGCACATCGTGGCCGTGATGACCCCCGGCTTTACCGGCGCGGATCTTGCCAACATCATGAACGAGGCGGCGCTGCTTACCGCAAGGCGAAACAAAAGCGAGATCAGCTTTGAGGCGATCGAGGAGGCCATCAACCGCGTCTCCATGGGCCTTGAAAAGAAAAGCCACATCATTCCCCCGAAGGACAAGGAGATGGTGGCCTATCACGAGGGCGGGCACGCGATCGTAGCCTACTGCATCCCTGAGTGCGAAAAGGTGCAGGAGATCACCACCATCCCGCGCGGCATGGCGGGCGGCTACACCAAGTACCTGCCGGACGAAAGCACCCAGTACTGCTCCAGCACGCGCCTAAAGGCCCACATCGCCTTCTCCATGGGCGGCATGTGCGCAGAGCGCCTTGTGTATGACGACATCACCACCGGCTCCACCAGCGACATAAAGCAGGCCACGAACATCGCCCGCGCGATGGTGACGGAGTACGGCATGAGCAAGCTCGGCCCCATCTTTATGAGCAGCGAGCACGAGGTGTTTTTGGGCCGCACGTTCTCTCAGACCTCCTCCGGCGTAAGCGAAAAGCTGAACAGCGCCGTGGACGACGAGGTGCGGGCGCTGCTTGACGAGGGCGAGCGCCGGGCAATGGAGATCCTGACCGCAAAGCGCGACAAGCTCGACGGCCTTGCAAAGCTTCTTGTGGAAAAGGAGCGCATCAACCGCGAGGAGTTTGAAGCCTTCATGGAGGACAGGCCCTACGATCCCGCGCGCGCCGAGGCGTATCGCTTTGGCCGCGAGGCGCAGCCTGCCGCATCAGCAGAGAAAACGGAAAAGCCAACTGAGGAGCAAGGGGAGGCTTCGGCGCTTGAAGAGACCGAGCAGCCCCATCAGTGGCTTGGCGGCAGCGACGCAAAGCCCGAGGGCGGGAAGCCTACGGACGATCAGGGCGACAGCGGCAGCAAATGGTTTAAATAACGCTTGAAATCGATGCCCGGCGCGTGAGAACGGTTTTGCCGGGCATTTTGCTTGTAAGGAGCTTAATCGATATGAAAACAAATCCTGTAAAGGGTATGAAGGATTACCTGCCGGGCGAAGCGCGCCTGAGGGACTATGTGCAGGGGAAGATCCTTGGCGTCTACCGCGAAAGCGGCTTTGAGCGCATCTTTACGCCGATGCTGGAGGACATGGAAAACCTGGACAAAAGCGACGGCGGCGACAACCTGAACCTGATCTTCAAGGTCCTAAAGCGCGGCGAAAAGCTGGAGGAGGCGCTTAAGGCTGGGGACGAAAAGCAGCTGTGCGACATGGGCTTACGCTACGACCTCACGGTGCCGCTCAGCCGCTTTTACGCCGCCAACTACGACAGCCTGCCCAAGCCCTTCAAGGTGATCCAGACCGACCGGGTCTTCCGCGCCGAGCGTCCGCAGAAGGGGCGCATGCGCGAATTTGTGCAGTGCGACATCGACATCCTGGGCGACGAGTCCCCGGAGGCGGAGATCGAACTGATCGACGTGACCGCAAGGGCGCTTGAGGCGATCGGCTTTGACGATTTTACCGTAAACATAAACGACCGGCGGATGCTAAGGGACATGCTCAAGGGCATGGGCTTTTTGGACGCACAGCTCGACAGCGTGTGCATCACCTTTGATAAGCTTGACAAAATCGGCGCAGACGGCGTAAGCGCGGAGCTTACGGAAAAGGGCTTTGATACTGCGGTGGTAAGCGCTCTTGCAAACTTTTTGAAGGCCGGGGACATGACGTTTGAAAGCGTGCGCGCCTTTATCGGCGAAAGCCCCGCGGCGGACAGGCTGAAATACATCCTGGACAGCGCTTCGGCCCTGGCAAACGGCCTTTTCAAGGTAAAGTACGCGCCCTCGCTCGTGCGCGGGCAGGGCTATTACACGGGCTGCGTGTTTGAGATCACCTGCGACGCCTTCCGCGGAGCCATCGCGGGCGGCGGCAGATACGACGGCATGATCGGAAAGTTCCTGGGAAGGGACGTTCCGGCGGTCGGCTTTTCCATCGGCTTTGAGCGCATTTGCCAGATCCTTGCAGAGCGCGGCTTCACCTGCCCGGATACGAAGAAGCTGGCGCTTTTGTACCTTGAGGACGCGCCGTTTTCCCAGGTGCTGCAAAAGGCGGCACAGCTTCGCAAAAGCTGGACGGTCACCACGGTAAAGCAGCAGAAAAAGCTGGGCAAACAGCTTGGCGCGCTGGAGGAGGCGGGCTACGCCGCCGCGGCGTTTTTCGATAACGACAGCATCAAAATGCTGGGCAAGGGCGAA
This sequence comes from uncultured Eubacteriales bacterium, assembly GCA_902796025.1. Lineage (GTDB taxonomy): Bacteria > Bacillota > Clostridia > Christensenellales > Aristaeellaceae > RUG14130. The sequence continues at coordinate 11,345 of CADBNW010000058.1, forward strand.
TAAAAGCGTATGGAGCGCGAGGTCCTTTTAGGCGTACTGATCCCGTTTTTCGGCACGGCCCTCGGCGCAGCGCTGGTGTTCGCGCTGAAAAAGAATATCTCCGTGACCCTGCAAAAGCTTCTGACTGGCTTTGCGGCGGGGGTCATGGTGGCCGCGTCCTTTTGGAGCCTGCTGGAGCCCGCGCTAAGCGAAAGCGCGCATCTGGGCACGCTTGCGTTCGTGCCCGCGGCGGTCGGCTTTTTGCTGGGCATGGGCTTTTTGCTGCTACTGGACGTGGTGACGCCGCACACCCACCTGGACAGCCAGGACGAGGGCCCAAGGACGGGCTTAAAGCGCACCACAAAGCTCATCCTGGCCGTCACCCTGCACAACATCCCGGAGGGCATGGCCGTGGGCGTGGTGTACGCGGGCTACTTAAGCAAAAGCTCTGGCCTCAGCGCTGCGGGCGCTTTGGCGCTGGCGCTTGGCATCGCGATACAGAACCTGCCGGAGGGGGCCATCGTCTCCATGCCCCTGAAGGCTGAGGGCATGAGCAAGGGCAAGACCTTTTTGTACGGCGCGCTCTCCGGCGCGGTGGAGCCGGTAGCCGCGCTCATCACCATCGCGGCGGCGGGGGCGGTCGTGCCGGTCATGCCCTACCTTCTGGCCTTCGCCGCGGGCGCGATGATGTACGTGGTGGTGGAGGAGCTGATCCCGGAGGTCAGCGCCGGACGCCACACAAACCACGGCACCGTGGCTTTCGCGCTGGGCTTTGTGCTGATGATGATACTGGACGTGACGCTTGGCTGAGCGCTTTTTCAGCCTGCGCAACTAAGAAAACGAGTGGAGGTCTCCGTATGAAGGGCATCATTCTTGCAGGCGGAAAGGGAACGCGCCTGTACCCCATGACCAAGGTGGTCTCAAAGCAGCTTTTGCCGATCTACGATAAGCCCCTGATCTACTATCCGCTGTCTGTACTGATGCTTGCGGGGATCCGGGAGGTGCTGGTCATCTCCACTCCCGACGACATCGGCATGTACCAGCGCCTGCTGGGCAGTGGCGAGCGCCTGGGCATGCGCTTTTCCTATAAAGTGCAGCCAAAGCCCCGCGGACTGGCGGAGGCGTTCATCCTGGGCGAGGAGTTTATCGCCGGGGACAGCGTGTGCCTGATTTTGGGCGACAATGTGTTTTTCGGGCAGTCGCTGACAAGGCTTTTGCAGCAGGCGATGGAAAACAAAACCGGCGCGACGATCTTCGGCTATCCCGTAAAGGACGCGCGGGAATTTGGCGTGGTGGAGTTTGACGAAAACTACAACGTGGTCTCCATCGAGGAAAAGCCGGAAAAGCCCAAGAGCAATTTTGCCGTGCCGGGCCTGTACTTTTACGACAGCCGGGTGGTGGAGATCGCAAAAAGCGTAAAGCCCTCCGCGCGGGGAGAACTTGAGATCACGGCGGTAAACAACGCCTACCTCGAAAAGGGAGAACTGAAGGTGACCCTGATGGGGCGCGGCATGGCCTGGCTGGACACCGGTACGCCCGGCAATATGCTGAAGGCCGCGGAGTTTGTCGAGGCGGTGCAGGACAGGCAGGGCTTTTACGTATCCTGCATCGAGGAGATCGCCTGGCGGCGCGGCTTTATCGATTCGGCGCAGCTTGAGGAGATCGGAAACGAGCTCAAAATGACCGATTACGGCAAGTATTTGCTGACGATTGCGAGGGAGACAAAATGACGATCGTTGTGACCGGCGGAGCGGGCTTCATCGGCTCCAACTTTATTTTTCACATGCTGAAGGCGCATCCAGACTACAGGATCGTGTGCCTGGACAAGCTGACCTATGCCGGAAACCTCACTACGCTTGCGCCCGTCATGGAAAAGCAGAATTTTCGCTTTGTGAAGCTTGACATCTGCGACCGCGAGGGCGTATACAGGCTCTTTGAAGAGGAAAAGCCGGACATCATCGTAAACTTTGCGGCGGAGAGCCACGTGGACCGCAGCATCGAAAACCCCGGCGTGTTTTTGCAGACCAACGTCATCGGCACCCAGACCCTGATGGACGCATGCAGGAAATACGGCATCAAACGCTATCACCAGGTGTCCACCGACGAGGTCTACGGCGATCTGCCCCTGGACAGACCAGATCTCTTCTTTACGGAGGAGACCCCGATCCACACAAGCTCGCCCTATTCCGCGTCCAAGGCCGGGGCGGATCTGCTGGTGATGGCGTATCACAGGACCTTCGGGCTTCCCGCCACGATCTCCCGCTGCTCCAACAACTACGGGCCCTATCACTTCCCGGAAAAGCTGATCCCCCTGATGATCGCAAACTGCCTAAACGACAAGCCCCTGCCCGTGTACGGACAGGGCCTGAACGTGCGCGACTGGCTGTACGTGGAGGATCACTGCAAGGCCATTGACCTGATCCTGCACAAGGGGCGCGTGGGCGAGGTGTACAATATCGGCGGCCACAACGAAATGCGAAACATCGACATCGTCCGCCTGATCTGCAGGGAGCTTGGAAAGCCCGAAAGCCTGATCACCTACGTTACCGACCGCAAGGGGCACGACATGCGCTACGCCATCGATCCTACGAAGATCCACAAAGAGCTTGGCTGGCTTCCGGAAACGAAGTTTGCAGACGGCATCAAAAAGACCATCCGCTGGTATCTGGACAACAGAGCCTGGTGGGAGCAGATCATAAACGGCGAATACCAAACGTATTACGAAAGAATGTACGCAAACAGATAGCTTGCGTAAAACAAGGAGTCAGGGTATGAGCGAGTTTAACGGCGCAACTTTACTGATCACCGGCGGCACGGGATCTTTCGGATCAACGGTGCTTAAACACTTTCTGACCAGCGACGTAGGCCAGATACGCATCTTTTCCAGAGACGAGAAAAAGCAGGACGACATGCGCCACGAGCTGCAGGCCAGATACCCCGATCACGCGGGCAAGGTGCGCTTTTACATCGGCGACGTGCGCGACCCGCAAAGCGTGCGCGACGCGATGCCGGGCGTGGATTACATCTTTCACGCGGCGGCGCTGAAGCAGGTGCCCTCCTGCGAGTTCTTTCCCATGCAGGCGGTGAAGACCAACGTGGAGGGCACGGACAACGTGCTGCACGCGGCCATCGACGCGGGGGTGAAGCGGGTGGTGTGCCTGTCCACGGACAAGGCGGCCTATCCCATCAACGCCATGGGCATCAGCAA
>CADBNW010000059.1 GCA_902796025.1 uncultured Eubacteriales bacterium
AGCGCCGTGGACAGCGTGGTGTGCATGGGCGCAAGCGTCAGCATGCTGCACGGCTTCAACACCGTGCGGCCGGAGGGCGCGGGCAAGTGCGTGGCGGTGATCGGCGATTCCACCTTCCTGCACTCTGGCATCACCGCGCTTACCGACATTGCCTACAACCGCTCCATCTCCACGGTGATGATCCTGGATAACTCCATCACCGGCATGACGGGGCACCAGCAAAACCCCGCCACCGGCTACACCCTCAAAATGCAGCCCGTCCCGCCGGTCTCCCTGGAAAAGGTCTGCGAGGGCGTCGGCATCCGCCGCGTGCGCAGCGTGGATCCCGGCGACTTAAAGGCGCTGGAGGCGGCCATAAAAGAAGAGATCGCAGCCGACGAGCCCTCGGTCATCATCTGCAGAAGGCCCTGCATGCTGCTCAAATACGTAAAGCCAAAACCCGCCCTGCATGTGGACGCGGACGCCTGCCGCGCGTGCAAAAGCTGCATGAAGCCCGGCTGCCCCGCCATCCGCTTTGAAAACGGCAAGGCGCGCATCGACGCGGGTCAGTGCGTAGGCTGCGGCCTGTGCAGGCAGCTGTGCCCCTTCGGCGCGATCAAGGAGGCGTAATATGACAAAGTCCATTATGATAGTCGGTGTGGGCGGCCAGGGCACGCTGCTGGCAAGCCGTTTGATCGGGCACGTGCTGGTGGAAAAGGGCCTGGACGTGAAGCTCAGCGAGGTGCACGGCATGAGCCAGCGCGGCGGCAGCGTCGTAACGTACGTAAAGTACGGCGAGAAGGTCTTCTCCCCCATCGTGGACAAGGGCGAGGCGGACTATATCCTGTCCTTTGAGGCAGTCGAGGGCGCGCGCTACATCGAAATGCTGAAGGAGGGCGGCACCCTCATCACAAATACGGCGGAGATCTATCCCATCACCGTGATCACCGGGGCCATGACCTATCCCAAGGATCCCACCGGCAAGCTCGCCCAAAAGTGCGACGTGAAGGCTGTGGACGCGCTGGCGCTTGCCCAAAAGGCCGGCAGCGACAAGGCGGTCAATACGGTTCTGATGGGCGTACTGTCAAGGTACATGCCGGAGATCTCCGAGGACGCCTGGCTTGGCGCCATCGAAAAGCTGGTAAAGCCCAAATTTGTGGAGCTGAACAAGCAGGCGTTTTTGCTGGGCAAAAACGCGTAAAGCCCCTCCCCGGCAGACCAAAGCGCCGGGATGCACAGGAGTTTCAGCCAGGCCAGGCGGCCTGGCTGCGCTTTTTATCGGGAACAAAAAACAAGTCCCAGGCGTCTGTCTTCCTGCAAGCGCTGCTTTTGCGGCCCTGTACGGGCAGCCAAAGCGCGCCGCAATTTGTCATACAGGACATTAAAGAAAAAGGGCCTCATGAAAAAGCTTGCGCATAAAACGATCTGTCTTGTTTTGCTGCTTGCCACACTTGCAACGCCGCTTTCCTGCGCCTTTGCGGAGGGCGATACGGCGTCAGATACAAAGCAGCCCGGCCACTACCGCTTTCAGCCGAAGGTCTGCTCCGTCTATATGGAGGAGGTCTTTGGCAAAACGATGGTCCAGGCGTGGTTCGATCTGGTGGACGCGGTCATGGCGGGAAAGGACACCTTCCCCTGTCCCGACGCGCATACCTACGACTGGGTGATGGGACAGTTCCGCGACAAGTGCTTTCCCCCGCTTACGGAGCTGATCGACTATGCCTATAACCGCGACAGGCCCGTAAAATACGGGATGGGCAGCTTTGTCTACACCGTGCCGCGCGAGGAAGCCGCAAGGCGCATTGCCGACTTTGCCTCCCTCGTCGAGGGCATTTTGAACGAAGCCCTCGGGGACGATTACAGCGACTTTGAAAAGGCGCTTGCGCTGTACGAGTATTTCGCCGCGCATTATACCTACGATTACGAAGCCCTGGCCGTCATAGACAGCTGCCCCTTATGGCTCAGCAGCTACCGCGTATTGACCGGCGGCACGGGCATCTGCCAGGAGGTCTCCGTCGCCTATGCGTATTTGCTGATGCAGGCGGGCGTCGAGGCCACCACCATGTTTGGCCAGCGCGCTTACGACCACGAGCGCCATCAGTGGGCCTACGTGCGCATAAACGGCCGCGATTACCACATCGACCCGACCTACGTGCTGAACGATCCGACGCTTCGCTACTTCATGATGGACGACGCGCAGCGCGAGGCCGCAGACGAGTACTTAAGGGAATACTACACCATCACCAGCAACTACTCCCAGGACCACCCACATCCGGAGTACGCCGCCTTCGACCGCACTTACAGCCCCCTCTGGGACGGCCAGCTCGTAAAGCTGGATCACGCAAGCAAAACCCTGTACTACAAAGTCTACGTAGGCGGCGAGCCAAAGACACGGGCGTTCCATTACGGAGAGCTGGAGGCCGCCGCCAAGCCCTAACGCTTGACAAAGGCCGGGCGCAGGGCTATAATTCCAGCCCGTACAGGCAAAGGGGCAGGCGGCAAACGCGCCTCTGCTCCACCGGGAGCCTTGAAGCCTCGCGTTATAAAAAGCCCGACAGGCGCGCCGGGCAGCTGTACCAAATCGATATCAAAAAAAGGAGAGCTACGATAATGAAAAACTTCCTGCGCACACTGCTGCTTGCAGCGCTGATCTTCACCCTTGCCGGTCTTTCGGCGGTCCAGGCGGAGATCCTCTTCCCCCACGGCGAGGGACAGATCGGCTACGAGGCCGTCGTGCTTTGCGAAAGCCTCACCGTCCGCCAGTCCCCAAGCGCCTCCTCCAAGGTCGTGACCACCGTGCCCTACGGCAACTTCATCCTCGTAACGGAGGTAAAGGACAAGTGGGCAAAATGCGTGCTGTCCGACTCCATCGACGCGCAGGGCGGCTGGGTCAATTCCGATTACATCGCCATCGACCCCGCCTGGTACCGCACGGACGCGAAGACCACCGTCTACGCCTGGAACGACCTGAACGCGCCCAAGGTCGGCCTGCTGGAAAAGGACGTGACCCTGGCCATTTTGAGGATCGACGACGAGTGGATCGTCGTGAGCCTCCGCGGCGCGTCCGGCTGGATCCACAGATAATCCCGCCGGGAAGGGAAAACCCGCAAGCGATAAGAACGGCCTGCTCCATCGGGGCAAGCCGTCTTTTTTGTGGCTATAGCATCTTCCCCGACTTTCCTTTTCCCCCGCAAGGTCAATACCCGTTTTGTGTTTTTGAGGCATTCCGTTTTGTGTTTTTGAGGCATTTCGTTTTACATTTTTGAGTATTTCGTTTTGCATTTTTGAGGCATTTCACTTTGTGTTTTTGAGGTTATCGCCTTGTTCGATCAATAAAACATTCTTCCTCCCCAATGAGCCCACCGCTTTTTCCGCGGCGCTTGTTTTTTTACGCGCTTTGCGCTATAATGTATTTGGGTAAAACTATAACTCTCTTCTGCGGCCCACGCCGCAAAGAGTGCATCCTGTATATTTTTGGAGGATACCTTTCTTGACCTGTCCACGCTGCGGCGCCACCATCAAGGCGTCCATGAGCAAATGCGCAAAGTGCGGCCTGCCGCTGAACTACGAAGACAAGGTGGCCGGGGATGACAAGCTGCCCCTCAAAAACCTGCTGGGGCGGGCGGCGCTGGTCGTGCTGGCCGCGCTTGTCACACTCATCATCTTTTTGCTGATCGAGGAGCCCCTGCGCATCCGCCGCCAAAATGCCGCCATCACCAAACAGTACGTAAAGCAGACTGTGGAATCCATCACCCTTGAAAACGGCATCAAGGGGCACGCGCTCACCTTCTTCGGCGAAGACGGCGACTGCGTCTACATCGAGGAGCTGGGCGAAAGCTACATGTTCGTCGGCGGCATCGCCCGCGTGGTGTTTCCGGACTACATCTGGTTTGAAAGCGACCCCACCACGATCGACAACGCCCTGATCACCTTTTCGCCCGTGTACATCTCCTCCACCGGCAAAAAGACCCGCATCCCCGTATTCTCCATCAAGGTGGACGTGCCGGAGGCGCCCGTCACCATCACCCAGCCCACCAGCGACCACGTGACCGTCATCACCGCCCAGACGGGCCTTGCCATGAACGTGGTGTACGGAAGCCAGGTCATCATAAACGGCGAGGATGTGTCCGACAAGGTGGACAGAAGCGGCAACCTCGCCCTCACCCTGAACATCGAGCCCATCGGCGACAACAACATCTCCATCATCGTGCGCACCGACAACCACAAGGAGGCGCGGCGCGACATCGTGTTCTACCGCGAGGTCATGGACATCAACCTCGAGGTGGACGCCTCCGTGCAGTACATCAGCCGCCTCAACTACATGACCGTCAGCGGCCGCACGGAGCCCGGCGCGATGATCACCGTGGATACGGATTACGAGCGCGACAGCCTCACCATGGACCAGATGACCGGCAAGTTCTCCTTCCGGGCGCGCTTTGCCACCTACGGAAAGAATCTGGTGTCCTTCCGCTCCTCCATCGCCGGGCGGCGCGACAGCGCGATCAGCTTCTATGTGGACTACCTGCCCGCCAAGGCGGAGTACACCCGCAACGCCTGGCAGATGGATTACGCCCACCTGCTGCCCTACTACGAGCAGTGGAACGGCAGGGTGTTCCTGTGCATCGGCCAGATCGTGGACACGTACGTGGACAGCGGCACCTCCTACTCCATCATGAACGTCGGAAACGCCCAGGACGTAAAGCTGGTGGCGCTTGAAAACCAGTCCAACGTCGGCAGGCTTCTGCAGGGCGAGGAGTACGCCATGTACGCGGACGTCGCGGGGCGCATCTTCTATAACGACAACTACATCCCCTACCTGATCGCAAGGTACTCAAGGGATTAAACGCGCCTTTTCCCGCGGCGTGAGAAACGCGCCGCCCGTCCCAAAGCATCGCTCTTTGGCAAAGACCCACGCTCTTACAGGGAGGTACCATTATGCTAAAACGGCTTTGCGCGCTGATACTTGCGCTCATGCTCCTTTGCCCGGTTTTTGCCGAGGGCGGCTTTGACGGGCAGGTCTATTCCGCCTACAGCCTTATCTACGACGAAGGCGCGCTTTCGGGCCTCGACGTGATCAGCTACATCGAGCCAAGCGGCCTGCTGCTTAGCGCCTACGGCGAGCAGCTGGATATCAGCGTGACATTGGAGGAGGCAAACGACGCCCCCGCCCAGATGCTCGCCGCGCGCGCCGCCTCCGCCGCCCGCTACGGAAACGTCATTTCCAAAAGCGAGGTAAGCGCCTTCTCCCTGCCCTCTTTCCCAAACGGCGCGTACATCAGCTATTCCTATCGCTCCCTGCGCGACAGCGGAAGCGGCGAGGTGTACACGGTGGACGCGTACATTTTCCGGGTAAACGACGAACTGGCCCTCAGCGTCAGCCAGACCAGCTGGGGAGACGAAGGCGCGCGCCAGCGCTTCAACGCCTCCTTCGTGCCTGCCCTGGGGCTGCAGCCAAGGCGCATCTCCACCGAATACGTGGTGTTCCTGGTGGCCTGCGACAGGCTCAGCGACGGGCTGTACGTCACCATCGATCCCTGCCGCATGGAATACGATTCCAACTTCGGCCTGCCCTACGCGGTAAACGATGACCCCACCCTGTACACGGTAAAGCTGAGCGCCCAGGCGGAGATCTGGCTGCCCGAAATGAGCGGCGCGCTGTACAGCATGGTCAAAAGCGCCCCGCAGGAGGCAGCCATCCGCGGCGCGATCGAGGAATTCTACGCCCGCAATCAGGTGGAGCCCATCTTTACCCTGCTGTTTGACGCAGGCGGCGAAGTGATCCGCCTGCAGCATTACAACGCCCTATAACGCCCTATCATACGGAGGAAGACCTTGGCTACCGAGCTTAACAAGATCCGCAACTTTTGCATCATCGCCCACATCGACCACGGCAAGTCCACCCTTGCCGACCGCCTGCTGGAAAAAACCGGCGTTATGGCGCTAAGAGACATGACCGATCAGGTGCTGGACTCCATGGAGCTGGAGCGCGAGCGCGGCATCACCATAAAATCCAAGGCCGTGCGCATGCCCTACAAGTCCAAAGACGGCGTGGAGTACGAGCTTAACCTCATAGACACCCCCGGCCACGTGGACCTTACCTACGAGGTCAGCAGGGCGCTTGCGGCCTGCGAGGGCGCGATTTTGGTCGTGGACGCCACGCAGGGCATCGAGGCCCAGACCCTGGCCAACGTCTACCTTGCGCTGGATCACGACCTTGAGATCCTGCCCGTCATCAACAAGATCGACCTGCCCAGCGCCCAGCCGGAGGTGGTCAAGCACGAGATTGAGGACGAGATCGGCCTGGACGCCGCGGACGCTCCGCTGATTTCGGCCAAGATGGGC
>CADBNW010000060.1 GCA_902796025.1 uncultured Eubacteriales bacterium
CCGATCATAACGCCTTTGACAAAGTACTTCTGAACAAAGGGATAGAGCACAAGCATTGGCAAACAGGCGATGAAGATGATGGCGTATTTCATGGTCGTGACCAGGAAGGCCTGATGCTGCATCTCCATCTGATCCTCGAGGGTCATGTTCTGAATGTCGAGGGACTGGGTGGAGTCCAAAATCAGGATCTGTCTTAGTCGCAGCTGAGGCGGCCACTTCTTCTGATCGGTGATGTATATGAACGCCGTGTACCAGCTGCCCCAGGTTCCGACAGCGGCGTACAGCGCCATAACCGCGACGATTGCGCCCGACAGCGGCAGCGCGATGCGGATAAAGGTTTGCCACTCGGTCGCGCCGTCGATGTAGGCTGACTCGTATACCTCCGTGGGGATACTCGTCTGATAGTAGGTGCGCGTGATAACGAGGTTGGAATAGCCAACGCCCATGCCCAGGATCATGATCCAGCGGGTGTTGATGAGGCCTAGGTTTCTGTTGAGCAGATAGCTTGGGATCAGGCCGCCGGAAATGAACATCGTGGCAAAGAAGTACCAGGTGATCGCAACGCGCCCGGGCAGGTTCTTTTTGCTTAAGGCATAGGCCGGCGGGATCGTTAGTGCCAGCACGTACAGCGTGTGGGCGATAGTGTAGAGGATGGTGTTTCCGTAGCCGATCCAGATCTTCTTTTCGGCAAAGACCTTTTGATACGCCTCGATCGTGAAGGTCTTGGGCCAGAAGTACAGCGAGCCGCGCACCGCTTCCTCAGGGGAAGCAAAGGACACGATCAGCACGTACCACATGGGATAGATCATGATCAGGGTGACCAGCAGTATCAGCGCGATGTTTATCGTATCGAATACCACGTCGCCACCGGAGCGGCGAATGCGGTTTCTGCCAGTTTTGTTTGCTTTTGCAGCCAGCATATCCTTCGCCCTCCTTTACCAAAGCGTTACTTCCGACAGGCGGCGCGCCAGGGTGTTCGTAAGAATGATCAATATAAGGTTGATGATCGAGTTGAACAGGCCGATGGCCGCCGAGGTATCCCAGTAGATCGTGCTGCCGCCGGCGCCAAGGGTAAGCTCGTACACGTAGGTGGAAATAACGCGGCTTGCGGAGATGTTTCTTTGCGTCTGCAGCAAAAAGATCTTTTCAAAGCCGACGCCCAGGATGCCGCCCACGCGAAGGATCAGCATGATGACGATGGTGGGAAGGATCGTAGGTACGTTCACATGCCATATGATGTCCCAGCGCGTCGCACCGTCGATGCGCGCGGCCTCGATCAGGTCAGGCGAAACGTTTGCAAGGTTTGCAAGGTAGATGATGGTACCCCAGCCAAGGCCCTGCCAAACGCCGCTCCACACGTAAAGGTGATCGAACATGTCCGTCCGGTACAAAAACTCCACCGCCTGCCCGCCAAGGGCCACGATGGCCTTGTTCACGATGCCCGTTGAGGCGTTAAAGAACATGTGCACCATGGCGCACACCACGACCGTGGATATGAAGTGCGGCATGTAGGAGATCATCTGCACGGTCTTTTTCAGCTTTTTGCTGGTGAGCTCGTTGATCATCAGCGCAAAGATGATGGAGCAAGGGAAGGTGGCAAAGGAGTACAGCGAGATCCGGATCGTGTTCCACAAAATGTCCAGAAAGCTTGGTCGGTTCAAAAACCATTTGAAGTGCTCCAGGCCATACCAGGGACTGCCGATGATACCGAGGTTGGAATCGTAATCCTTAAAACCGATCAGCACGCCGTACAGTGGAATGTAGTGCCAGATAAACGTGGTGATGACGGGCGGCAGCACCATAAGATACAGCTGCCAGTAGCGCCCCATAAGCTTGGTTTTCAGCTTAAGCTTATCGGAAAAGCTTTCCCCGCGGAAGGGCTTAGCCGATACAGAGTTCGTCATGAAGCAATTACCCCCACCTTTCCGTTGCGGCGGCGTCACGTGAGTAAAGCGCTTGTAACGCAGCCAATGTAAATATCTTTCCTAATTCAAGTAAATTCTATCACAATTGATTGCAAATGTCTACCCATTTTACCAAATTTCTTTAATTTTATGTTTGGATAAGGGCAAGCTTTGTTTCACATTGGTTTCAACGGCGTTTTTCTCCAGCCCGATGTAAAAACACAGCAGCCAGCATGGGCTTTCGCGCCTTGCACGTTTAGAATATTTATAAGTAGAAGCGTGTCGCAGCGCGTCAGGAGCAGGCCCCTTTCCCCTCTTCAAAAAAAACAGATCCCCGCGATCGTCCGTGGGGATCTGTTTTTTTGTTCTATATTTATTTTGGCAGTGCGCTTCGCCTTTTTACTTCGCCCTGCAGCAGCTCGCGGGCACGCAGGGCGTCCTTTTCCACCTGGGCGTGCACCTGCGTTAGCGACGCCATGCGGCAGGTGGGCCTGAGGTAGATAAAAAGCTCAAGCGTCATCTCTTCGCCGTAGATGTCCTTGGAAAAATCCTCGATATACGTTTCCACGCTCACGCGCGCGTCGGAGTCCACTGAGGGGCGAAGCCCTACGTTGGTAACGCCCACATAGCTTTGGCCGCGCAGGGTGACGATCGAAGCGTATACCCCGTGCTTGATCGCCATCGCCTCGGGCCCCGCCGGGAGATTTGCCGTGGGCATGCCGGCTCCCGCGCCCTTGCCCTGGCCGTGGATCACCCGTCCACGCAGGGTGCAAATCGGCTGCATTTTACTTTACCCTTCCGTGGAGCAGCGGCGACAGGGGCTTGTAGATGAGCCCCGTCACGATGCTTAGCACGATGCCCTTAAAAAGATTGAAGGGCGCGGTGATCAAAAGAAGCAGCTTCCATTCGCTGTCTACGCCTTTGATGCCCACCCAGTCCACGAGGGCTGCCGTATCCATATGATACATGCCAAGGTAGAACGGGATCATGATAAATTTGTTTGCCGCAACGGCCACAAGCGCCATGCACAGCGTGCCAAACAGCATGCCGCAAAGCGCGCCCTTTCTGGTTTTGTTCAAGGCGTAGGTGACAGCCGCTGGCACCACAAACGCCGCGCCCATCAAAAAATCCGCAAGCTCCCCTATGCCGCCGGAGCTGGAGTGCAAAAGTCCCACCGCGCTTTTCAAAAGCAAAATGATAAGCCCCGGCACGACGCCCATCGAAAACGCGCCGAGCAGCACCGGCAGATTGCTAAGATCCAGCTTGTAAAACGCGACGACCGGGATCTCGATCAGAAACAGGATGCTTGCGATCGCGGCCAGCACGGCCATGCGGGCGATGTTGCCTACGCTGAATGTTCTTTCCCTCCAGGTTTTGTTCATGGTACACCTCCTAAAACAAAAAGCGCCGTCCATGCAGCAAAGCAGGGACGGCGCCAAAATACAATAGCGCCAGCCTTCTTCTTTCATCCAGACTGCGGAGGAAACGCGCCTTTGCGCTTACCCCCTCACTGTCGGCATCGGAGTTTCACCGATTCTGCCAAGGGCTTTCCCTGGCTCGCGGGCTGTACCGCCGGTATGGAATTTCACCTGTCCCTGAAGAAGCTGATGGCACAATTGTAATGCCGCAAATACGCCGCGTCAAGCAGGGCTATAAGATTTAACACCGCCCGTATATGCGCGCTCCACGCGCTGCACTTTCTCCCGTTCAAGCCCCTTTTCAAAAAAATCAGTTGCCGCCCAATGGGCGTTATGGTATAATCTACGCAGAAAGCTTTACAGGAGATGCAGCATGAAAAACGCCGCGATCATACTTTGTGCCGGCAAGGGCACGCGGATGAACGATGATTCCCAAAACAAGGTCTGCTTCGATTGCGCGGGCGTTCCCGTGATCAAGCGCATCCTTCACAACATGCGCCTTGGCGGCATAGACCTGTTCGTCATCGTGGTTGGGCACCTGCCGGAATCGGTCATGCGCTGTCTGGACGGCGAGGAGGGCGTGATCTACGCCTATCAAAAGGAGCAAAAGGGCACCGGGCACGCGGCCCTGTGTGGGCTCAGGGCCCTAAAGGACATCGGCTACAGCGGCAGCGCGGTCATCTCCATGGGCGACAAGATCATCGCCCCGCAGGTCATAAGCGAATTGCTCTCCAAAAAAGAGGGCGCGGTGTGGGGCGTGCAGCCCGTAAACAACAACTACCACGGCGGGCGCGTGGTGATGTGCGAGGGCAGGCCCTGCGGCGTGGTGGAGCTGCCGGACGCGGTGCTCATGTCCCTTGCGGATAAAGCAGAATGCGAATACGACTCTGAAATTGCGCGCTACCGCCTGAACGAAAAAAAGGCGGCCAGGATCCGCGCCGCCGCTTCCAAGCAAAAGCCCTGCGGCACGCGGCTTTTGGCGGGCAAGCTCTTTACAGCCCAGCAGATCCTTGAAAGTCCCTACGCAAACGGCGGCCTGTACTGCTTTGATGTAAACAAGGTGATCACCGCCCTTTCCACCTGCAACGCGCAAAACGCGCAGGGGGAGATCTATCTGACGGACGCCTTGGAATGGTTTGCCTTAAACGACAGCGTCACGATCTACGAGATCAAAAACGCCGAAGACATGCTGACCTACAGTTCCAAATCCGAGCTGCGCGAAATGAGCATGCACTTTATGAAGACGGCCTCCGCCCTGCTTTGCGACATCGAAAGCGGCGCCTGCGACGAGGTCTTTGATGAGCTTTATGGAAGCATCGATGAAAAGGCCCGCTATACCCAGTTGCTCAAGGCGTTCCTCTCCCGCTACGGCGACAAAAAGCTTATGATCACCCGGGCCCCCGGGCGCGTGAACCTCATGGGCCGGCACATCGACCACCGCGGCGGCAGCATAAACGTGATGGCCATAAACCGCGACACCCTCTTTGCCGTAGCGCCCCGCGCAGACGATCAGGTGAACCTTTCTAACGTCGACCCTGCCTATCCTGACCGCTCCTTTTCGATCAGCGCCTTGATGCCCCGGGGAAGCTACGCCTCCTGGCTGGATTACCTAAACGCGCCAGAGACCCAAAGCGCCCTTGCAAGCAGCCGGGGCGACTGGGCCAACTATGTCAAATCGGCCGTGGCCCGCGTGCAGCTGGATACCGACCTGCCCCTTTGCGGCATGGACATGATGGCAAGCGGCAACATCCCCGTGGCCGCCGGGCTTTCCTCCTCCTCCAGCATCGTGGTCGCGGTGATGGAGGCCGTAACTTCGCTCAACTGCCTCAATTACACCGACAGCGCCTTTGTGAGCCTGTGCGGCGAGGGTGAATGGTTCGTGGGCTCCCGCGGCGGCGCGGGCGACCACGCGGCCATGAAGTGCGCCAAAAAGGGCAGCGTGATCCACTTGGGCTTTAAGCCCTTTACGATCGGTCAAACCGTTCCCTTCTCGGATAAGTACGCGGTGATCGTCGCAAACAGCATGCTCAAGGCCAAAAAGTCCGAGGGCAGCAAGGATATCTTTAACGCCCGCGTGGCCGCCTATGAGGTGTCGTTCATGATCCTAAAGCGCCTGTTCCCGACGCTGAACCTCGTGGAATTTCGCGACCTTGCGGCGATCCGCCCCTATTCCAAAATTTATACAATTCTAAAAAGCCTGCCCGAGACCATGACCCGAAGCGGCATCAAGGCGCTTTTGCCGGAGTACGCAAACGAGCTTGAGCGCCTCTTTGCCACCCACAGCGATCCCGTTGTGTACGAGCTTCGCGCCGTCACCCTCTACGGCATATCGGAGTGCGTGCGCGCCGAGGCCTTCATGGAGCTTTTGAAAAAGGGCGATTACGCCGCTCTTGGGCAGATGATGAAGATCAGCCACGACGGCGACCGCATAAAGCGCTGCGCGGTAAGCGACGCCTTTTTGGATCAGCTGATCCGGGAAAACGCGGACGTCGCCCTGCAGTACGGCGGATACGGCTGCTCCACCAAGCAGATCGACGCGCTATGCGATCTGCTGAACGCCGCCCCCGGGGTGCTAGGCAGCGAGCTTGTGGGCGCGGGCCTTGGCGGCTGCGTGGTTGCGCTTGTGCAAAAGGACCGGGCGCAGGAGGTCATACGCCTTTTGAATACCGAATACTACGACAGGCACGGCTACGAGCACAGCGCTTCGGTCTTTACCTCCTCCCCCGGCTCCCGCGCGATCTATTAATAAGCATTTTACGCAAAACAGAGCAGATTTCATCTTTTACATTTGCTGTGTTGCCATACGGCGCTTTTCGCGCTATAATAAAGGCGCAACGAAATACGCGAGGAGGACACCATGGGAAACGTTCATGTTATAGACCATCCGCTCATACAGCACAAGCTCACGCTGATGCGCCGCGCCGACACCGGTGCGAAGGATTTCCGCGAGCTGCTTGAGGAGATCGCCACCCTCATGTGCTACGAAGTAACCCGCGACCTCCCAATGGAAGAAATAGAGATAGAAACCCCCATCTGCAAGTGCAAAAGCCGCGTGATCACCGGCAAGAAGCTGGGCATCGTGCCCATCCTGCGCGCGGGCCTTGGCATGGTGGACGGCTTTGTGAACCTGATCCCCACCTGCAAGGTGGGCCACATCGGCCTGTACCGCGACCCCGAGACCCACGAGCCCGTGGAGTATTACTGCAAGCTGCCCCCGGACGTTGAGGAGAGAGAGATCATCGTGGTGGATCCCATGCTGGCTACCGGCGGTTCCTCCACCGACGCCATCACCATGCTCAAGCAGCACGGCTGCAAAAACATCAAGCTCGTGTGCCTGGTCGGCGTAAACGAAGGCATCCAGCGCGTGCAGCAGGCGCATCCGGACGTGGACATCTACATCGCAGCCATCGACGAATACCTAAACGAGCACAAGTACATCGTGCCCGGCCTTGGCGACGCGGGCGACCGCATCTTCGGCACCAAATAAAAACAGCCCCGGCAGCGACCCTGCCGGGTTTTAAAAAGGAGCGATAGCAAAATGAGCCTGTATCAACAGTGGCTTTCCTCTCCCGTTCTGACCCAGCAGCAGCGCGCGGAGCTCGAGGCCATCAAGGACGATCCCAAAGAAATCGAAGACCGCTTTTACAAGGACCTTGAATTTGGCACCGGCGGACTTCGCGGCATCCTCGGCATGGGCACCAACCGCATGAACGTCTACACCGTGCGCCGCGCGGCAAAGGGCCTTGCAGAGTACCTGCTGAAGCACCCCGTTCCCGGCAAAAAGGGCGTCGCCATCGCCCACGACTCCCGCCATTTCAGCCGCGAGTTTGCAGAGGATTCCGCGCGGGTCATCGCAAACATGGGCATCCCCGTATATCTGTTTGACGCGCTTCGCCCCACCCCGGAGCTCAGCTTTACCATCAAACACTTGAACTGCGCCGCCGGCATCGTGGTGACCGCCAGCCACAACCCCGCCGAGTACAACGGCTTTAAGGCCTACGGCGCGGACGGCGGCCAGATCACCCCCGACACCGCGGACGCGGTGCTTGGCGTAATGAAGCAATTGGATCCCCTTACTATCGAGCTTCTGCCCGATCTTAACGATCCCCTGATCACCATCATCGGAAAAGAAGTGGACGACGCCTACATCGATCACGTCCTGTCCCTTCGCCCCGATAAGGAGCTTTTGAAGCGCACGGGCGTAAAGCTCAAAATCGTCTATACCCCCCTGCACGGCGCCGGCAACAAGCTGGTGCGCGAGGCGCTTCGCCGCGCGGGCTACGAGGACGTGACCGTAGTCAAAGAGCAGGAAGCGCCCGACGGCAGCTTCCCCACCGTAAAAAGCCCCAACCCTGAAAATCCCGAGGCCTTCACCCTGGCCATCGGCTACGCGGATAAGGTGGGCGCGGACGTGATCATCGGCACCGATCCCGACAGCGACCGCATGGGCATGATGCTGAAAAAGGACGGCGTCTGGACGCCCGTCACCGGCAACCAGGCGGGCTGCCTGATGCTGGAGTACATCCTGCGCGCCGCAAAGCCCGCGCCGGACGCCTACGCCGTGACTACCATCGTTTCCACCCGCATGGTCGACTTCATCGCCGCCCACTACGGCGTACAGGCGGAGCGCGTGCTGACCGGCTTCAAGTTCATCGGCGAAACCATCGACAAAAAGGAAAAGCAGGGCAATCCCCACTTCCTTCTGGGCTTTGAGGAAAGCTACGGCTACCTTACCGGCGGCTACATCCGCGACAAGGACGCCGTGATCGCAACGCTGTTGGCCTGCGAACTTACCGCGTTTTACAAGTCCCAGGGCGTAAGCCTGATGGACGCGCTGGAGGATATGTACAAGCGCTACGGCTACTTTGCGGAGAAGACCGTCTCCGTCGTGATGCCTGGCGTAGACGGCATGGAAAAGCGCGAAAGGGCCACCCAGGCACTGAGGGATAATCCTCCTTCAGAGATCGGCGGCCGCAAGGTGCTGAAGGCCCTCGACTTCAAGCCCGGCGGAGTGATGGGTCTGCCCAAGGCCGACGTGCTGCTTTACAATCTGGAGGGCGACGCGTGGGTATGCGTGCGTCCAAGCGGCACCGAGCCCAAGCTCAAAATCTACACCGGCGTTCGCGAAAGCAGCAGCGAGCAGGCCAAAAAGGCCGTGGAGCAACTCTCCGCCGCTGCCGCAGCCTTTGGCGCGTAAGCGAACTTTTTACTGCACATTTACGTCTTAAGTGAAGCGCGTCCCCTTTGGGGCCAAACCCTTTTATGGGGACGCGATTCATTTTTGATTTTTATCCTGGCGCAGCTTTGGAGGTATTTTGATGGGAAGCAAATCCGCAAAAAAGCGCAAAAAGGCGCGCAGGCAGCGCACAAGGCGCTTTGTCCTGTGGCTTAGCTGTATTCTGATCACCGCGGTCGCGCTTGGCGTGTGCACGCTGCTGCTCCGCAACCGGTCGGATATCATGGCGCAGCCCTCCGACATCGTGGACGAGGGAATGGTGCGCGTGTTTTTGCGCTCCATCAGCGGAAAGCCCGCCCTGGGTCTTACCCTGGACGGCGTATACACCGTAGACGGGGACGCCGGCTTTCGCTTTGCAAGGGGCACCGAGGTTAGCGTTGCCTCCGAGGGCGGAGAGCTGTACTTGAGCGCGGGCGGCCTGACCATCGATATGGGCTCCTCCTTTAGTCTTAAGCGCCACGCGCCGGAGGACGGCCAAGAGCCCGGCGGCCTCTACATCCACGAAAGCGAAAAGGACAACCTCTTTCTTGGCGATCTGCAGCTTGCCTCCACGGGCAGCGGCGTGGACTGCATCCTTACGATACAGGTAGAAGACTATCTCTACGGCGTCGTCGCGTATGAAATGAGCAATTCCTTCCCCCTTGAGGCATTAAAGGCGCAGGCCATCGCCGCGCGCACCTACGCGATGCGGGCCGCAAACGCAAATAGATCCAAGAGCTACGACCTTGTGGACACCACGGCCGATCAGGTCTTCAAGGGCTATGACGCAAGCCTTCAAAACGTCATAAAGGCCGTCGATTCCACCCGCGGCATCGTGGGCATGGCGGGCGGCAGCTTTGCGCAGTGCTATTACACCGCTTCAAACGGCGGCCAGATCGCCTCCACCAAGCAGATCTGGGGCGGCACGGTGAGCTATATCGAGATGAAGGAAGACCCCTACGACCTCGAAAACAGCTTGAGCACCGTAAAGCGCGGTCTCATCCCGATCTCGCCCGAATCGAACACCGCCCTCAACTGGGAGCTTTTGAGCCGTCTGGATCCCCTGATCCCGGACGCCCAGCAGCTGAGGATCGACGAGATCACCTCCGTCACCCTGATCGAGCCGGACGTCCCCGGCAGCCTTATGTATAAGGCGGCGCAGATCGAAATGCGCGTATCCAAGCGCGTGCTGGAAAAGGCGGAGGCTGGCGAAGAAGCCAAAGCCGCCGAGGCCAGCGAAAGCGAGCCGTCTGACCCGCAGGACGAAGCGGAAACCCCATCGCCCAGCGAGCAGCCCGTCACGCCGCAGCCTACGGTCCTTGAAACCGCGGCCCCTTCACCTGAAGGCAGCGCCTCGCCCACCCCGGCCGCAAGCGCCCTTATGGACGAAGCCACCCAAAGCCCCGAGCCTGCCCCCTCGCCCACGCCCGAAAACCTCTGGGTCTTAAGCGACTGGCAGCAGCTTACAGACGTCATCACCCTTCGCGTGGAGACCTACGGCTGCTTAAAAGCGCTGCTTGGCATCGGCATCAACTCGCAGCCCTTCGAGGTGTTCAGCGTCGAAAAGGCGGACGACGGCTTCTATCTCGTGGCGCGCAGGTTCGGCCACGGCGTGGGCATGAGCCAGCGCGGCGCACAGATCATGGCCAGCAAGCATCACAAAAACTGCGAAGAGATCCTCTCCTTCTACTATCCCGGCGCAAGCTGGTACGAGATCAGCTGGACGGAGCACAAGCTGGAGCCCCTGAGCGCCCTGCCCTCGGGCCTTGGCTACGCAAGAGCAAAGCCCACGCCCCGCCCCACCCAGCAGCCCCTTCGGGCGCTAAAGGAGGGCGAATACTACGCCGGCGTCACCGCCACCACCCTGAACGTTCGCTCCGGCCCCAATACCTCAAGCGCGATCAAGGCGCTTTTGTACAGCGGTGAGCGCGTGATCGTGACCGGCAGCTATCCCGACAACTGGGTCAGCATCGCCACCCAGGAGTTTGAAGGCTACGTGAAGGCCGATTATTTGAAAAAGGAATAAATGATAAAGCGTCTGTTTGCCTGCGTCCTGCTTCTTGCAATGATGATGCCCGCCTGCCATGCGCAGACGGGCACCTTGCGCGCGCTCAGCGTCGGCATCGCGCGCTATGAGGACGGGCGCGTCAGGACTGGCGGCGTAAACTCCACCCAGGGCATGTACGACGCCCTGAGCCGCGCCTTTGGCGTCAACGGCAGCTTTCAGGGCGATCTTGCGCTGGACACCACAAAGCAGCAGCTATTGGATTTGATATCAGAAACCTTTTCAGAGGCTGAGGAAGGCGACGTCTCCCTTTTGTACATAAACGCCCACGGGGGCGCGCAGGCCGGCATCAGCTGGATCGAAACGCGCGAAGGCGCGCGCCTTACCGCCTGGGAATTGGAGCGCACGCTGCGCAGAATAAAGGGACGGGTCGTGCTGCTGATCGACTGCTGCGCAAGCGGCGGCTTTACGGGCTTTGCGGGCGCGTATACAGGCGGCTTTACCGCCAATTTCCTCGCCTCCGACAAGTACATGGCGCTGGTGTCCTGCGCGCTCGACGAAAACAGCTATCGCGTAAGCGCCAAGGACGCGCGGGAAGCCTACGTCTCCACCGCCTTCAGCCGCGCCGTGTGCGAGGGGCTGGGCTGGGATCTGATCAACGACCGCAGCACCTCCCTGAAGGCCGACGCCGACCGGGACAGGAGCGTAAGCTTAAGCGAACTGTATTCTTACGTCCTGCGCCGCGCGGGCTTTTACTTATCCGGCTCCAGCGAGGCCGTGCAGACCGCAAGCCTCTACCCCGAGGCCTGCGCCTTCATTATCGCCTCCCGGGGCAGCCGGGACGAATAGCTTATTCCGGATAGCTTAGCCGCCTGTGCTCCGTAAGCGCACGGCGGTATTTTTCTGTGTAGTACTTGGCCATCGGAAGATTCTGGTCCAGGTAATTTCCGCACTCCTCCGGGCGCGCGCCGGGGATCTCCCCTTCAAAAGACAGGATAAAGTCGCACATCGAAAGCACCGTATCCACTACCTCTTTGCTTTCAAGCGCTTCAAACATCACAAGATAAAAGCCGGTGCGGCAGCCCATGGGGCCAAAATACACCACGTCGTCCTTTACGGCGCTGTTTCTTAAAAACGTCGCGCCAAGGTGTTCGATCGTGTGGATCGCGGGCACATCCATCACCGGCTCGCGGTTTGGCGCGGTAAAGCGAAGGTCAAAGGTCGTGACGCACACGTCCCCGTGCCTGTCGCGCCTGGATACGTACAGCCCCGGCAATAGCTTCGTGTGATCGATCGTAAAGCTCGCGATTTTTTCCATTTCATTTTTCCTTTCCAAAGGCCCTAAGACAAGGCCCTCTTGCGCAAGGCCCGCGCATTTCTTTCCAGCGCCTGCGCCTTAGCGCGGGCAGATTTCTGATTGACCTTCCCGCATTGTAAGCAAAACCCCTTCTCCTGTAAACCGCCGTGGGGTAAATTCTTGCATCATCTCAAGTTTTCACCCCTATTTTGGCCGCGTAAGCACTCAAGTGCGCATTTTGCGCTTGCAATGGCGACAAAAAACAGGTATAATGGCAAAGGAAACTATTACTCTTAAGGGAGCTGATATTATGAAACTACTTATTGCTATCGTTCAGGACGAAGACGCCTCCAAGCTGATCAGCGCCTTGATGGGCGAAGGCTACGGCGTAACAAAGCTTGCCACCACCGGAGGTTTTCTGCGCGCAGGCAACACCACCCTGCTCATCGGCGTAGATGACTGCAAGCTCGACGGCGCGATGAGCGTGATCGAAAAGGTCTGCCACAGCCGCAAGCAGATCGCGACCGCTCCCACCCAGATGATGGCGGGCATGACCAACTACACCCCCTACCCGGTCGAGGTCGTGGTGGGCGGCGCAACGGTATTCCAGCTGCACGTTGAACAGTTCAAAAAGTTCTGATGGAGCTAAAGGGGCGCAAAAGCCTTTTGGAGCAGCTTAAGCGCCCGGTCAAGGCCGGGCGCGCTGCGCATGCCATGATCTTTGCCGGGCCCTCCGGCTCAGGTCGGCACAGCGCCGCGCTGTGGATGGCACAGGGTTTCAACTGCCTTGAAGCGCCCGAAAAGCGCCCCTGCGGCAAATGCCCGGAGTGCCGCCGCATGCTTTCGGGCTCCGCAAACGAGCTGATCGAGATAGAGCCGGACGGCGAAAGCGCGCGCAGCATCAAGATCGAAACGGCCCGGGCGCTGATCGAGCGCATCAGCATCCGCCCGGAAGGGCGCGTAAAGTGCGTGATCATCCGCGAAGCGGACAAAATGACCATCGACGCGCAGGACGCGCTGTTAAAGACCTTCGAGGAGCCGCCGCCCTACGTCGCGTTTTTTCTGATCACAGAGCGCCCCACAGCGCTTTTGCCCACCGTGCGCTCCCGCTGCGTCACGCTGCGCTTTGCGCCGCTTAAGACGGACGAGGTGCGTTCGTACCTGATCAGGCAGCAAAACCTTCTGCCGGACGAGGCCGAAAGGCTTGCGCATCTGTCCGGCGGCTGCATCGGCAAGGCCCTGCTTTGGATAAGCGACGCCCGCCTGAACCAATGGCACGACAAAATTTGCGAGGTCTTCAAGGATTTTGCCGCCCCGAAGGACGTCGCAAGAGCAGGCGCTGCGCTTGGCGCGATCGCGCCAAAGCCCGCGCAGAAGGCGGCCTTTGCGTCCTTTCTTTCGGCGATGCTTGAGCTTAGCGCCGGAGAGCTTCTACGGCAAAAGCCCAAAACGCAGCTTGCAGGCATCCTTTTGCAAAACGGCCTGGATGCGGAAAAGCTGCTTTCGGCGATCATGGAATTCAATCGGCTTCGCGCCGCAAATATAAATATTCAGTATGCCGTGGACGCGCTGCTCTACGGCATGGTAATGTAAACGGAGGGATCCATGGCAACAGTCGTTTGTGTCCGGTTCAGCAATACCGGCAAAGTGTATTATTTTTCTCCCGCTGAGGTCTGGCCGGAGCCGGGCGACAAGGTCATCGTCGAAACCGTGCGCGGCATCGAGCTTGGCGAAACCGTGACCGGCGCCCGCGAGGTCAGCGACGACAGCATCGTGGGCGAATTAAAGCCCATCATCCGCCGCGCGACCGAAAGCGATCTGGCCACCGAAAGGGCAAACCGCAAGCGCGAGATCGAGGCCTTCCCCATCTGCGAGGAAAAGATCCGCGATCACAAGCTGGACATGAAGCTTGTAAACGTGGAATGCACCTTTGACGGCTCCCGGATGGTATTCTATTTTACCTCAGAGGGGCGCGTAGATTTCCGCGAGCTGGTGCGGGACCTTGCAAGCGCCTTCCACACGAGGATCGAGCTAAGGCAGATTGGCGCGCGGGACGAGGCGCGCTTTATGGGCGGCCTTGGCGTGTGCGGGCGCGAGATCTGCTGCGGCGCGTTCCTTAGCGACTTTACGCCCGTATCCATCAAAATGGCCAAGGAGCAAAACCTCTCCTTAAACCCCACCAAGATCTCCGGCCAGTGCGGAAGGCTGATGTGCTGCCTGAAATACGAGCAGGATTTCTATGAGGAGACCTTAAAAAAGCTGCCTCGCGTGGGCAAGGACATCATGACGCCGGACGGCGTCGGGGTCGTGACCGATATAGACGTGCTGCATGAGACCGTAAAGGTGCGGGTGCAAAGCGGGGACGATTACGAGATCCGCGCCTACAAGGTGGACGACGTGCGCCGCCTCGCGCCCGGTGAAAAGCCCGTCAAGGGCCGCGAGGAGCCCCAAAAGCCCCAGGAGGAGGCGCAAAAGCCCGAGCCCGAAAGCAAAAAGGAGGAGAAGCCCCGCTATCCCCGCCCCAAAAAGAACAAAACCATGAACACCGACGAGTACATCGAGCGCCACAGCGCGCAGGCCCAGGATCCCGCTGAGGGACCCGAGGCCTGAGCGTCCGAACGCTTAAGAAGCAAGATAAAAACCGTCACACGGTGCACAGCACCTCGCCGCTTTCAAGCGGCAGTAGATCGCCGTCCAGCAGCGCGCCTTTAAAGTATAGGGCGCGCTTTCCTGTGCGCTTGTAGCTTATGTCGTAGGTATAGCCCCTGAACTGCTTTTTGACGCGCGCTTCCTTCCAGCTGTCCGGCAGGCAGGGGGCGACATGCAGGCCCTCGAGGCTGGGCTTCAAGCCCAGCACGAACTGCGCCATGGCCTTCAAAAACCACTGTCCGGTGGCGGTGCGCCAGCTCTGCCCGGGCGTGCCGTAGCGGTAGCCGGTCTCCTTGCCCATGTAGCAGTTGCAAAGCACATAGGGCTCCGCCCGCCCGTTCACGACGGGATTGCGGAAGGGCAGGATCTGCATAACGTCCTCCCCCACGGCCTTTTCGTCGCCGCGCAGGGCGTCCACGGCCAGCTTCCAGCACATGGAATGCAGGTACACGCCGCCGTTTTCCTGCACGCCGGGGGCCTTCTGGGCGATGCTGCCGATCCACGCGCTGTGCTCGGGGGTGTAGGGCGGGCAGCTTACGCGCGTGCCCAAAGGATCCTTCAAAATCGCGCATGCCGCTTGGTAGGCCGCTTCCTCGCGCCCCTCTCCAAGGCCGCCTGCAAGGATCGCCCAAAGCTGGGGATTCAAAAACACGCTGCCCTCCGCGCAGTCGGAAGCGCCGACATTTTCACCGTCGTCGCTGATGGCGTAGATGTAATAGCCGCCCTTTTCGTCCCAGCCGTAGCGGTTGATGAGGGCGCACATTTCGCTGATCTGCTTAGACAGCGCGTCCAATTCCTCTTTGCCCCGGCCAAGCGCCCTGCCAAGCTCGCACAGCTGCCTTGCCGCCCGCACCCAGGCGATGGACAGCCACAGGCTCACGCCCTGGCCCTTGATGCCCACGTTGTTCATGCAGTCATTCCAGTCGCCGCCCCAGATGCGGATCAGCCCGTGCAGGCCCTTAAAGTGATACAAAAAGTCCACCGAGCGGCGAATGTGCTCGTAGACCGTTGCGACGGAACCGTCGTTAAAGGGCACCGCCTCGTTAAGCAGGCTGATGTCCCCAAGATCCATGACGATGTAGTACACGGTAAAGCTCAGCCACACGGCGCAGTCCGAAAAATTGTTGTCGCGGATCTGGCCGTCGATAAACGTGCGCGGCGCGTAACCGTTTGCGTACTGATAGCTCAACAGCCGCTTTATGCGCTGCCAGGCCAAAGCCGCGTCAAAGCAGGCCAGGCACTCGGTGTCGCTTGCGATGTCGCGGTAGCCGTTGTGGCGCACCCTGGCCCAGCGGGAGCCAAGGTCGGTCTGCTGCTTTAGCCATACGTTCATAAGCGCGTTGAGCTCGGGATCTGGCGTAGTGAACTGCGCTCCCCTCTTGCTTAGGTCCTTTGCGCGCTCACTCAAATACTCCGTGTCAAGCGCGGTCTTTGCAAGGCCGTCAAGACCCGCGCAGTACTCCTTTGCAAAATCCAGCGTGTCGCAAAGCCCGCTCGCAAAGGCGATGATCGCGCTTTCCCCGGGCTGAAGGCTCAGGCTGCACTGCACGGCAAAGCCCATCTTTTCCGCGGTGCAGTCGCTATTTTGGCACCCGCCCCTGTGCAGGGCCGCGGGATCCGCAAGGCTTCCGTAGGGGCCGATAAAGGCGTTGCGCGCGTGATCGTAGCCGGAGATCGGGCGGCTGCACGCGTGGAAGAAGCAAAAGCACCGCTGCGCCCTGTCAAACAGCTCGTCAAATTCAAAGTGGATGCCCTGCGCCCAGTCGTCCCTGCGGGCGGAAGCGGTGTTGTAGCCCTGCGGCCTGTACACGCCGTCAAAGTCGTTGTCCACGTAGGAGATGAGCTTCAGGCTTCGGGGCGCGCTGCTTTCATTGGTCAGGCGCACGCAGCTTACCTCGATCCCCGTGTATGGCTGCTCCGTCCTGGGTACAAACAGCGTATACTCGCTTTTGATGCCGCAGTTTTTCAATGTGATGGTCGTAGAGCCCGGCCTGTGCGTACAGTCGTAGCTTTCCCACTTATGGTACACGGGCAGGCCGCAAAGGCTCCAGCCCGCATCCCCCTCCACGAGGTACAGGCCTCTTGCCTTTACGGGCATCAGCCTTATGCCAAGCTTATCCTGCAAAAAGCCCTGCCCCGTGCCGACCTGAGAGGTGAAGGTGACGTAGTCGTCGGTAAAGAAGTAGTTGTACCAGTTGCGCGGAAGCTCAGGTGTGGTGATGTGGTATTCGCGCCCTTCGTCTGCAAAGAAACCGTAGGGTGAAAGCATGTTCATTCCTCCCCGCTATTATTTATCCAAGCTGCTCCTTGATGCGCTTTACGGTGTGCAGCAAAAAGATCATGCACAGGATCAGCGAAACGACCTCCGCGATCGGGAACGCCGCCCACACGGCGCTTAAGCCAAATAGCCTTCCAAGCAGCCAGCTTGCCGGCAGCAGCACGCCGAGCTGGCGCAGGATGGAGATGAGCATGGAGTGCGCGGGATTGCCCACCGCCTGAAACACAGAGGTCATGATGATGCAAAAGCCCGCGATGGGAAAGTGGATGCCGATGATGCGAAGCCCGTTAGAGCCGATTTTAAGAAGCTCCGGGCTTGCGTTGAACAGGCTCAGCAGCGCTTCCGGCATCAGCTCGAAAACCAGACAGCCCACCGTCATGATCGCGATCGACGCGCACAGTGCAAGCTTTACGGTCTTCCACAGGCGCTCGCGCTTTTTCGCGCCGTAGTTGAAGGAGATGATCGGCACCATGCCGTTGTTTAGGCCAAACACCGGCATGAACACAAAGCTTTGCAGCTTGTAGTACACGCCGAAAAACGCGGTGGCGGTATCGGTAAAGGAGATGAGGATCAGATTCATCAGATAGTTCATGACCGAGCCCACGCACTGCATGATGATGGAGGGAATGCCGATCTTATAGATCTGCTTTACCGTCGGGCCATGCCAGCGCAGCTTGCTTATGCGGATCCTGACCTCCTTCACTGTGCACATCACAAGGATCGTCGCAAGCCCACCCGCGACGAACTGTCCGATCACCGTGGCGATCGCCGCGCCCTTTACCTCAAAGGCCGGGATGCCAAGCTTTGCGTTTCCAAAGATAAACACGGGATCCAGCACGATATTCGTGATCGCGCCGCAGAGCTGGCACAGCATCGCAAGGGCGCTGCGCCCGGTCGCGGTCAGCATGCGCTCAAACGTGGCCTGCATAAAAAAGCCCAGCGAGAAGCAAAGGCAGATCGTGCAATAGGAGGTGCCGTAATCGATGATGCTGCCGATCCTGGCAATTTCGTCCGCGCGCCGCGCGGCGTCCTCGATGGCCCTTGCCGCGCGCAGGTTCGGGATGTTGATGGAGCGGAAATACACCCCCGAAAGCCCTATGCCGATCAGCGCAAACAGGGCGTAGGTGATCAGGGACAAAAGCAGGCCCGTGTTCACGCTGCGCTCGGCTTCCGGCAGCATGCGCGCGCCAAGATACCTTGAAAACATCGCGTTGGTGCCAACAGCCGTGCCTATGCCGACACCGATCATCAGCGTCTGCAGCGGGAACGCCAGCGACACGGCATTCAGCGCCTCCTGGCTGAGCTTGGATACATACAGGCTGTCCACCACGTTGTACAGCGCCTGCACCAGCATGGAAACCATCATCGGCAGCGCTGTTACAAGCAGCAGGCGTCCGACAGGCGCAGTGCCCATATCGTTTTGTTTTGCGGCGTTCAAAGCGGATTTTTGCATGGGTCCCTCCGTTGGAATGAGATTATACTATGATACGCCGAAAACACTATCTGCATGCGTAAAAGAGATTAATTTTGAGTTTATGTGTGCAAAGAGGCCTTGCATGAAGCGCTTTTTTGCAGGGCCGCTTTCTATCAGGACCTTTCACCCATGCTTTTCCACATCGCCCCGGCAAGGTCTGTGATCAGCTTTATCAGTTCCAGATCGCGCGTGTACTTCTCCGGGATCCCCCTAAGGCCAAGCCTTGCGCCCACCAGGTTTCCCGCGATCGCGCCCGTGGAATCGCTGTCGCCCTTGTGGTTCACCGCGGCGCACAGGGCCCGTTCAAAGTCGTCTTCATACCGCGCCGCGCAAAACAGCGCGATGGCCAGCGCCTCGTCCCCCACCCAGCCTTCGCCAAGAATGTGGACGGCGTCAAGGTCCGTTAGGGAAGAGCGCGAAAGCTCCAAAGCGCGCTCCAACTGCTTTTTGTGCAAAAAACTGTCAGAAAGCTTCCCCCACAAGTCGTCAAGCACGTTCAAGGTATCCTCTGCCGCAGCTTGAACGCTGCATGCGCCCTCGCTTAACTCCCATACCATCACGGCGAGCGCCGCCGCGGGCAGCCAGCCAAGCGCGTGGCCGTGCGTGAGCGCGCCAGCCCACGCGCCAAGCCGGGCAACGTCCCTTGCGTCCGCACCCGTGCCCGCAAAGTACAGCCCCACGGGCGCGGTGCGCATGACGCCGCCGCAGCCCTTGCTGTTGTTGATCGGGTTTTCCGGCGTTCCGCCGCCGCCCATGCGCAGCGCGCTTAGGCAGCTGTTGCCGGGAGCCCGGCGCGAAAACAATTCCTTAACGCCAAGCAGCCCCGCGTTTTTCTCCTGCTCCTCAAATCTCTCCGTCTGCGTTTTGAACCAGTCAAGATAGGCTCTGTTGATGCTTAGCGCATACTGTGGCAGGCTTTCTTCGTTCAGCGGCCCGGCGTCTGCATCCAAAAGCCCCTGGGCGGTAAACAGCGTCATCTGCGTATCGTCAGAGATGCGCGCCGCGCCGTCCGAAAGCGCATACTCGCTTATCCCGCCGCGCCCGAATCTGGAAAAGATCTCCCCCTCGCTCATAAACTCTACGGGATAGCCCAGCGCGTCGCCAGCCGCGCCGCCGATCAGGCAGCCCTGGAATCTGTCCAGCTCTCTCATTTTTGCATCCTCTAAATTTGCTTATCGCCCACCTGCGGCAGCGCCAGATTTTGGCCTTCCCTTTACAGGCGCGCCGCTTCCCCGGTCAGAATTTCGATTTCTGCGTCTTTTGGACCCTTCACGACCGAAACACTCTTTTCGCCGCATACCCGCAGCGTCATCGCGCTTTCTCCGCCAGCCGAGGGGATGTCCACCTGAACCTCCGCGCCCTCCGCCATTTCATACAGCGCAAGCTTCAGCCCCTTCGTGTAGTCGTAGTCGGGCCGGTCGTCCCTTGCGCCGATTGGCAAAACGGTGCCGGGCCGCACCCACAGGGGCAGCGACATAAAGTCGTATTTTTCCGTGATCCACCTTCCGCCCGTCATTTTGCGCCCATCCAGCAGATGCGTCCACACGCCGTCCGGCAGATAGTAGGTCACCTGCCCGTCCTCGCGGAACACCGGCGCGACCAACAGCCTGTCGCCAAGCATGTACTGTCTGTCCAGCGTCTCGCAGGCAGGATCCCCGGCAAACTCCATAAACATCGGGCGCAGAAGCGGCGTGCCCTTCGTATGCGCCTCCACGGCCTTTTGGTAGATGTAGGGCATCAGGCGGCACTTTAAGCGCACAAAGCGGCGCAATACGTCCACGGCCTCCTCGTCAAACAGCCACGGCACCCTGAAGGAGGAGGAGCCGTGCAGGCGGCTGTGGCTGGAGAGCAGCCCAAACTGGCACCAGCGCTTGTAGATATGCGCGGGAGCGGTGGATTCAAAGCCGGAAATGTCGTGGCTCCAAAATCCAAAGCCGCTTGCGGAGAGACTGAGCCCCGCCCGCAGCGTTTCCGCCATGGAGACGTAGGCGGCGGAGTTGTCGCCGCCCCAGTGGCAGGGGAACTTCTGGCTGCCGGCGGTGCCGCTTCGGGCAAAGAGGACGGCGTTGCCCTTTCCCTTTTCGCGCTCAAGCAGCTCGAACACGCACTTATTGTACAAATAAGAATAATAATTATGCATCCGCATGGGATCGCTGCCGTCAAAGTACTTGACGCCCTTTACCGGGATGCGCTCGCCAAAGTCGGTCTTGATGCAGTCCACGCCGTCGTCCAGCAGCTTTTTCAGCTTTTGCTGATACCATTTCCAGGCCTCGGGATTGGTAAAATCGATGATGCCCATGCCCGCCTGCCAAAGGTCGGTCTGCCAGACGCCCCCGTCCGCCTTTTTGATAAGGTATCCCTTCGATACGCACTCCTCAAAGCACTCGCTGTTTTGCGCGATATAGGGATTGATCCACACACAGATCTTAAGCCCTCTTTCGTGGTAGCGCCGAAGCATCCCTTTGGGGTCTGGGAAGGTCTCCCTGTCCCAGGTAAAGTTTACCCACTTAAAGCCCTCCATCCAGAAGCAGTCGAAGTGGAACACGCTAAGGGGGATGTCCCTGTCCGCCATGCCCTGGATAAAGCCGCTCACGGTCTTTTCGTCGTAGTTCGTGGTAAAGCTGGTGCTGAGCCACAGCCCAAACGACCACTCCGGCGGCAGCGCGGGGCGGCCGGTCAGGCGGGTATAGCGTTCCAGCACGTCCTTGGGCTCCGGGCCCGCGATCACCATATAGCTCAAGTGCTCGCCCTTTACCGCGATCTGCACCTTCTCGCAGTTTTCGCTGCCGATCTCAAAGGCGGTGTCGCCCGTGTCGTCCACAAACACGCCGTAGCCCTTGCTGGACAGATACAGCGGCACGTTTTTGTACGCAAGCTCCGAGCAGGTGCCGCCGTCGCCGTTCCACATTTCCACGGTCTGGCCGTTTTTCGTAAACGCGCCAAAGCGCTCGCCAAGGCCGTAGATGTATTCGCCGACGTCCAGATCCAATTCCTCGCACATGTAGGAAACGCCGGTGTTTTTGTCCAGGATGCGCGCGGCGGATTTTTCCCCGCTGCTCGTTAAGCGCTGTCCGCCCTGCATAAACTCAAGCCCCCACTGCCCGGGGCGCTTGCTCACGCGGCAGGTGAGCGCGCCGGAGGTGCAGTCGGCGTATTCCTCATTTTCGCTGATCTCAAGGCTGCGCTCCTCCTCGTTCAGCTCATACCTTGGATACTTTGCGCCGTCTCCCTTAAAGTGCCAAAGATCCACCCGGATGACGCCCTCCGATGGGGCAGAGATCCTTACGTTCAGCGCGGCGCTCAGGGTGCAGCCCCGGTTAAAGATCCTGCCCGAGGGCGCGATGAATTCAAGCCCCCCGTTTTTGCGCTCCAGCCCGTAGGCCTCCGCCGCGTAGATCGGATCCATGCCAGGCCTCAGCAGCCAGTGTCCCATTCTGAATTTCATATAAACAGTCCTCCAGATCGCATTTCACTATGGCTTTTATTATATACAAAGCCCTCATTTTTTCAAGGGGCGGCACAGTAAAACCTTTTGCCCGCTAAAGTGTCTGCGCAAATCAAAAATTGCACATGCAAAATGCTCCGACCCCTATAGATTATTTCTCCCAAAAGATGTATAATATACTAAGGGTAATTATCATCTTCATTTCCAAGGAGGAGTAATGCCAGTTCATCCCTTTGCTCCGGTGTACACGCCTGCGTCCCGCGCGCTGATCCTGGGCAGCTTTCCCTCGGTCAGGTCGCGCCAGCAGAATTTTTACTACGGCCACGAGCGCAACCGCTTCTGGCCGGTGCTGTGCAGCATACTGAACGCGGACGCGCCTCAAAGCACCCAGCAAAAATGCGATCTTCTAAACAGCCATCATATCGCCCTGTGGGACGTGGTCGGCCAGTGCACCATCCACGCATCCTCCGACAGCAGCATCCGAAACTGCGTCCCAAACGACGTAAGCTGGCTGCTTTCCAAAACCCAGATCACAAGCATCTTTACAAACGGCCAGACCGCGCACAGGCTGTATGCAAAATACCTTTACCCCGTCACCCGCATCCCCGATATCTGCCTGCCCTCCACAAGTCCCGCAAACGCCAGATGGAGCCTTAGCGCCCTTTTGACCCCCTGGCGTCAGGTGGCCCTTGCCGCGGAAAGCGAGGCGGGCCTATGAAAAAAAGTCTTTGCGCCATCGTCCTGCTTGCGCTGCTTCTTTTACTGCTCCTGCCCCGTCCCGCAAAGGCGGAATACATAAACCCCGCCTCCCGCATCAGCTTTTACTATCAGCACGACGGCGGCGCGCGCAGCGTCGAGGGCAAATGGGACAGGCTCCTTGCGGACAGACTTATGGCCCTTTGCGGCCACAGCAGCGTCTACCCCTACACCGACCAGTATCTGACCGGTCGGGGCTGCTGCCTGTTTACCTTTTCGCACGCCTGGCAGTTCCTTTTGGGCTACGCCTCCGGCGACGCGGCAAAGAGCGACATCCTCTACCGCTACCTTTCGCAAAAGCCGGTCTGGAGCAACACCGGCTCCACCCTTTCGCCGCCAAACGCCGCCAGCTACTACGCCTCCTATCTCAAAAAGCAAAGCGGCGTCACGCAATACACGGGCAGCCTTTCCACCTACAAGCTGCTCAGCGCCTTTTTGTCCGGCGGGCAAAGCTGCGTGATCGTAAACGCCCCGGGGCATTACATCCTTGCTACCGGCTGCACGGTGTACCAGGGGGTACAGTACGTGCAGGTGGTGGATTCCATCCTCTCCGCGACCGTCCAAAGCGGCCGCCTGAGCAGGGGCATGTCCTACGATTTTTCCTATGCCATCACCCCCGCAAACGCCGGACAGTTGCAGGCCGCCGTGCACTGCTACTGGCTGCCCTACAGCGAATTTGCCTCCCGCTGCAAACTGAAGTACGCCTTCCGCCGCCAGGCGCAGGCCGCCCCCAGCGCGCAGATCAGTCAGTTTATCCTTGCCCCCGGGCAGAGCGCGCAGATCGAGCTTCTGAACGCGCCGGAGCAAATGCAGTACCAGTCCCTTGACGAAAGCATCTGCAGCGTAAGCGAGGACGGGATCATCCGCGCGCTTTCCCCTGGCAAGGCGCAGATCCTTTGCCTCTCCTCCCAAAGCAGCGCCCGAAACGTCACCGTCGAAGTCTACTGCGCCCTCCTTCCCCCGCAGCAAACGCTGATCGCCGCGCCCGGCGAAGCGCTGCCAGATCCGGAGTACGAGGGAGAACTGCCCCCGGACGTCCGATTCAGCTTCAGCCTCTCCCCGCAGCAGACCGGCGCATACGAGTGCGAGATCTATGTAAGCGACAGCCGCGGAAACGTCTGGCTGAGCGCCCCGGCCCTTGCCGTGGTGCTGGATCCGCAGCGCCTCATTCTGATCCCCCCGGGCGTAAGCGTGATCGAAGAAAGCGCCTTCGAAGGCACAGACGCCTGCGCGCTTGCGCTGCCCGAAAGCGTTCAAGTCGTCCAGGCAGGCGCGTTCAGCGATGCCAGTCTCAATGTCGTCTTTATAGAAAGCGCCTCTACCCGCATCGACGAAACAGCCTTCGACTCAGACGTCGTCCTTTGCTATGATTATGCCGCCTTTGGGCGCTGGCTGTCGGCCCGCGCCCAGGGCGACTGATTCTTAAAGGAGGTACCTGTCATGAAAACGCGAACCCTGCTGTGCCTGCTGCTTGTAAGCGCATTGCTGTTTGGCTGCGCGCAGGCGGCAAATGAGAGCCACATCATCCCCTACCTTGGCGCCTATGACGCCCAAAGCTATCCCCCGCGCGAGATCAGCGCCGTTTTCACTGATGAAGCGCCCATCGCGGTAGACGGGCAAAAGGGTGCCGCCTACGGCGAAGGCTACGCTTTTGGCAGCAAAGACCAGGCGCACGGAACGCTCTACACCGCCTGGACCGGCCCTGTGCTGTATCTCTTTATCGAGGTAAACGACCCCACCCTGACCGCGGGCGAAGCGGAGCCCGACGCGCTGATGGGCAATCCCGCCTGTCCCGCCCAGACCGACAGCGTGACCATCGGCATCGACCTTTACAACGACAAGGTGGTCTACGAAACCGACACCATCGGCACCTTCAACATCGACTGTCTTGGGCAATTGCACTTTTTCCGCAACGGCTCCATTCCCTCCCTGGGCTCCGTCATGGCAGACCCGATCCACCCGGAATATCAGAACCGCATCCTTGAATACGCGGCGGTCGCCCCGGGCAATTCCTCCTACTTTGTCGAGGTCGCGATCGATGTCGAGGGCCTTTCCCTCGATAATGGCAGCGTCATGGGCGTGGAGGTCCAGATCAACGACGTCGTTCCCTACAGCGCCGTTCCCGCCGCCGAGGGCGAGACCGTGCCCGAGGGCGCGACCGCGCGCGTGCTGAACCGCGCGTTTTTGAGCCATCAGCAAATGGAGCTCTACAGCGCCCTAAACGATTCCTCCCCCAACTGCACCGACTGGGCCAACCTCAGCTTCACCGGAAAGCCCGAGGGCGCTCAGGGCGCGTTCAGCACCTGGCGCATCGATAATACCCTGCGCTATCTCGATTCCATCTCCTTCCCCAAGGACGTCTACACCCCTGAAAGCCAGGCGGCGCTGAACGAAGCGCGCGCTGCGGCTGAAAAGGCCCTTACCGAGGCAAACGGCGACATGGCAAAGGTCACCGCGGCTGCCGATCAGCTGGACGCGGCGATCACCGCCCTTCGCTGGGCAGACACCCGCTATCCGGACCCGGACGAGCTTCCTGACTGCATGACGCTTCCCAATCCCTATCAGTTCTTCCAAAGCGAGCGCATGGTAAAAACCTCCGAGGACTGGCAGGAGCGCCGCGCGGAGATTTTGGACCTTGCCCAGTTCTACGAGTACGGCTATAAGCCCCAAGCACCGGAGAAGGCCGAGATCGTAAACATCACTCACTACAACATCGGCGACAGCTACACCACCCTCCTTTGGGGCTTTTGGGAGTGGACGGTCACCATGACCAACCCCACCGATATCGTGACCCTCGCCATCACCGATAACGGCGTCACCGCTCAGCTCGAGTTCACCGTCTATCTTCCCACCGAAGAGCAGCTGATCGCTTCCGGACACACCGAGGGCAAAGTTCCCGTGGTGCTGAGCTTTGACGGCTCTAACGACGCGTATCTGAACGCTGGCATCGCGGTCGTTCAGGTCCCCGCCGGTTCCGCGGGCGACGGCCGCTCCAACGAATACGCCTGGGGCACAAGAAGCGGCGCTTTCTACGAGCTCTATCCCTACAGCAGAAACGGCGAAGGCGCGCTCAAGGAGGTCTCCAGCGAAATGGCAGCCGCCTGGGCGGCAAGCCACGTGATCGACGCGCTGGAAACCATGGATCAGTGCACCCTTGAATATGCGGACGAGATCTCAGGCCTCCTCGACCCCACGAAGCTTGCGGTCACCGGCTTTTCCATCAACGGCAAATACGCCTTCGTCGCTGCGGTCTTTGACGAGCGCATCGGCATCTGCATCCCCGGCGCGGCGGGCGCAAGCGGCCCCTCCCCGTGGAGATACGTCTATACCGGCCACGTGTACGACTGGACCGGCACGCCCTTTGCTCCCGCAGAGGGCTCGGCCAGCTCCCCCGTGCAGACGGCCTTCGGCACCGAGGTCATGGCAAACAGCATCCGCCACAACCGCGTGCGCGAAACCGAGCTGTTCCGCCAGTTCCTTACGCCCTTCAACTTCTATAAGCGCCTGCCCGGAGCCTACGGCTTTGGCACGCGCCTGCCCTACGACCAAAACGACCTGATCGCCACCCTCGCGCCCCGCGCCATCGTGCTGGTGAACACCGTAAACGACTGCAACGACGGCAGCGAAGCGGACGCCCTGGGGCTTGAGGTCGCTTCGTCCGTCTACCGCGCGCTGGGTTACGACGCAGACGAGCTCGTTCGCTACAACTACCGCGGCGTGCAGGACGGCGAGCCTCACGGCACCGATCCCATCCAGTACCAGCGTAACGCCGAATACATCAATCACTACTTCCTGGGCGAGGCGCTAAGCGAGGAGACCGACCGTCACCTTTCCACCGATCCCTTCATGCTGAACATCTGCGACGGGCAGACCGCCACGCCCTTTGACCTCTACTACGGCGGCTTCAACACCATTACCGGCGGCAGCGCCGAAAAAGACGGCTGGTACTACTACAGCCTCGAAAAATAACCCGTAACATATCCCACAAGGCCGCGCGGAGCGCCCCTTCGCGCGGCCTTCCCCAAAAAAGCAAAAAAGAGGTGAATCCATGCTCTACCCCAAAAACCGGAAGTCCTTCGATTTAGACCTGTTCCAGTCCCCCACCTCAGAATACCGGGGCGTGCCCTTCTGGGCCTGGAACTGCCGCGTGACCCCGGACAAGATCCGCCGACAGACCGAGTGTTTCCGGCAAATGGGCATGGGCGGAGCCATGCTGCACCCAAGAACGGGCATGGACACCGAGTATTTGAGCAGCGAATACTTTGATCTTGTGCGCAAGGCCGAGGAGGAGCTGCGCGCCCGGGGCATGTACTGCTGGCTCTACGACGAGGAGCGCTTTCCCTCGGGCGTCGCTGGCGGCATCGTGACAAGAAATGTGCGCTTTCGCGCCCGCACGCTCCTTTTGACTACCAAGCCCCAGCAGGGCTTCTGCGCAGATTTAAATGAGTTTGACCGCCGGGTTAGCGCCGGAGAAAAGCCGCGCGGCTATTTCCTCTGCGCTTACGATATCGAGCTCAAAAACGGATATTTGAGCAGCTATCGCCAGGATCCCGCCGGGGCTTACCGGGCCTACGTCGAATTGTGGCCGGAGAGCCCCTGGTTCAACGGTGAAAGCTATGTGGACGTGTTCAGCCCCCAGGCGATCGACCGCTTTTTGGAGGTCACCCACGCCGCCTATGCAAGGGCGCTCGAAGGGCACGTCGGCAAAACGGTGCCCGCGATCTTTACGGACGAGCCGCACATGAAGGGCAAATACTGCATGCCCACCCCGGACGCCGAGCGCGCGACGCTGGTCTTCACCGAGGAGCTGAACGCATCCTTCCATGCGCAGTGGGGCGTTTTCATCACCGACATCCTGCCGGAGCTTTTGTGGGAGCAAAAGGATCTGCCCTCCGCGTGGCGCTACCGCTATCACGAGCACGTAACGGAGCGCTTCAGCGCCAACTACGGCGACCGCATCGGCGCCTGGTGCGAAGATCATCACATCGCCTACACCGGGCACTTCCTGTCCGAGCGCACCCTCTATTCCCAGACCCTCGCCCTTGGCGAAACCATGCGGCAATACCGCTCCCAGCAGCTGCCGGGCATCGACATCCTGGCCGGGCAGCTTGAGATCACCACCGCAAAGCAGGCGGAGTCCGTGCGCAGGCAGCTTGGCCGCGAGGGGCTGGTCTGCGAGATGTACGGCGTTTTGGAGTGGGACGTGCGCTTTTTGCAGCACAAGCTGCAGGGCGACTGGCTGGCGGCGCTTGGCGTCACCACGAGGGTGCACCATCTGGCCTTCATGTCCATGGCGGGCGAGGCCAAGAGGGACTGGCCTGCCTCCATCGCCTGGCAAAGCCCCTGGTGGACACAGTATAACGAGCTGGAAAGCTACTTTGCAAGAGTCAACACCCTCCTTACCCGCGGCACGCCCATTTCGCGCGTGGCGGTAGTGCATCCCATCGAATCCTTCTGGCTGCGCTTTGGCCCCTCCTCGCAGACCCTCGAGGCGCGGGAGCAGATGGACGAGCAGTTTGAGTCTCTGGCCCAGTGGCTTTTGTACGGGCTGATCGACTTTGACTACATTTCCGAAAGCCTGCTGCCCACCCAGTGCGAGGAAGGCGGCGCTCCCCTTTGCGTTGGATATTGCAAATACGATACCGTCATCCTTCCTCCGCTTCTCACCATCCGCTCAAGCACCCTAAAGCGCCTTACGGCCTTTGCGCAAAACGGCGGAAGACTGCTTTCCCTCTCCGACGCGCCGCGCCTTGTGGACGGGCTTCCTTCAAACGAGGCCGAGGGGCTTTGGCGTTTGACGCAGCGCGTCGGCATGGCAAGAAGCGACCTATTGAACGCGCTTCAAGGCGAGCGGGACATCGAGGTGCGCTATAAATCCAGCGGCAAGCGCTCGGACAATCTGTTTTACCAGCTGCGCCAGGACGAAAACGAGCGCACGCTGTTCCTTTGCCACGTGCGCGAGGTGCCGGGCGAACAAATGGAAAGCTACGCTGTCCGCCTGCGCGGGAACTGGAACCTTATCTGCATGGACGCGCAAAGCGGCAAAAGCGCTCCCCTTGGCGCGCTTCAAAGGGACGGCTGGACGGAATTTACCTGGGATTGCTATGCGCAGGACAGCCTGCTATTGCGCCTGACGCCCGGCGCTTGCGCCGCGCCCGCTGTTACAAAGAAAAGGCTTACGCCCCTTTTCAGCTTTACCGAAGCGGACAGCTTTACCATGGACGAACCAAACGCCCTGCTGATCGACCGCTTTGAGTATGCGCTGAACGATGAGCCGCTTGAAAAGCCCTGCGAGATCCTGCGCCTTGACAACCTGCTAAGAGCCCGCGTGGGCCTGCCCGTCCGAAACGGCGATCAGGTGCAGCCCTGGCTTTTAAAGCCCGAGGCCCCCTGCGGCACGATCCATCTAAGGGCGCGCTTTCAAAGCGAGATCGACTATAACGGCGCGCTGCTTGCCATGGAACAGCCAGAAAATGCCCGCGCCTTCTTAAACGGCGAGGCGATTTCCACGCAGCCCACAGGCTTCTACGTGGACGAGGATATCGAGACCTTGCGCCTTCCCCCGATCAGAAAGGGCGAAAACGCGCTGGAGCTCTTCATTCCCCTTACCCGCCGTGCAAATCCGGAAGCCGTCTACATTCTTGGCTCCTTTGGCGTTTGCGCCACGGGCACGGGCGCTTCCATCGTTCCCCCGCCCAAGGCGCTTGCGCTCTACGACGTAACGCGGCAGGGTCTTCCTTTCTATACCGGGAACCTGCGCTACCGCTTTACCTTTGACCTACAACAGGACGTCCCCTCCGCACGCGTGCGCCTTCCCCACCTGACCGCGCCCTGCGCCCGCGCCTTCATCGACCAAAAGGACGCCGGCCTCATCGCCTGCGCGCCCTTTGAAGCGGCGCTTGGCGCGCTCAAAAAGGGCGCGCACACCCTTGAGATCCTCGCCTTCGGCAGCCGCTACAACGGCTTTGGCACCCTGCACTGCGCCGATCCCAATTACAAATGGTACGGCCCCATAGCCTACCGCACCGAGGGCTGGCAGTGGACGGACAACCGCATCCTGCGCGCCGGACATCTGACGCAGCCCATCTGGATCATCGAAGAAACTATTCTAAATACCTGAGAGGCAATGCTATGACCGAATGCACCCTGCACGACCCCGCCGTACGCCTGCTTGGCCGCCTGGACGAAACGCAGCAGATCATCTCCTTCGACTGGACGGCCAGCGGCTTTGAAACCATGCTGCGCGGCAGCGAGCTTTGGGCGGAAATGGAATCCACCGACCCGGAGCACGACATTTGGGCCGCAGTCTACGTGGACGACGCGCCCGTTTCCCGCTTTCTCGTGGAGCCCGGCAAGCGCTGGTATCCGCTGGTCCGCCACATGAGTGCGGAGCTATGCCGCCGCGTGAGCCTCGTAAAGGAGACCCAGCCCATGCCCCACGCCCCGGCCTCCACCCTGCGCGTGCACGGCCTGCGCTACGACGGGGCGCTTTCTCTTCCCGCGCCGCACAGGCTCCGCATCGAATTTATCGGCGACTCCCTAAGCAGCGCCGAGGGCGCGCTGGCCCCAAAGGACAACAGCGAATGGCTCAGCATGTGGTTTACCGCGACCGGCAACTACTCCTTTTACTGCTGCCGGACACTGGACGCCGAGCGCCGGGTGCTGTCCCAAAGCGGGCGCGGTGTATACTGGGACTATACCGGCAACCGCCAGGGCAACATGCAGGACGATTACGAAACCGTCTGCGGCGTGCTGCGCGGCGACGCGCCTGAGGCCCGCGGCTGCCAAAAGCCCTATGATTTTGCCTCGTGGCCGGCGGACGTCGTGTGCATCCGCCTTTTGAGCAACGACGCCAGCGGCCTTCGGGCGCGCGGCGTAAATGATGAAAACACCCAGGAGCTGATCGACGGCGCGGCGGCGTTTTTGAAAAAGGTCCGCCTGCGCAACCCCAGCGCGTACCTTCTTTGGATCCTGCCCGCCAGCGACACCATGCCGGAGCTGGGCGTGCAGGT
Organism: uncultured Eubacteriales bacterium; assembly: GCA_902796025.1. Classification (GTDB taxonomy): domain Bacteria; phylum Bacillota; class Clostridia; order Christensenellales; family Aristaeellaceae; genus RUG14130. The sequence continues at coordinate 30,454 of CADBNW010000060.1, forward strand.
CGTGGGCAAGTGCGTAAAAGAAGGCATGCAGCGCGTAAGCACCTTTACTTTGCCCGATTACGGGCCCGAGGACATGGGCGCGCGCAATCATCCAAACGCCGCCTACAACGCCCGCGCCGGGCTGCTGCTTGCAAATCACCTAAAGCAGCTTCTCAGCCTCTGATATGGCGCTGTATGCGATCGGCGATCTGCACCTGCATTTCGCTTCTGACCTGAGGGCCCCGGGCCAACTGAACAGCAAGCTTTGGCAAAACCACGAGCAGCGCTTTGCAGACATCTGCGAAGCCCTGATAAAGCCGGACGACACGCTTTTGCTGCTTGGCGACCACAGCTGGGGCAAAAACCTCGATCAGGCCGCGCCGGATCTGGACTACATTTGCCGCCTCCCCGGCAAAAAGATCCTGCTTCGCGGCAACCACGATATGTTCTGGGACGCCAAGAAGACCGCGCAGCTAAACAGCATGTACGAAGGCCGGCTGCGCTTTTTGCAGAACAACTTTTACCCCTACCGAGACTTTGCCCTTGTTGGCACCAAGGGCTACACCTTCGAGGGCCCCTTCCGCGTAAACGCCCGGGGGCAGGTGATCGGCTGGGACGAGAACGCAAAAAAGCACGCCGACGCACTTGTCGAGCGGGAAATGGAGCGCCTTGAGGCCTCCTTTCAGGACGCGTGCAGCCAGGGCTATTCCCGCTTTATCATGCTTTTGCACTATCCCCCCACAAGCGTTCTTGAGCGGGAAAGCGATTTTACGCGCATCGCCGAAAAGTACCGGGTCCAGCAGGTCGTCTATGCCCACTGTCACGGGCAAGCGCGCTTTCACGACAGCGTGATCGGCATGATGCACGGCATCCGCTACGACCTCGCCTCCGGCGATTATCTCAAATGGCAGCCGCTAAAGATCCTCCCATAAAAGTACAAAAGAGGAGAAGCCTATGAAAATCACAAATCTTTTGACCAACCACATCGACCGTCCCCTGGGCTTTGGCTTTGAAAAGGCGCGCCTCAGCTGGCAGGTAACGGAAGCAGCAGGCAACAGGGCCGTATGCGAGCGCATCCAGATATCCCTTTCCCCTTCCGATGAAGCGCCTATCTACGATTCCGGCGCGCTCAACGGTGCGCTTCCGGACAGCAGCGGCTGGGTCTTGCCCATGGACCTTAAGCCCCGCACCCGCTACTACTGGCGCGTGTACGTAAAGGACGATCTGGGAGACGAGGCCTTCAGCGACTGGACCTGGTTTGAAACGCCAAAAGCCGCAGACGAAGCCTGGCAGGCCTCCTGGATCACCTCGCCCTTTGGGCGCGACTGCCGCCCCATATTCACAAAGCGCTTTGCCTGCACCTCGGATGTAAAAAAAGCGCGCCTCTACCTTCTTGGCCTTGGCCTTTATGAAGCGTACTTAAACGGCAAAAAGCTCGGCAGCGAGGTGCTGGCCCCCGGCTTTCACGCCTACGACAGCTACCTTATGTATCAGACGCTGGAGCTTAGTCCCGTTGAAGGCGAAAACGTGCTTGAGGTCTGGCTTGGCGAAGGCTGGTACATGGGCCACTACGGCTTAAAGCCCCGCGCGCCCAAATACGGCGACCAGTACGCGCTGCTTGCGGAAGTCCACCTTTGCCATGAAGGCGGCAGCGAGGAAGTTTTCGGCACGGGCGAAGACTGGCTCGTCACCTGCAGCCCGATCCGCTTTGACAGCATCTACGACGGCGAAACCTGGGACGCCACCCTTTTGCCGGGCGATCCCCTGCCCGCCCTCCGAATGGACGCCCCCAAGTCCCCCCTCGGCGCGCGCATCAATCCCCTGATCGAGCGCCACGAAAGCTTTACTCCCTCTCTCACCCAGCACCCGCAGGTCCTGGACATGGGACAGAACTTTGCCGGCTGGTGCGAATTCGACTGCGACGCGCCCAAAGGCACGGTCATTCGCCTGCTCTACGGCGAATACATGAAGGATGGCGACATCTATCGCGAAAACCTGCGCACCGCAAAGCAGGAATTCGTCTACGTCTCCGACGGCGTTCCCCGCCGCGTGCGCCCTCGCTTTACCTACTACGGCTTCCGCTACGTAAAGGTAGAGGGCTGGCCGGGCGCGCTGGATCCCACGCGCTTTGAGGGCCGCGCGATCTATTCCTCCCTGCGGCGCACTGGCGAGATCGCAACCGGAAACGAGCAGGTGAACCGCCTCTTCTTAAACACCCTTTGGAGCCTCAAAAGCAACTTCCTGGATGTCCCCACCGATTGCCCTCAGCGGGACGAGCGCATGGGCTGGACGGGCGATATCCAGATCTTTGCAGACACCGCCTCCTACCACATGGACACCGCCGCATTCCTCGATAAGTTCATGCGCGACCTGCGCTGCGAGCAAATGCGCTTAGACGGCTCCGTGCCCTGCGTCGTGCCCATGTGCCGCTATGAACTAAACGGCGTCGCTGCCTGGGGCGACGCGGCCTGCGTCATCCCCTGGCAGCTTTACCTGCACACGGGAGACTGCGACATGCTTGCGCGCCAGCTGCCCGCGATGTGCGACTGGGTGGATTGGATTCTGCGCCATTCCATGGACAAGGATTCGATGTACCTGTGGGCCCACAGCCCGCAGCTTGGCGACTGGCTGGCGCTTGACGGCGACAGCGTCTACGGCGGCACGGATCGCACTTTTGTCGCGACGGCGTACTTTTACTACTCCGCCATGCTTACCGCAAAGGCCGCAGGGGTCCTTGGCAAAAAGGATCTGCAAGCGAAGTATCAAGGCATCGCAGACAGCGTCAAAGCCGCCTTCCAGCGCGAGTACTTCACCCCCAGCGGGCGCATCGCGGTGCGCACACAGACCGCCTGCGTGATGAGCCTGTACCTGGGTCTGTGCCCCGGCGACGCCATCCAACCCACCGCCTGGCTTCTAGAACAGCTCCTGCGCGAAAACGGCTGCGCGCTGTCCACCGGCTTTGTGGGCACGCCCTGGCTTTTGCCCGTGCTGTGCGATCATGGCCTCCAGGCCCTTGCCTACGATCTTTTGCTTCGCCAGGACTTCCCCAGCTGGATGTACGAGCTCAACAACGGCGCCACCACGATCTGGGAGCGCTGGAATTCCATCGAACCGGACGGCAGCATGAACAAAGACGGCATGAATTCCTTTAACCACTACGCCTACGGCTCCGTCGCGGGCTGGATGTACCGCTACGCCATGGGCTTAAGCCCCGTCGAGGATGAGCCGGGCTTCCGCAGGGTGCGCTTTGCCCCCAAGCCCGATCCCCGCATCGGCAGCGTGAGCGCCTCCTTCGAAAGTCCCTGCGGCACGTACAAAGTGCAGTGGAACTTTACGAACAATCAGTGGCGCTGCCAGCTCACGATCCCCTTTGGCTGCGCCGCCGACGTATCGCTGCCAGGCGGCAAGGAATGCACGCTTTACGCGGGCATGCACGAGCTGATGTGCCCCTTTGGCAAGCGCTATCACAGCCTCGACAGCTCCTTGGACGCCCTTTTGACCGATCCCAAAACGCGCGAGGTCATCTCGGAGTATTTCCCAAAGGCACTTAAGGGCATCCCCTTCCAGTACGAAATGCACACCATGCGCCAGCTGGTCTCCTCCCCCTTTGCCGAGATCAGCGCAAGCGAAGTCGAAGCGCTCGACGAAGCGCTTAAGAAGTGCGAGATCTAATCCCCATCAAAAAGGGCTGTTGCACAAATGTAAAAGCCCGGGGTAGCTTGGAGGGGCCGCAGCCCCTCCAATTTCGATCCGCAGGGGTAGCTTTGCCGCCCCAAGGACGATTTTTGCAAAGCAATGCTTGCCCTGCGAGAGCAAAAACTGCTTCCCTCTTGCCCAAGCTTTTACGCCCGGCGTTTTGTCCAAAACACAAATCAGGGCGACCTAACCAACCGCTCAAAATGGATCTCCGATTCATTTTGAGCGATAAGCTGCGCAACAGCCCCCATATTTAGGAGGATTCTATTATGTCCTTTATCGACCGTGAGCTTATGCCCGGCGTCCATCACATTGAGGACGCGCTCGGCGTGTGCTTTACCCTGCTTCTTGGCAATAAGCGCGCGCTGCTGTTGGATGCGGGCTACGGGCTTGAGGACGTGCGCGCGTTTGTGCAGTCGATCAGTCCCGTCCCCGTAACGCTCTGGCTCAGCCACGGCCACCACGATCACGCCCCTGGGGCGATGTGGTTTGACGAGGTGTGGATGCATCCAAAGGAAGCAAGCGTATTTTACGCCTACACCTCCCCAGCAAAAAGGCAAGGCGTCCTTGAAAGCGCGCGCCAAAGGGGCGTGCTGCCCGCGCGCGGGGATTACGCTTCCGCCACCATGCCACCTGTCCTCTTTTCAGAAGAAAGCGAAATCGACCTTGGCGGCCTAAGCGCCCATCTCCTTCCCCTGCCTGGTCACACCCCCGGCTCCATGGTCGTTTACATTCCCCAGCACCGTCTTTTGCTCAGCGGCGATGACTGGAACCCCACCACCTGGCTGTTTTTCCCGGAGGCGCTGGACGTTTGGCGCTATAAACAAAACATGATGGGGCTTACACGCCTGCCCTTTGAGCGCGTGCTCTGTCCCCACCGAAGCGCCCTGTATGGCAGGCAGCAGCTTGACGCCTTTCTTGACGCGCTCACACCAGAAACTTTGAAGGCCGCCTCCCCCTCCTCCGCCGGAAACGCGCTTGGCATCGACACCCGCGAGGCGCATCTGCCCATGGAGCAGACCCTCGTCTTCGACTGGAACAAGGCCTTCCCTCCGCAGGGCGCATATTAGACACACGCGCACAGATTTGTTAGCTTAGGGTAAATTAAAACTATGTTAACTCATTGAACGCGCGCCCAGTGCGTAGTAAACTATACTTCGATAAACAAACAGGAGGATATATCCATGGCGTATAAAATCAGTGACGATTGCATTTCCTGCGGCGTTTGCGCGGAGAATTGCCCCGTAGAAGCCATCACCGAAGGCGACGGCAAGTACGTGATCGATCCCGACAAGTGCATTTCCTGCGGTCTGTGCAAGGAAAACTGCCCTGTAAGCGCTCCCGCTGAGGAATGATCCAAGGCATAAAAAAGCAGGCCGGCGTTTTGCCGGTCTGCTTTTTTGTTTACTGCTTCGAGCCTCAGGCCTCTGCGGGCACAAAGTCCAGATCGCTCAAAAAGTCGATGCACATGGTCACCTGCTCGTCGGTCAGGCTCATGCCCTCGGCGGGAACCAGCACGAACTCGATGGAGTAACCCTTGTAGAAGGTCATGATGTCCACGTACTCGTAGTCTTCGTTTGCAACGTGCACCACAAACAGCTCAGTGCCGTAGGCAGTGTAGTCCTTGGTCACCGTAACGGTGTCGGGAAGCTCGTCCTCGTAGAAGCTGGCCTCAAGCAGGGCCTTGTCTTCTTCGTTCATATCGTTCAGGCGCTCCAGATCGAAGAACTCCTCGTTGAAGGCGATGGAGAGCATCATCGTGGGCTTGGTCTCGTCCTCAGAAGAGATCATGCCAAAGATCTGGCTGTCGGTGTTGTACATGATCTCGATCTCGTAGCCGTCCGCCAGCACGCCCTTCAGGGTGAACTGATCGTTTACGTTCAGGCTGCCGATCTCCTGCTTTTCAGCGGTCTCCGCCAGGGCGGATACGCCAAGCAGCATCGCAAGGCACAGAGCAAAAGCCAATAATTTCTTCATAGCGGTATTCTCCTTACTTCAAGTCGTGATCTGCCTATGCTTCTTACATGGGCACCACAGAGGTGTACTTCTTGCTGATAAAGCCGATCCTGCCGGTCTCGGGATCCTGCACCTGGTACCAGTTGTTGCCTTCAGCGATGGCGGTCAGGCGCTTGCCGGAGGGGAAGGAGGTGATGATGCTGGCGGCAGTGTTGGGAGCCCAGCGGAAGTATACCCAGCTGGATACACGGTTGGGGGCCACGGCCAGGGTCACGGGGGTTGACAGCACCTTCATGGACTTGAACTCGCTGTTGACCTGGGTCATGGAGGTGTCGGCAGCCGTCTTGTTGGTGGTCTTGCTGGCGGTCTTGCTGGGGGTGCTGGTGGGCTTGGTGGTGCTAAGGTAGCGGCTTGCTACGTAGCCTTCGCCCTTGCTGCCAAAGAGGACCTTGGCCCAGCCGTTGGACTGGACGCTTACGACGGTCACGGGTTCACCGTATTTAATGCTGCCCAGGATATTATTGCCGACCCTTGCAGCGCTGCGCACGTTCAGGCCGACACCGGTCTTGGTGACGACGTACATGGTGGTCTCCGCAGAAGCGAAGGGCAGGAAGAGCGCGGCCAGAAGCGCCAGCGCCAGAGCAAGAGTAACGACGCGTTTGAACATGGATTCTGCCTCCTGTATTCCACGGGCGCGGCTTGCCCCGCGCGCCGTGTGATAATGTGTGAGGTGTTGCAACCTCGTCGCGTGTGTTGAACGCGGCCAACAACTAATTATACTCCGCAAATCGCGGGGATGGCAATAAAGTTGTAACGATTTACCAACTATTAATATTATCGCGTGAAAATTCGTTCCCTCCTTTCCTTTTCCGCCCCTTTCGGCCGCAAATTTACAAAACCTTCTTTTGCCATCTTTCTTTTACGCCCGCCCGCTTGAAAAATGTGGAAATAGGTGTATAATGTAAGCATACCACAACAGTATATGGAGGTTGATTATGGCAAAGAGCAGACTCATCGGTGAATATCCCGTGATCGGCATCCGCCCCACCATCGACGGACGCCGCGGCGCGCTGAAGGTGCGCGAATCGCTGGAAGATCAGACAATGAACATGGCAAAATCCGCCGCGAAGCTGTTTGAGGACAATCTTCGCTATTCCAACGGCGAAAAAGTAAAGGTCGTCATCGCGGACACCACCATCGGCCGCGTGGCCGAGGCCGCCGCCTGCGCCGCAAAATTCAAAAAAGAAGGCGTCGCCATCACCCTTACGGTCACTCCCTGCTGGTGCTACGGCAGCGAGACCATGGATATGGAAAAAGACACCATCAAGGCCGTTTGGGGCTTTAACGGCACCGAGCGCCCCGGCGCGGTGTATCTGGCAAGCGTTCTGGCCTCCCACGCCCAGAAGGGCCTGCCCGCCTTTGGCATTTACGGCAGAGACGTACAGGACGCCGACTGCACCGAGATCCCAGACGACGTAAAGGAAAAGCTGCTTCGCTTCGGCCGGGCGGCCGTAGCCGTCGCCACCATGCGCGGCAAGAGCTATCTGCAGATCGGCTCCATCTGCATGGGCATCGCCGGCTCCACCATCAATCCCGAATTTGTGGAAGAATACCTGGGCATGCGCGTTGAAAGCGTGGATGAAGTCGAGATCATCCGCCGCATGACCGAGGGCATCTACGATAAGAAGGAATACAAAAAGGCCCTGGAGTGGACCAAAGCGCACGCCATCGAGGGCTTTGACAAAAACCCCGAGGAACTGCAAAAGGACAGAAAGCAAAAGGACAAGGACTGGGAGTTCACCGTCAAGATGATGTGCATCATCAAGGACCTGATGAACGGCAATTCCAAGCTGCCCAAGGGCCGAGAGGAAGAAATGGTCGGCCACAACGCCCTGGTCGCCGGCTTCCAGGGACAGCGCCAGTGGACGGACTTCTATCCCAACTGCGACTATCCCGAGGCGCTTTTGAACACCTCCTTCGACTGGAACGGCGCGCGCGAGCCCTACGTTCTGGCAACCGAGAACGATACCCTCAACGGCATCGGCATGATGTTCATGAAGCTGCTCACGGGCCGCGCCCAGATGTTTGCGGACGTGCGCACCTACTGGAGCCCCGAGGCGGTCAAAAAGGCCACCGGCTACAAGCTCGAAGGCAAGGCAAAGGAAGCGGGCGGCTTTATCCACCTGATCAACTCCGGTGCGTGCTGCCTTGACGCGACCGGCAAGGCCAAGGACGCAAACGGCAACCCCGTCATGAAGCAGTGGTGGGACGTGACCGAGGAGGATCAGAAGGCCATCATGGCGGCCACCACCTGGAACTACGCCGACCTTGGCTACTTCCGCGGCGGCGGCTTCTCCAGCCGCTTCGTGACTGACTACGAGATGCCCGTCACCATGATCCGCCTGAACATCGTCAAGGGTCTTGGCCCGGTCCTGCAGATCGCCGAGGGCTGGACGGTCGCCCTGCCCGAGAAGGTCAACGACATCCTCTGGAAGCGCACCGACTACACCTGGCCCTGCACCTGGTTCGCCCCGCGCACCGACGGCAAGGAAGGCCCCTTCAAGGATGCCTACAGCGTCATGAACAACTGGGGCGCCAACCACGGCGCGATCAGCTACGGCCACATCGGCGCGGATCTCATCACCTTCTGCTCCATGCTGCGCATCCCCGTGTGCATGCACAACGTGCCGGAAGAGAAGATCTTCCGCCCCGCCAGCTGGAACGCCTTCGGCATGGACAAGGAGGGCGCCGACTATCGCGCCTGCGCCGCCTACGGCCCCATGTACAAATAAGCACCAGGAAAGGCTTGAGCTGCCTCTGCGGAGGCAGCTCAATTTAAAAACACTATGATATTGGACATACTGGGCTGCAACGGCCCCTTCCCCGCCGGGGGCGGCGCGTGCTCCGGCTATCTCGTCTCCTCAGACGACCGAAAGACCCGTGTGCAGCTGGATCTTGGAAGCGGCGTTTTGGGGCGGCTTATCGAAAAGCTCGATCCCGCAAGGGAGCTGGACGCACTGGTGCTAAGCCACCTGCACTTCGATCACATGAGCGACGTGCCGGTGCTTGGGTATCTGCTCGATTTCACGGCGGACAGGCCCCTTAAGCTCATCTGCCCCGAAACCCCTGCAGAAACGAGAAAGCTGATCAAGGGAAAATTTGACGTCTATCCCCCTGCCGACACGAACATCGGCAGCATGCGGCTTGAATTTGTCCAGGGAAAGCATCCCGTGGAGACCTACGCCGTAAAGGTGATCTGCGATGGCTCCACCCTCGTATACACCGGGGACACCAACGACTGCGCCGAGATCAGCCTCTTTTGCGCCGGTGCGGACGCAATCCTTGCAGACTGCGGGCTGTCCAGCGCAAACTGGGGCCCCGCAAAGCCCCACATGGACGCGCTGCACTGCGCGCGCCTTGCAAAGGAGGCGGGCGCGCGGGAGCTGATCCTCACCCACCTGTCTCCGCTAAACGATCCAGAGGCACTGCTTGATGAAGCGCGGGCGATTTTCCCCTCTGCTTACCTGGCCGAGGCGGGCAGCAGCATCCTTATTTGACGCGCTTAGGCGCTTTGCCGATCGGCGCAAAAGCGTCACACTGTCGCTTTTTGCGCTGCTTGGCTGCGCGTGCGCCAGTGCAGGCAGGCTCGCTTCGGCTGCCGCGCTGCTTTTTGCCCTTTTCTGCGCCCTTGCCGCGATAAAGCTTCGCCGCCTTCGAAGAACGCTGCTCCCCGGCCTTATTGCGCTAAGTCTGTTCACCTGCTGGTACGCAGTAAACGACCGCGTCCCGCCGCTCCCAGCGGAGGGGAAATACCCTCTCAGCGCCACCGTATCCGGCGTCCCGCTTGCGCAGACGGGAAAGCACCGCACGGTCGTCACATTAAAAAACGCCCAAATAGACGGGCAGCGCATCCCGGGGTGCGTCCGCATGTACATCTACGGAAGCGCGCCAAGCCTCATCGAGGGCGACCGGGTGCACTTTGACGAAGCTAAACTAAGCCTGCCCTCCTCGCGCCAAAATCCCGGCGGCTTCGACTTTGCAGCATACTTAAAGCGCCGCGGCGTTTTTCTTTGCGCAAGCGCGCAGGGCGTGGATACAGCGCTTGCAGGCGCGGCCTTCTCCCCCATGCGCGCGCTCACCCTCGCGCGGCAAAGCCTGTCGGATACGGCAGATCAGATCTTTGCTTCTGACGCGGACGTCATAAAGGCCGTGCTGCTTGGCGATCGCAGCGATCTTGACGACGCGCTGTACAACGATTTTTCCACAAGCGGCCTAAGCCACCTGATCGCCCTGTCCGGCCTGCACGTAAGCGCCATCGCGCTGTTGCTCGAAGCGCTGTTAAAGCTTCTAAGGCTCCCCCGCGGCCCAAGGTTTGCCCTCACCCTTATTGCGCTTACCGTCTATACGCTGATGACGGGCGCAAGCTCCTCCACCGTGCGCGCGGTGGTGATGTACGCGCTTTTGTGCGCGGGGCTCCTGCTTGGATACCGCGTAGACACGCTCACCCGCCTTGCGCTGTCGCTTCTGATCCAGCTTGCGGCAAATCCCCTGCTGATCGGCGACACCGGCTTTGTCCTGTCCTACGCCTCGGTCACCGGCATCCTTTGCTTTGCGGACGCAGCAGAGCTTCGGCAAAAGGGCATTTGGGCTAAATTGCTAAGCGGCGCGCGCACCTCGTTTTCCGCGCAGGTGTTCACTTATCCGCTGCTTGCCGGCTTTTTCTACACTGTGCCCCTCCTGGGCGTACCGGTAAACGCGCTGTGCGTCCCGCTGGCGCTTGCGGGCGTGTATCTTGGCGCGGGGGCGCTGCTGGCAGGTGTCATATATGCCCCCGTTGGCGCCGTCGCCGCCGTTCCCGCGCGCTTAATCTGGAGCGCCATCAAATGGGCGGGCGCGCGCGTCGCCTCCTGGCCCTTTTCCGCCATCTACAGCGGAGCCTGGCCCTGGGCGCTCACCGCGGGATACCTTGTGCTGGCGTTTTTGTCAAGCGCCTACTTTACCGCCTCGCGGGATAAAAGGATCTACGGCCTTACGGCGCTCGTGCTCATTTGCGCGCTCACGCTTCTGCCCGCAGCGCCCATCGACCACATGCAGGTGACGTTTCTGGACTGCGGCAACGCGGACGCCGCCGCGATCAACGCCCAGGGGCACACCTACCTTATCGACTGCGGCTCAGACAGCAGTGTCACGGCGGACTACCTCATTTCCTCCCGCGCGGTGGTGAGCGGCATCTTTCTAACCCACGCGGACGCGGATCACTACGGCGGCATTTTCGACGTGCTCAGGCGCTATCCCAAAGCGCCCCTGTACCTTCCGGAATGTTGGGATCGCATGAGCGCGCCGGAGGAACTTAGTGACCTGCTCTACGGCAGAAACGTCCACTACCTGTGCCAGGGCGACAGCGTGACGCTCTCAGGCGACGTGCACTTGGAGATCCTTTGGCCTCCGGAGGGCTTTACGCCCCCCAACGACAACGACGGCTCGCTTGTTGCCCGCGTAATATACGAAGACTTCAGCCTGATCCTCTACGGCGATCTGACCAGCGCCTACGACGCGCTTTGCGCGCAGGATTCCGACGCCATCAAAATCGCCCACCACGGCTCAAAGCACGCAAGCAGTCCCGAGATGCTCTCGCTCGTAAGCCCGAAGATCGCCATCATTTCCGTCGGCAATAATTCCTACGGGCACCCGACGCCGGAGGTGCTGACAAGGCTTAAAGAGGTCGGAGCAAAGGTCTACCGCACGGACGAATCCGGAGCCATCCGCCTGGACGTACAGGCAAACGGAGACATACAGATCCAGCAATACGCACTTGGAGGCTTTTCATGACGGGAGAGGAATTTGGACGCCAACTCAAAGGCCGCGCGCTGTCCGGCCTGTACCTGTTTTACGGGCCGGAGGAATACGCAAAGCAGCGCGCCCTGAGCGCCCTGCGCGAAGCGCTTTTGCCCGCGGGGCTCGAGGCGCTAAATGAATCCATCCTCGAAAACCCCACGGCGGCGCAGATCTACGAAAGCGCGCTCGCCGTCCCCTTCATGTGCGATCAGCGCCTGGTGGTGGCTAAGGATCCCGCCTTTTTGCTGAAGGCCAAAGATGCAAAGCCGGACGAAAACGCTTCCGAGCAGCAAGACCCGGAGGATCCCGCCCAGCCGTCCCAGGAAAGCGCTCCCGAGCCCGCAGAGGCGCAGAGCGCGCAAAATGCCGAAAGCGGCAACGAAGCGCTTAAAATCATGCGCCAGCTGCTTAACGACAGTCTACCAAGCTGCGTGATCGTCCTCTACATCCGCGCAGACGCGATAGAAGACAGTGCGCTCAGCAAAAAGACGCTTTTCAGAAACATCGACGAAAAAAACAGGACCGTCAGCTTTGGACAGCTTACCCCTTCCCAATTGCAAAAGCTTTTGGAAAGCGAAAGCAAAAAGCGCGGCTGCGAGCTAAGCAGGGAGGCCTTTGAGGAGCTTACGGACTACGCCGGCCTTCTCGTGGAGCCGCTTTTGCTGGAGCTGGACAAGCTGTGCTCCTATCGGGGCAGCGGCCTTATCACCCCCGAGGACGTGCACACGGCGCTTACCCCCAATATCGAATCGGGCATCTTCAAGCTGATCGACGCCTTCATAGACAGAAAAACCAGTCTGGGCTATCTGATACTTGAGCGCATGCTGGAAGCCAACGAACCCGTGCCCCGCATAAGCTTTATGATACTTCGCCAGATTCGCCTGATGGCCCACATAAAGTCGTTAACCTTAAACGGTATAAGCGTACCCGAAATCACACGCGTGCTGAGTCTGACGAGTGATCGACAGGTTAAAAATCCTCAGCGGCAGTGCGCCAGCCTGGACTTTACAAAGCTCGCCGACGCTTACCAGCGCGCCGTGCGCCTGCAGGCGCTGGCCAGAACCGGCCGTCTGTCAGAGAGAAACGCCCTCGACGAAATTCTGCTCGTACTGCAAACACTGAAATAATTTCGGGAACAAAACCGATCTCCTGTGCGCCTAAGCAAACGAAGGAGTGGTATCGATGATGAAAAGGATGCTGTGTTTCCTAATGGCACTTACGCTTTCTGTGCTATTTACAGGCCAGGCCCTGGGACAGGCGCAAAGCCTTCCGCCGGACGAGGTCTTTGAAAGCGCCCGCGAGGCGCTGGTACTGCTAAGCAACCGGCAGTTCGACGCGGCCTCCCAGCTGCTGGGTTCAAAAATCAGCGCTTCAGCCCTGCGCAAGGAGATCGACGCAAACTGCAAATGGCTGTACTCCATTTTTGTGCAAAACGAGATCGCCGTTGCCTGGATCAGCTCCGGCCAACTGTACCTTGCAGTGCCCTTCGAGCAGCCGGCAGACGGTTATGTGGACGCCCTGGTCTTCAGCCTTAATGAAAATTTTGAATTTACCGGCGCAAAGCACTTTGTCTGGTCTGACGTCAGCCAAAGCTTTTCCGAATCTGCCCAGGTCAGGTGGCACCTGCCCTACACGCCGGAGTACTCGATCTTCGTGGACTAAACAGGCATAAAAAAGCGCTTCCACAAAAGTGAAAGCGCGATGCCGGTGGCGGGGGTCGAACCCGCACGGGTGATGAGCCCAACGGATTTTGAGTCCGCCTCGTCTGCCAATTCCAACACACCGGCAAACAAGCAATATTATACACGCCCGCCGCGGCAAATGCAAGTGCCTGCGGCAATAAAAAAATGTAAAGAACGACAGGTGAATCATTTGCAAGCCGAGCAGTTAAGTCTGATCCAGCGCGCCGCCAGCGGCGACAGCGCGGCCTTCGAGGCCCTGGTCATGCCTCACGAAAAAATGATGTACGCGCTCGCGCTGCGCCTGTGCCGCGAGCCGGAGGACGCCAAGGACTGCATGCAGGAGGCGATGCTGCGCATTTACCGCAGCCTGCGCTCCTTTCGCGGCGATTCCTCCCTCTCCACCTGGATCTACAGGATCGTAAACAACGTCTGCCTCGACAGCCACCGAAGGCGCAAGGTGCGCTCCGCAGAATCGCTCGACCAACTCAGCGAGGACGGGTGGAATCCCGCCGATCCCCAGATCGGGCCGGAGGCCTCGCTGGAAAACCAGATGCTGAAGGCCGCCCTCGCCCGGGGCATCCGCGCCCTGCCGGACGGCATCCGCGAGGCGGTCATCATGCGCGACGTAAACGGCCTAAGCTACGAGGAGATCGCCGACGCGCTCGACATCAACATCGGCACCGTCAAAAGCCGCATCAACCGTGGCCGCGAAAAACTGCGAAACTTTTTGCAGGAATCGGGCGAACTTTCTTAGTTCCCATGCGTCATAATGTACGGAGGTGCAGTTAAACCGATATGAAGCAGCAATTTACAGATCAGCAAATCTCCGACATGCTGCGCGGCATGGACGAATTTGTAAGCGTGCCCCGGGACGTCACGCGCGCCTGGCAAAGCGCGGTGCGCCGCGAAAGCAAAAGCCACAAGCTGCGCCGCAGGGTGACCTGGGCCATAGAGCTTGCCGCCGCGTTTCTTTTGGTGATCGGGCTTACGGCCTTTACCCGAGGCTTCACGGCCCTTGAAAGCAGCCGTCCCAACGCGTCGGAGGCCGGCGTAAAATATATGTACCTTGCCTCAAGCGAAACTCCCGCTCTCCTTGGCAGCGACAATAGCGCCTCCGCCCTCCTCCAGGAGGACGACGGTCTGCTGCTTACCCAGACCACCGGCGCCGCGCTGGCGGCGCAGGGCGAGGCGGGCCATCTGCTCAGCGCAAATCCCGCGTCTGACACAAGCGAAACCGAAGAAAGCGCCTTTGACGGCGATCAGCCCATCCGCTACGCGCAGGCAGCCATCCGCACCGGTGACACCGCCCAGGCAGGCCAGATGCTGCGCACGGTCCTTGGGGGCTTTGACGCCTCCATCGCCGAGGAAAGCAGCCGCGTCACCGGCGGCGTCAGCAGCGTAAGCGGCGTCATCCGCGTATCCTCCTACCAGCTGGACAGCCTGATCGAGGCTTTGAAAAACTGCTTTGACGACATCGACTTAAGCGTCCGCTCGATCGACCCCGCCGAAGTCAGCCAAAGCGTTCACGAGCGCACCGAGGCCGCCTACGCCGCGATCGATCATCTGAACGCCCTGATGGATACGGCGGACCCGGAGCAAATGCATCAGCTCTACGCCCAGATCAATCAGCTCTACGACGACATCGACAGCTACCGCGCAGACGCGCAGGCCTCCATGGCGGGCGATGGCTGGTCGGCGGTGTTCTACACCATCCGCGCGCAGGAAAAGGGCGTGCTTGCGCTGGGCTTTACGGGCGGCGCTGGCTCCTTCGCGCTGGACGCGGCAAAGACGCTTGCCCTGCTTCTGCCCGTGATCGCGCTTACCGCCCTGATCACCTGGCAACTAAGCCGCAAAAAGAGCCGCGTCAGCGCCTGATAGGCCCCGATCCTCTCGGAAACCTCATCCCGATGTAAATTTCGCAATAAGAATTCGGAAATCCGCCGAATTCTTATTGCTTTTCTCGGCTCATAAGATTATAATTGCATTAACAAATTAAACTTGATAAAATCAATTTAACCATTCATATACATTCAGCCTGCCTGGCTGCCAAAGAAGGAGAATGCGGCATGGTTCTTAGCAAAGACGAGGTCCAGCTTTTGCGCAGCCTTGCAGCGCAATTAAAGACGTTTGCCCTTGAGCACGCCGCCTCCGGCCGCCGCCAGCGCTGGGAAAGGCACAACAGCCTGCAGCCTGAGCGCCCTCTGTTTTTGGCTGATCAGCTTCCCTGGAACGAGCTGTCCTCCGCGTGCATGCCCGAAAACGCCGTCATTATGGATCCCTACTGGCGGCGGGTGGAGATCTGGATGCGCCGCGAGATATGGAAGGCAGAAAACCTTCGCACCGACATGGTCGTCGATCCCTACGTCAAGCTTCCCGTTCCCTACCGCAATTCCGGGCGTGGGATCGTAAGCAAGGTGACCGAGCTCAAGCTCGACAAAAGCGGCGACGTGGCCAGCCAGCAAATGCAGGCTGTCCTGTGCGAGCCCGAGGACATAGACAAAATCAAAACCCCCGTCATCGAAGCGCTGCCGGATCTAACCGCCCGCGTCACAAGCGAGGCGGACGAGATCTTCGGCACCATCCTCCCCTGGCGCTTTACCGGACCCGTCATGCACCTTGGCGCGTGGGACAACATCGCCTATTGGATGGGCGTTGAAAATCTCTATATCGAATTGATCGACCGCCCCGAAATGATGCACGCCATCATGGAGCGCATGGTCGAAACCTATTTTGCCGAGGCCGAGCAGTATAACCGCCTGAAGCTTTACGATACCGCGGAAAACTACTGCCACTGCTCCCAGACCTATATGCCCGGCGAAGATCCCGAGCGGGAGCACACGAGCTATAACGGCTGGGCCTTCGGCCTTGCGCAGCCCTTTACCTCCGTTTCGCCCAAGGTGACGCAGGAATTTGAATGCGCCTACATGCAGCGCGTCTTTCCCCTCTTCAAAAACATCTATTACGGCTGCTGTGACCGTTTGGACGACCGTTTGGAGATGGTAAGCGCTCTGCCGAACGTGCGCAAGATCTCCTGTTCCCCCTGGAGCCAGCGGGAGGCCTTTGCCGAAAAGCTGCCCTCTAACATCATCATGAGCAATAAGCCAAGTCCCGCCTTCCTGGCCGAGGACAGTCTGAACGAAGACGAGGTACGAAAGGACATCCGCCGCACGGTAAACGCAGCCGCGCGCTACGGCAAAAAGCTCGAGTTGATTTTGAAGGACGTCTCCACCGTGCGCTACGACGTAAACCGTCTAAAGCGCTTTTGCCAAATCGTCATGGAGGAAATCGGCGCGTAAAAACGCGCCTGTATGGGAGGTGACCGCCTGTGACCGCCAGCGCCCATCCCAAAAAGCGCTTGCTTCCCCCTGCCCTGCGCGAATTTCGGGGCTACATAAAGTATTGGGACCTGTGCCTTATGCTTTTGCCCGTCATCGCCTACTTCGTCATTTTCAAGTACATTCCCATGGGCGGCATCGTGATCGCCTTCAAGGATTACAAGCTGGGGCTTGGCATCTCCGGCAGCGCCTGGGTGGGACTTGAAAACTTCATTCAGGCCTTCCGCACCCGCTTTTTCATCCGCTCCATCCGCAATACCCTGATCATCAGCGTCTTAAAGCTCGCCGTGGGCTTCCCCGCGCCGATCATTCTGGCGCTCATGCTAAACGAAGTTCGCCACTCCCTCTATAAGCGCGTCGTTCAGACCATCAGTTACCTTCCCCACTTCTTAAGCTGGGTCATCATGGCCGGCATCCTCACGCAGTTGCTATCGCCAAACAACGGCGCGGTCAACGCCCTGCTCAAAAACTGGTTTGGGCAAAAGGAGAGCATCTCCTTTTTGCTGGACAACACCTATTTCCGCCAGACCGTCGTGCTGAGCGACGTATGGAAGGGCGTTGGCTGGGGCTCCATACTGTACCTTGCCACCATCAGCTCCATCGACCCCACCCTGTACGAAGCCGCCATCTGCGACGGCGCAAGCCGCCCCCAGCGAGTGCGCTACATCACCCTTCCCTCTATTTTGCCCACCATCACGATCATGCTGATCCTGAACCTCGGCAGCATCCTGGACGCGGGCTTTGACCAGATTCTGAACCTCTACTCCTCCGCCGTCTATGAGACCGGCGACATCATCGACACCTACGTCTACCGCGTGGGCCTTGTGGACTGGAACTACAAGCTCTCTACCGCCATTGGCCTTTTCAAAAACCTGATCGGCTTTATCCTGGTGGTAACGACAAACGCCGTCGCCAAGCGCATCGGCGGAAACGGCATCTGGTAGGAGGCGCGCTATGAAAAAAGAACGCTTTTCCCTGGGCGACGCGCTGATTTACCTGTTGCTCGGCCTTCTGTGCCTTACGATCGTGTTTGCGTTTTTACACCTTGCCAGCATTTCCCTGTCTCCCAACTACGTTGCGACCAAGGGTGGCCTTCTGCTTTTCCCAAAGGATCTAACATTTGATAACTACCTTAAGGTCTTCAAAAACCGCTACATCTGGCTGGGCTACAAAAACACGCTCATCCGTACCCTCGCGGGCACGACGCTGCAGCTCATTTTTACCGCGCTTGGCGCGTACGTGCTGAGCAAAAAGTACTTTCCCCACCGCAGCTTTTGGACGCTGGTGATCGTATTTACCATGTTCTTTTCCGGCGGTCTCATCCCAACGTTTTTGCTGGTAAAGCGCCTGGGACTTGTGGACACCTACGCTTCGATGATCCTGCCTGGCCTCGTCAGCGCCTATAACCTTACGATCATGCGCAATTACTTTCAGTCCCTGCCCGAAGAGATCGAGGAAAGCTGCATGATCGACGGTGCCGGCCGCATGCGCATCTTCTGGCAGTTCATTTTGCCCCTGTCCACGCCCATCCTGGCCACCGTCGCCCTGTGGCTTGCGGTCGGCCACTGGAACGCCTGGTTCGACGTGCTCATCTACGTCTCGGACAAAAACAAGCGCACCTTGCAGGTCGTTCTCAGAAACATCATCGTGACCGGCACGCAGGAGCTGGATTCCGACGCCTCCGCGCACTCCGTTGCGGACGAGCCCCTGGTCAGCTCCGAGGGCCTCAAGGCCGCAAGCATCTACGTCGCCACCATCCCGATCCTTTGCGTTTACCCCTTCCTGCAGCGCTATTTCGTAAAGGGCATCATGGTGGGTTCCCTGAAAGGTTAAACGCCACGGGCGTTGACACCATAGAAAAAAGGAGGATAAAAACATGACCCGCAAGCTTCTGTGCGTGCTTCTGGCGGCTGTGATGGCGCTGGGACTGATGTCCTTCAGCCCCGCCGAGGAAGCTCCCACCAAGATCACCGTGGCCGGCTATATGTTTGGCCCCATCGACGACGCCAAAGACGTAGTCACCCCCGCGGTCGAAAAGATGCTGCTTGAAAAGCACGGCATCAACGTCGACATCGAGGTAGAGTACGTCGAGTACGCCAACTACTCCGAGATCATGGCCCCCCGTCTCGCGGGCGGCACCGCGCCGGACGTGTTCCTGGCGCTGAGCTCCAACACCCTGGACACCTACTACGATCAGGGCGTCATCGCTAGCTGGGACGTGGACTTCTTCAAGGAGAACGCTCCCGACGTCTGGGCCTTCGTTGAAAAAGGCGGCGTGAACGGCGATCTGGCCAGCCAGTTCGACATGTGGCTCGAGTACGCCACCAAGGACGGCAAGATGGTGGTCGTTCCCTCCCTGAAGCCCGACGGCAACATGCCCTACAAGACCCTGATCTATCGCGGCGACTGGATCGAGAAGCTGGGCGTGACCGAGCTTCCCAAGACCGTTGACGACTTTGTAGACCTCATGTACGCCTTCACCGACGACGATCCCGACGGCGACGGCGAAAAGGACACCTACGGCATGAGCCTGACCGGCATGAAAGCGCTGTTTGGCGCTTACGGCATGTCCAACGGCTTCCTGGGCGGCTCCAGCTACTGGTACGAGGATAACGGCGAGCTCATCAACCCCGACGTCTCCGAAAAGAGCAAGGAAGTGCTCTCCATCCTCACCGAGATGTACGCCCACGGCGCAATCGATCCCGAGTACGTCAAGGGCAAGGAATCCGCTGACGGCGCTTACTGGGCGGCCTCCGCAGGTCTGATCAACGGCCTGTACGGTGCAAGCGCCAACGCCTCCATCGACCACTTCCGCCTGAAGGAAGTCCTGGGCGACAACGGCGGCCCCGTTGCGCAGACCTACTGGCAGGTAAACGGCGACGACGCAACCTTCGTCTACGCTCCCTGGCCGGCCGGCCCCGACGGCGACTACGGCTGGGCGGTGGGCTACGCGGTAGCCGTAAGCGAGAGCGCTGTGTACAACAAGGCCCTGGAAGAGAATCCCGAGAAGCTTGCTCTGATCTTCCAGATCATGAACGCCTTTGCCACCGATGACGAACTGTACATGCTGGCTGCCTGGGGCATCGAGGGCGAGCAGTACAACGTCGTGGACGGAAAGCCCGTCCGCAATGCAAATCTCACCAACGCGGATCTCAACGAAGTGGGCGTTTGGGGCTGCAGAAGCCTCTACGGCGCGGACCGCGCGTTCAGCGAACTGGCCTACAACCTGGCCTTCTACAATGACGCGGCCATCGCCAACCGCCTCAACTACTTCAAGCTGGATCAGTACAACAGCTACATCCAAAACGCCGTGAGCGTCACCCTGCCCTCCGAAGGCGCCCTGCTGACCGACCTCAACACCCTGCGCGACGAGTACTACAATGCCGTCATCCACGGGGAAAAGGATCTTGAGGGCGACTGGGACGCCTATGTGGCCGACTACATGGCCATCGGCGGACAGCAGCTCCACGACGAAGCCAACGAGTGGTTCGCCAGCAAATAATCCATTCCACAGCTTTCTTTAACAATCTTGCAAGCTGGATGGCGCGGCGAAAGCCCGCCATCCTTTTTTGCATCTTATTTTTATTCTGTTGCACAAATATTTCATAATGTTTCCATGTTGTAATATCTTTCCTCCTGTGGTATAATACAATTGAAGTATTATGGAGGCAACATGAACAAGCTCATTCGCGCGCTTTGCCTTATGCTGGCAGCCCTGCTTGCGTTGAACGCATTCGGGGCCGGCGCAGAAATATTTGTCATTCCAAACGGCGTCGCTGTGATCGAGAGCGAGGCCTTTTCGGGCGTGGATTTCCCGGACGGCGTGCTGATCCCCCCGACGGTCACCCATATCGGCAAAAACGCCTTTAGCACAAACGTCATTTACGGCCTTGAGGGCAGCGCGGCGCAGGCCTACGCCCAGGAGAACGATCTGGAGTTTCGCGGCGCAGGCATCAGCGGCTTAAGCGTCGAGGCCCCGGCCTTTGCGTCCCCTTACCGCCCCTTCGAGGTAAAAGTAAGCTGCGTTTCTCCCCTGCCCGTAGACTACAGCGTGCGCTTTTACAAAAACGGCGCATGCCTTGCCGAGGTCTCCGCTTTAGACGGCGTCGCAAGCGCCACGCTCCTTGAGGGAGGACTGTACGACATCGGCGTCACCGCCCAAAATGGCATCGGTCATGCGGAAGCGTACTTCGAGGGAGAGATCGAGATCTACGAGCCCGTGCACCTCATCGCCTCTTCCTGGACGGTGCGCACAGGCGAAGCCTTTTGCCCTGTGGACGAAGCCGAAACGCGAAGCGTGACGCTCTCCTGCGCCGATCCCGCCATTTCCATCCAGGGCGGCAGCGTAACGGCGACGGCCACGGGCGTCTACACTGTTACCGCGCAGACCGAATGCGAGGGCCTGCCCGTCTATACAGACTTCACGGTGAACTGCGTCATTCCCGTGGACGCGCTTACCACCTCCGAAGCGGATGTCGAGCTCTACATCGGCGAAAGCTTTGCCCCGGAGATCCGCGCGCTACCGGAGAACGCCTCCCCTTACACCCTGGATTTTGCAAGCAGCGACCCCGCCGTCGCCTCTGTTGACGCCTACGGCACCGTCACTGCGCTTTCGCAGGGCCAGTGCCGCGTAAGCGTCACTACCTTCGACGCAGCGGGCGACATCTTTATCCGCGTGAAACAGCCCGCGCAGACGCTTTACGTCAGCAGCGAGCGCGTCACCCTCCAAACCGGGGCGCAGCAGCAGCTTGGCTTTGAAATCTCCCCGGCCAATGCCGACGACGTCGCCGTCATTTGGTCGTCCTCCGATCCCTCCATCGCCTCCGTCACGCCGCGAAGCGGCCTTGTGACCGGGCTTACGCCCGGCGATTGCCTGATCACCGCTCGCCTGTCCTCTCAAACGGAGCTGGTGTTCTCTGTCCCCGTCACCGTGACGCAGGGCGTTTCCGAAATCAGAGCCGAGATCCCCTCCATCCTGTACGCAGGCGATTCCTGCACCATCCATCCCGTCGTCCTTCCGCAGCAAGCCGGTGACGCGCGCATCCAATATGCCGTGAGCGACGAAAGTGTGCTCGCCGTAAGCCCGGATGGTGAACTGGACGCGCTCAATCCCGGGCGCGCGCTTGTGACCCTGACCGCTCCCAACTGGGTAAGCGCCAGCTACGAGGTACAGGTGTACGAGCGCTGCGAAGCCATCGTGCCGCGCATCAGCGAGCTGGTTTTGAATCCCGGCCTCAGCGCAGACGCAAGCGCGCTGTTCAGCTTTTTGCCAGAGGGCGTGCCTGCAGAAAACGCTTCCTACACATCAAGCGATCCCTCCATCGTCTCCATAGACGCCCAGGGGAGAATCAGCGCCCTGTCCGCCGGCAGCGCCAACATCGAGGCGCGCTTGGACGAGGCTGTATATTCCTTGCCCGTGCGCGTGGTCACGGACGGTAAGGTCATAAGCAGCGTAAGTCTTTCGCAGTATTACGCGGTTTTGACCCCCGGTGCAACGGTTTCCGTCACGCCCTCCTTTGGCAACGCCGCCGCCAAATACAAGCGCGGCGCATGGTATTCCGACGCGCCGCAGGTAGTGAGCGTCGCCTCAACCGCTTCAAACGGCACGGTCACGCTGAAGGCGCTGTCTCCCGGCAAAGCCACCGTGACCCTGCTGTCCAGCAGCGGCTGCAGCGCCTCCCTGCTTTTGATCGTAAACCCCGTCGCCTTAAAGTCCATAAGCGTCAAGGCCCCCGCCGAGCCGCTTTATCCCGGCGACAGCGTAGCGCTTTCCTACACCTACAGCCCGTCCGGCGCGGACACGAGCGGCGTTTTCCTCTATTCCTCGGACGACTCCGTGGCCACCGTCAGCGAGGACGGCATGCTGACCGCCGTCGGCGCCGGAACATGCGACATCTTCGTAAGCTGCGATACGGCGCTTGCCAGCTGCTCCATCACGGTAAACGGCCGCCCCATGACCTCGGCAGCGCTTGCAAGTGATACGCTCCTGGGCATGGCAGGAGAGGGCGCTTCCATCCAGTATAGCTTTGAACCCTCTGACGCCTCTCCCGCACGCTTTGCCTGGCAAAGCGACGATCCCGCAATCGCAGAGGTAAGCGCAAACGGTCATGTCAGCTTTGTGACCGCCGGCACGACACAGCTGCACGGCACGGCCACAGACGGCAGCGGCCTTAAGCTGGAGCTCAGCGTACAGGTAAGCGAGATCGCCCTGCGCGCACTGGAGCCGGATTTTGACAGTCTGGACCTCGAATACGGCCAGTCCCGCCAGATCACCTGCGCTGTCTATCCGCAAAACGCCAGCTACGGTGAGGTG
This sequence comes from uncultured Eubacteriales bacterium, assembly GCA_902796025.1. Classification (GTDB taxonomy): domain Bacteria; phylum Bacillota; class Clostridia; order Christensenellales; family Aristaeellaceae; genus RUG14130. Next base: position 53,250 of record CADBNW010000060.1, read on the forward strand.
CGCTTTACTTCCTCCGACGAGAGCGTCGCGCTTGTGGACGAAAGCGGCATGGTCACCGCCCTTCGCGAGGGCAGCGCGGTCATCTTCGCAAGCGCCGGGCACGGCGATACTCTCATAACCCGCACCGTGGAGGTAAACGTCACCCGCCCCTCCAGTACGGTCTACCGCGCCTTCATCATGGGCCAGTTCACCGTTCCCGGCGCGGACGGCTATCTGCCCTTCAGCGTAAATGGCACCCGGGGCGTGCACGACGCGATCAGCCAAAGCACCCTGGGCGGCGCGGCGTACCAGATCAATTACCTGCCCGCAAGCCCCTCCGTGGAAAGCGTAAGGGCGGCCCTGTCCAGCCTGGCCGCGCAGGCGGACTCGGATGACGTCACCTTCCTCTACCTCCTCACCCACGGCTCCTATACGGATTCCTCCGGCTACTTCATGCAGTTTTCAAACGGCGCGCATTATTACGCCGACCAGCTGATTGCGGACGTCAGCCGCATCTCCGGCCACGTGGTGCTGGTGCTTTGCACCTGCCACAGCGGGCGCGTGTTCGGTTCTGCCAAATTGAAGGCCATCGTCAGCGCCGGTGGAGCCTATACCGGCGCAAAGGGCCCAGGGCATCTTAGCGTGCTTTGCTCCTCCACCGACACCAACTCCAGCTATTACAAAACCCTGAACGCCCTGCAATCCTACGATTTCTTTACCCGCGCGTTCACGCTGGGGCTGGGCTGGAACATGCTAAGCGACGTCTCCGCCCCCCTCGCCGCAGACGCAAACGGCGACGCGCGCGTGACGCTAAGCGAGCTTGCTCCCTGGTCGCGCAGCAAAACCCAGCAGCTGATCTCCTCCTTCGTGCAATTGAAGGGCACAGGCGAGTTCGGCGGCAATCAAAACCAGTTTCCAAGATACTTCATCGCCGCGGGCGACGAGGATCTTGCGCTCACAGAAAGGCGATAAAGCATGAGATGCTCCTGTCAGAATTGCGGCACCTACATGGTGCAGTCCGAAGGCCTTGAAAAGGGCTGCGTGTGTCCCAACTGCCTCACCCGCTGCAAGCAATGCCTGGGCACGGACAGCGTCGTGCCCCGCGACGCGCTTAAGCAGGCAGCGCTTACATACCTGTACCGGGCCGAAGCGCAGGAGGCGCTTGACGACGAGGAGGAGTACGATGGCAACGACGTCGATTGAATCTGCTCCCCTCGAGATCGAGCGCAAGTATCTGATCAAAAAGCCCCGGCCCGAAGCGCTTTTAAGCGTCCCCGGCTGCGTCTCAAGTGAGATCACGCAGACCTACCTTCTCAATCCGGAGGCGGTCGAACGCGTGCGAAAGCGCGTATACGCCGATAAAACCGTCTATACGCACACCCTGAAAAAGCGCATCAGCGCCCTGTCCGCGCACGAAGCAGAAAGCGAGATCGGCCCGGAGGAATACGAGCAGCTTCTCCTTAAGCGCGATCCTGCCAGAAACGTCATCCACAAAACCCGCTACGCCCTGCCCTGCGGCAGCCTTGTTGCCGAGGTAGACGTCTATCCCTTCTGGCAGCGCCAGGCCGTCATGGAGATCGAGCTTCCCTCCGAGGACGCGCCCGTAACCATCCCTCCCTGCATCACGCTGCTTCGGGAAGTCACCGGAAACCACGCCTATTCCAATAACCAGCTCAGCCTGCGCATCCCGGAAGAGGATATTTAGCCCAGATCTATGCTGTACACCCAATCCCCATCAGGAGGTTATCCCCTTAATGAAAAAGCTGTTGTCCGCCCTTCTTTGCGCCCTGCTGCTCCTCTGCCTAACCGCCCAGGCCGGCGTGGTCACCGTGCTGGACCGGGACGTGGAGCCACAGTTCGACGAAAACAGTCCGCTGCTTCGGGTCTACTTTTTCAATACCCGCGCCTCCGACTGCATTTTGCTGATGTGCGGCGGCAAGAGCATGCTCGTGGACTGCGCGGACACCAACTACGGCAGCAAAGTCATCTATCCGGAGCTTCAAAAGCTCGGCATCACGCGCATCGATTACGCGGTGAACACCCATCCCCACAACGACCACATCAACGGCTTCATCTCGCTTTTCGATTGCATCGAGGTAGGGCAGTTTTTCACCTGCTTCCCCCTGGATTACTGCCAGGAGCAGATCGACTGCATCGCCGCCTGCCGCGCGCACGGCATCGAGGTCGTGGAGTTCGATAACGACGCGGATCTCTCCTTCGGCGGCCTCGATATCTGGGTGTGGCGCGATCACAAGTACGATACCCCCTGGCCCACTGCCTGCAATCCCTGCTCGCTGATCATGCACGTAACATACGGCGATTGCACCCTCATCCTGACCGCAGACTGCACCATCGAAAGCTTTATCGATCTCTACGCCGAAAAGGGCGAGCGCATCGCCTCGGACATCATCAAAATGCCGCATCACGGCCACAATCGCCCGTCCTACGACGCGTTCAAGGCCATCCATCCCCAGGTCGGCATAATCACCAACCATTACAGCGAGCGCATCCATCCCGTTTACCAGTTCATGTGCAACCATCGCTGCTTCCCCATGTACACCGGCAGCGGTCTCATCCAGGCTGCCACCGACGGTAAAACCTGGCAGGTCACGCAGTATTTGATCTGGTAGCGCCCGGCTTAAGAAGCTCAAGATGGATCTGCGTTTTTACAGATGGATTCAAGCTCGCGGCAGATGCTGAAGAATGAATGCTGAAAACTGAAGATTCTATGCCAGATGTAGTGTGGATTATTTAGCGCTTACTGGCAAAAAAGACTTGAGGCAAATCGCTTCAAGTCTTTTCTCATGCTTTCAAAGGCTCAGTTTTCAGTATATCACTTTGGATCACGGCAAGGCGCAGGCCAGCGCAACGGTCTATTCCGTCATGGAAACAGCGAAGGCCAACGGCCTGAATCCGGAAAAATACATAAGACACCTACTGACCATCCTTCCGGAGCGCTTCGCCAAAGACTCGAAAGCCGATATTTTTGTCTTTTCTATGACCATGCAAAAAAGGGGCTGTGACACCCCGGCTTTCTCTTAATGCCGTTCTTTCACAGCCCTATCCTTATTCAATCAATCTAATTCTTAAAGCATATAACACAACAATTTACTTGTTCGAACCAAATAGTCGTTCTCTGTTGTAGGAAATACATTGATTACGGCATTCGTCTGTTTATATTTTAAACATTTAGTAACTTCATGAACATCAAGAATTTCAGTTCGTCTGAGTTATACAAAACCTCATCAAAACACTTCTACGGCTAGCCAGATTTATCTCTCTTCGTTACAACTTATAACCAAACTTCCCCCTGCCGCAGATTGTAGTACCGTCAGTGACACAGGATGGTTTGCAATGTGCTTCGCTTAATATTACTTATGCGACGTTATTCTTTTGTCAAAGTGCAATTATCATGCAACTTATAGTTTTACGAGCTATCCTCTCTTTTCCTGCCAATTTCTGGAACTATTCCAAATATTGTTTTCAGCAACTTGTCAATCGCCCGGAATCTCACCGATATTGTTCGCAGCATTACGTCCCATAGCGATGATTTCTTCTGCCGAGAAAAGCTTTATAATAGATTCCGAATTTCTTATTGCTTTCTCCATGATTTGAGCTTTTCTTTTATCGCGTTCTTTTTGTGAAACGGTCAGCCTTTTCAGATCCTCAACCTTTTCCTGAAGCTCGTCTATATGCTTTTTTCTTTCCGGTATTCTGTCCAATTCATCCTGATATCTTTTTTTCTGCTTGTCTGCTGACAGCAGCTTTTGGATTTTGGGGTTCATTTCATCCAGCTGAGCCATTTTTTCTTGTATTTGTTGTTTGCTCCCCAGGGTGTCATTGTAAAGAAAATCTATCCATTCCTGCATCTTTGATATGGTTTCTGCAACTTCGTCTTCTCTGTTCAAAAATAAAAGCATATCGATCCAATGCATTCCTTTCGACAGGGTAACCATGAAGTCCCGATTGAGTCTTTTTTCCAGTTCATAGATGTCATGAACTGAGTGGATCTTATTGAATGCACCGCAGACCTGCTCCTTATAGATCTGCAGAGCTGTCTGATAATCATCTGGATGTCGCCACAGTCGAAAGTACTCCCCTGGGTTCCAAAGACCAAATAAGGAGTATTCTTGACGATGGAACATTGTCATAAACGCATCGATGCTGAGGTCCCACAACCCGCCCACAGCATAGTTCACATCAAATGTGTGTCCCTGGCTTTTATTGAGAAGCCAAAGGGCAATATACCATGAATTTTGAAAGTCGATCCGCCAGAAAGTCTGAGATCGTGCAACAAAACCGCTCTCAGACATTGTCATGTCAAAAACCTTGTGGAAGTATGATAAGTTTTCTTTGTTCATAGGCTATACTCCTTGGACTGGCATGGACAACCTGAGTGGTCAACGTCACCATATGTATACCAGTCTTTCGTTGTAGCCAGGCTATGTTTGCCTGTTGGTAGGTAGGTAATTGCGTCTATTCACCAAGAAAAGAGCCCATATAATTCTGAAACGGAAATTTCCTTGTAAGTGTTTTTGAATATCTCTCAAGTCTAGCATACCCTTCCCTCGCTGAATAATAGAGGAATTCGTTTACTATTAACTGGTTGTTTGACTTGACGACTTCCAGTATTTGATTATAACGTAGATATATATCAAATATTTGAGATGCTCCTGGATATTCATTTGGAAACTTATAAGCGGTATTATATTTGTTGGGTAGCTTTATATTGTTATTTTCAAATGTTTCTGTTAAATCAGCAATGACCTTCATTAAATCTGGTAGTAGCTGTGCACCTTTGCCAACTCGTAGCATTGGCATTATTTCTGCTGTTGCTGCTCTTCGATTCTCTTTATTCAACTGGGACGTTAATACTTTATCATAAAAACATAGTACACTCTGTGCATCAATTATCTTATCAAATAGCGGTAATATGTTTTTTTTCAACATCTCTATTTCTATGTCTATATCTGGCATGGTTTGAATAGGTAAATGAAGTATTTCCTCGATAGAAAAACCTTCCCAGCCATTACCAGACTTAGTAGACGCTAATTGTATGTCCCATGATGTTTTTTCAGCCAAATAATTATATAGAGGTTTAATTCCTATGCGAATTTTAAGGGGATCTCTATTATTATGAACTATGCTGATAATTTGCAAAATGCCTTCACCATGTATTCTATAAAAAGTTGAATACTTTTTATAGAAGTTGAATTTATTCAAATCAGATAATAGCAACTCTGCAATCGAATTCCTTAACATTCTTTTCTCTTTAGGTGTTTCATTAAGCACATCTAAATACGTTTTTTGCGTCGTCATCCTTCTATTAGTTCCTCCCATATGCATGATCATCCATCAGGTCGCTTCCGCACTCCCGGAATACTCCGTCGTCATGGCCATGAATGGCGTTGGTCCCACACTGGGGCCCTCAGCTTATGGCCGAGATCGGTGACCCCACACGGTTCACGCACAGGGATGCGGTACTGTCAATTTGTCATTTTTACTCCATTTTGGGTAGGCTTAACAATGCGTTGTTCATCCCGTGGCTTCTGACTATTGATTTTTAACATCTTCATTTCTATTACATCGCCGCAGGACTAAACTTGCCTTTTGGGCCGCCTCTATGATTTCATCATCGTTATAATACATATTTGGGATTTTCAAATCTTCGACGTATGGCGAGTATCGTTCTGCTTTAGAAAAGAGATCAAAGAACGCAGAATGATCTTCATCTGTTAATTTAGAATAGTCTGTATTCACAGCATATTTCAATACAAATGCATCGCAGAAACCATGAACAGAACATTTTCGCTCTAAAAGCATATTAATCATACTTAAAAGTTCATCTCTATCGGTCATTGTTAATTCACCACACAGTTTTCTTTTAGTCACGAATACGGCTCAATGGACCTATTGAGTCTTTTAGATACAAGAAATGATAAACTGTACGATTATTCTCATTATATAATACTTGGACTGGTATGGAAAACCTGAGTGGTTTCCGTGATCCTATGCATACCAGTCTTTTGTTGGGTTCAGGCTATGTTCGCCTATTGGTGCTGTAGCCTATAGGCTACAGGGCTCATGGAGCCCAGTGTGCTGTGCAGACGCTTCCGGTTATAAAATATTTCGACGTAATAAAAGATATTCCTGCTTTAGCGCGCTCATTCCGTCGTATTCTTTTCTCAAAATGTACTCTTTCTTCATGCTCGCGAAAAACCTCTCCACGCAGCTGTTGTCGTACGGATAGCTCGGCTTGCTCATGCTGCCTTTGATCCCGTATTCTTCCAGCAGCTGCTGAACCATCCGGCTGCTGTATTGACTTCCTCTGTCGCTATGGAAAACCAGAGTTTCGGTTTCCTGTTACGCGCGACCGCATTCATCAGTGCCCTGCAGACAAGCTCCGCGTTCATCTTCCTGCTGACCGCATATCCGATCACTTCCCGGTTATACAAGTCCATTACGACCGCAAGATATGCCCAGCCCAGTTTTGTTTTGAGATACGTGATGTCTCCCGCCCAGATCTCATTCATCCTTCCAGGCCTGAACTGTTGCTTCACGATGTTCTTGCAATATCTCCCCTCAGACCGTTCCTGCCTTCCGGGCTTGTACTTCTTCAACTGCACCGGATAGAACCCATTTTCACGCATGATCCGCCGGATCTTTCATTCACTCATCTCCTTCCCGCTTTTCTGCAGTGCTCCCCTTATACGCCTGCAGCCATAGGTGCTATTGCTGTCTTTGAACACTTCCTGGACTTCCCGGATGTCCCTCTCCTCATTTTTGATCTTTTCTCTTCGCCTCGCCTCTGCTTTCTTCCAATGATAATATGCTGCTTCCTTCAACCCCAATGCCCTGCACTGTTTACATAGATCGCTTCACATTTCATTCGTGTGGTTGCATAAAGATGTGCAGGGATTTTTTAGTATCTCAACTTTCTCCTTCTCGTCCGCCAACTCTTTTTCTTTCTTCTTCAGCTCTTTCTCCAGCTCTTTTACTCGGTACACCAGTTCTCCCTCCGTCTTTGGCTCTTTCTTCCTGACGATCCCTTTTGCTTCGGCGTAGCTGGGCATGTTGTGCGCTCGTCGGTCATACTCGCCACATCGTAACCGCCGGTATCCAGAAAGCCTTTAGTGTGGCAAGCGACGTGGTTTTCAGGTACTTACTGAAGCCATATGCATATGGTTGCGGAAACCACTCAGGTTTTCCATATCAGTCCACAGCTCTCATCTATTGGGAATCCGAAAATAGTGTGACATCATCCGAATAGCTCTTTTTACTTGCTATTAATTCATCATTAATATACTTATACTCTACAATTAATACTCGTCTATCTTTCAGAAGGTGGAAAGAACAAATGACCATGCTTCCTCCGCTTTGAGCCTGAGGGTCAACTTGCATTGCTTCTTCAAAAGTTGTCTGCCCAATTTTTATAAAAGCATCGATGCTCTTTTGCTCCATTTTTTTATTCATAAAACTCAGACAGTACAGTAAAAGTAGACTTAAACCTATAATTAAGAATATTTTCTTATTGAACTTCATACTCAACATCTCCTTAGAGGGTTACTCATGCATACCAGTCTTTTGTTGTGATCAGGCTATGTTCGCCTGTTGGTGCTGCAGCCTATAGGCTACAGGGCTCAAGGAACCCTGTGTGCTGTGCAGACGCTTCCGGTTATAGAGTATTTCGACGTAATAAAAGATATTCCTGCTTAGCGCACGCTTTCCGTCGTATTCTTTTTTCAAAATGTACTCTTTCTTCATGCTCGCGAAAAACCTCTCCACGCAGCTGTTGTCGTACGGATAGCCCGGCTTGCTCATGCTGCCTTTGATCCCGTGTTCTTCCAGCAGCTGCTGAACCATCCGGCTGCTGTATTGACTTCCTCTGTCGCTATGGAAAACCAGAGATTTCGGTTTTCCGTTCCGCTCGACCGCATTCATCAGTGCCCTGCAGGCAAGCTCCGCGTTCATCTTCCTGCTGGCCGCATATCCGATCACTTCCCGGTTATACAAGTCCATTACGACCGCAAGATATACCCAGCCCAGTTTTGTTTTGAGATCAACCGCAAAATCGGCAAAATGGAAGGATTCAGGCATGAACCACCCGTTGATGGTGTAACGGGAAGCTCGCCGAAAGCCCGTATTTACCGGGGTTTTCGGGCAAAAAGCAACAACCCCAATCTCGTATCAGGATTAGGGTTGTTAGGCGCTGCTGAAGGCGGGACTCGAACCCGCACGCCGGTGAGAGCAGGGGATTTTAAGTCCCCGGTGTCTGCCATTCCACCACTTCAGCATGCGAAATATTATAATCGTGCCAGAACAAGCTGTCAAGCAAACAGTGTTAAATTGAAAATGCGCGGCCGTTGTTGACATTTTGCAATATTTATGATATACTTTCTTCATACTTTCAAAAAGGGAGTTCTGCTTATGTGCAAAAGTAAACGAGTGCTGGCATTGATTTGCAGCCTTGTGCTTATATTCTCTTGCTTTGATTTTGCCGCCCGCGCGGAGTCTGCGAGCTACGCCTTTATAAAGACCACGCGCGCTTCGCTGTATTCTTCCTCCGCCATGAGCTCCCGCTCCCGTTACCTCTATAAATACGAGATCGTAAGCGTGCTTAGCACCGACAACGTCAAGGCGCGCGTGGAATACAACAACAAAAACTATTATATATACCTTAAGGATATCGCGATCGTTTCCAATCCCCTGAATCAGCAAGCTGTGGTAAGCCGGAATACCTACGTTTACGCCAAGCCATCCACCTCCGCCGCTCGGGCCTCCGTAAGCAAAAACCTGAGCCTCACGGTGCTGGCCATAAACGGCAGCTGGGCCATGGTGGAACGAAACGGCAACACCGGCTACATCAAAACCGCCTGCCTTGCAAAGCCCGAGGCCGAGACCCAGGCGCCCATCGCCACCAAGCCCACAAAGGATAGTTACGACCTGGGCACCGGCGCCGTGTCCTGCGATTTGGAGGCGCTGGTCAGCACCGCCTCCCTTTCCGTGTACGCAAAGGCCTCCGCCTCCTCGACAAAGCTTGGCAGCCTCAAAAAAAACACCCGGGTAAACGTGTACGCCTACAACGGCACCTGGGCGTATATCGAGCTTGAGGGACACTTCGGCTACTGCAAAAAGGCGTATCTGAAGCTCGTCCCCGCAGCCACCCCCACGCCCCAGCCCACGCCGACTCCGGACGATTCCCTCTACGGTCTTACCAAATGCGATTCCGTGGACGCCGTGACCAAGGCCAAGGTCAAGGTCTACGCGCAGCCAGACACCAAGTCCACCTATCTTGGCTACATCAGCAAAAACACCCAGCTGCAGGTGATCGCCCTAAGCGCAAAATGGGCGCTGATCGAGCTTGCGGGCAGGCAGGGCTATACGCAGCTTTCGGGGCTTAAAAAGCTTAGCCCCGCAGTAACGCCGACGCCCACCCCCACGCCTGCTCCTACGCCCACCCCCACGCCTGCTCCTACGCCCACCCCTACACCTGCTCCTACTCCTGCGCCGACCTACACCTCCACCGATCCTCTGTTTTTGAATACCTCCACCAGCAACGAGCAAAAAATCTACGAATACCTGACCGCGCACACCCCCTACAACGAGGCGGTAGCCTGCGGCATTCTTGCAAACATCAAGCAGGAATCCAACTTCAGCCCCACCAGCGGCAAAGGCAGCAATTATCAGGGGCTTTGCCAGTGGAGCACCACGCGCTTTGCGATCCTCGTAAGCTGGTGCGAAAAGCAGGGCTTTGATCCCTATTCCCTGGAGGGCCAGGTAAAATTCCTCTATTACGACCTTTCCCAGCGCTATACGCTGTACAACAAAGCGCTTTTGCAGATCGAAAACACCTCTGAAGGCGCATACGAGGCGGGCTACTATTTCTGCTATCACTACGAGCGCCCGGCGAGCCTCGAAAGCTCCTCCGTAAAGCGCGGCACGCGCGCCAGGGACGTTTACTGGGTAAAATACGCACATTGAGGCCAGGGATGAAGCTGTTTGATTCTCATTGCCACATAAACGATCCCGCCTTCGACGAAGATCGCGCCGAGGTCCTATCCCGCATGCACGAAAGCGGGATCGTCAAGGCCGTCGTCGTCGGAAGCGCCGAAAACGACGGGGCGGACGTGCTTCGATTGCTTGGATCTGAAGCCTTCCTCTACGGCGCGTACGGGCTTCACCCGCATAACGCCGATCTGTACAGCGCGCAGGTGGAGGATGCGATCGTATCCATGATGGCAAAACCCAAAATGCAGGCGCTTGGCGAGATCGGGCTGGATTATCACTACGACTTTTCTCCCCGCGATACCCAAAAGCGGGTCTTTGCGCGCCAGCTGGAGCTTGCAAGCGAATTGGATAAGCCCGTCGTCATGCACATCCGCGAAGCCCACGGCGACGCTTACGAGATCCTGAGCGCCCATCTGAAAAAGGGCCTTAAGCTGCGCGGCGTGATGCACTGCTTTGGCGGCAGTCTTGAAAGCGCGCAGGAATATGTGCGTATGGGATTGTACATTTCCTTTTCCGGCTCGCTCACCTTTAAAAACGCGCCCAATCTTACGCGCTGCGCCATAGGGCTGCCCCTTGATCGCATTTTGATCGAGACCGATTCTCCCTATATGTCACCCATTCCCCTGCGAGGGCGCAGAAACGAGCCCGCAAACGTGTTTTACGTGTGTCAAAAGCTTGCCGAGCTAAAGGAAATAAGCCCCGAGGAAGCGGCGCAGCAAACGTACCTTAACGCCTTGACGGCATTCGATATCGGAGGGTAATCTTTTCATGTACGATGTGGCAATCATCGGCTGCGGCATTAGCGGCGCAGCGCTGGCCTATGAGCTTAGCCTGTACAGGCTGAAGGTGCTGGTGCTGGAGAAGGAAAACGACATCGCGCTTGGGGCCACCAGGGCCAACAGCGCGATCATTCACGCGGGCTACGATCCGGAGCCCGGCACGCTGATGGCGCGTTTGAACGTCGAGGGCTGCCGCATGGCGCCGGAGATCTGCAAGCGCCTTGGCGTATCCTACCGCGCCTGCCCCTCGCTGGTGCTGGCGTTTGACGAGGAAGACGCAAAAAGCGTACAAAAGCTGTACGAGCGCGGCGTCAAAAACGGCGTACCCGGCCTTGAGATCCTGAACGGCGAGCAGGTGCACGCCCTCGAGCCGCACGTGAGCCAAAGCGTTTGCGCGGCGCTGTACGCCCCGTTCTCCGGCATCATCAATCCCTGGGATTACGCCCTGGCCTTTGCCGAGGTCGCCGTGCAAAACGGTGCAGACATCCGCTTGAGCGCACCGGTCAGCGCCATAAACCGCACCCAGCAGGGCTACATGCTCTTTAGCGGCAGCAAGTGTTTTGAGGCAAGGCGTGTCGTAAACGCCGCCGGCGTGGACAGCGCGGCCATCCACAATCTGGTAGCGCCCAAAGCCTTCAATATCATTCCCACCAAGGGCAGCTACTATCTGATGGACAAAAGCGAGGGCTTCCGGGCAAAGCACGTGCTGTTCCAGTGCCCAAGCGCACGCGGCAAGGGCGTGCTGGTGACCCCGACCGTGCACGGCAACCTGCTCGTGGGGCCGGACGCCGCCGTAAGCGCTGACGCGCATCGGGTAAACACCACCGCCGAAAGCCTTGACTACATCAAAGCGGAAGCCGCTAAGAGCGTTCCCGACATCAATTACCGCTCCTGCATCCGCTGCTTTGCGGGCATGCGCGCAAACAGCGATCAGAAGGACTTCATCATAAGCTTTGCCGCGCCCGGCTTTTTGGATCTTGCGGGCATCAAGTCGCCGGGGCTCACCAGCGCGCCGGCCATCGCCAAATACGCCGCGCAGCTGCTGGCGGAAGACGGGCTTACGCTTGTGAAAAAAGAGGCTCCCGTGACCGAGCGCAAAAAGATCCGCTTTAAGGAATTGCCCATCGAAGAGCAGCGCAGGCTGATTTCCGTAAATCCCCTCTACGGCAGGGTGATCTGCCGCTGCGAGACCATCACCGAGGGCGAGATCGTGGACGCGATCCATTCCCCCATCCCCCCGGTTTCCGTGGACGGCATCAAGCGCCGCGCGGGCACGGGCATGGGGCGCTGTCAGGGAGGCTTCTGCGGCCCAAGGGTGGTGGACATCCTTGCGCGCGAAAGGGGCGTATCCCCGGTCGACATTTTAAAGGATACCCAGGGCAGCTACATCCTGCTTGGCGATACCCGGGAAGGCGGTGCCAAATGAAGTACCAGCTTATCGTGATCGGCGCCGGCCCCGCGGGACTGGCCGCCGCCATCAGTGCGCGCAATAATGGCCTTACGCGCATCGCACTGATCGAGCGCGACAGGGAGGCCGGCGGCATCCTGAACCAGTGCATTCACAACGGCTTTGGCCTGCATCGCTTTAAGGAAGAGCTCTCCGGCCCGGAATACGCGGGGCGCTTTATCGACATGCTTGAGGGCACGGGCATAGAGCTTCTGACGGACACCATGGTGCTGAGCGTCACCCCCGAGCGCCAGGTGCACTGCGTAAGCGCAGCGCGCGGCTACCAGATCCTGGAGGCGGACAGCATCGTGCTTGCGATGGGCTGCCGCGAGCGCACGCGCGGCGCGATCGGCATTCCCGGCGACCGGCCCTCCGGCGTGTTTACGGCGGGCACCGCCCAGCGCTACATGAACCTCGAGGGCTATATGGTCGGAAAGCGCGTGCTGATCCTTGGCTCCGGCGACATCGGCCTTATCATGGCGCGGCGCATGACGCTGGAGGGCGCAAAGGTGCTGGCCTGCGTGGAGGTCATGCCCTATTCCGGCGGTCTCAGCCGCAACATCGCCCAGTGCCTGAACGATTTTGAAATCCCCCTGTACCTGTCGCACACCGTAACGGACATCCGCCAGACGAACGGGCGCTTAAGCGGCGTGACCGTATCGAAGGTAGACGAAAAAAGAAGGCCCATCAAGGGCAGCGAGATCGACTTTGACTGCGACACGCTGCTTTTGTCCGTGGGACTGATTCCGGAAAACGAATTGAGCCGCGAAGCGGGGCTTGCCATCGACCCCCGCACGAACGGCCCCGTGGTTTTTGAAAATATGGAGACCTCCGTGCCCGGCATCTTCGCCTGCGGAAACGTCGTGCACGTACACGATCTTGTGGACTACGTATCCGCCGAGAGCGAGCGCGCGGGCAAGGCCGCCGCGCAGTACGTGCTAAGCGGTAAAGCGGGCGGCAAGGTGATCGAGCTGCAAAACGGCGCGTCTGTCACCTACACCGTGCCCCAGCGCATAAGAAGCAGCGGCCTTACAGAGCCTGCAGGCGTGTTTTTCCGTGTAAACAGGATCTTTGCTAAATCCCGCATCAACGTAAAAAGCGGCGATACGCTGCTTGCCAGCTTCCGCAGGGAGCACATGGCCCCCGGCGAAATGGAGCGCATCAGCCTTCCAGCAAAGCTGCTTGAGAACGCAGGCGATAGCATCACCATAAGCTGCGAGGAGGAACCGTAAAATGACTGAACTGATCTGCATCGTATGCCCCCGCGGCTGTCATTTGCAGGTGGACGAAGCAAACGGCTACGCCGTCACGGGCAATTCCTGCCCCAGGGGAGCCGAATACGGCAGGCAGGAGATCTCCGATCCCCGGCGAAGCGTCACCTCCACCGTGCTGATCGAAGGCGCGATGTACCGCCGCCTGCCTGTGCGCACAGACAGGACCGTGCCCAAGGCGGACATGGACAAGGTGATGGACGCCATCAAGCAGGTCCGTTTGAGCGCTCCCGTAAAGCGCGGAGACGTCATCATCGAAAACATAGCGGGCACCGGCGCAAACCTGATCGCCACAAAGGACATGTAGCCGGATAAAAACGAAAAAAAGGCGGCGTTTGCTTAAGGCTCAAAGCCAGGCAAGCGCCGCCTTTTTCTCGCTTTATGCGGATCCTGTGGGAGGAAAAGCATCGTAGCTTCAGAAGTTCTACCTTCTGCCGATGCGGTATCACATTCTGCTTTTGCCGCCGAACAGCCGCCCGATGTGCTTGAAGTTGCCGATGGTGCGCGTCACATCCGATACGCAGGCAAAGGTGCCGGGGTAATTTGCGATGATCTCCATAAAGTCCTTGATCTGGTGGGTGTTCACCACGCAGATCATCATGATCTTTTCTTCGCCGCTGTAGCCGCCCGTTGCAGACAGGATGGTGACCGAGTGGCGCAGCTTGGTGATCAGCTCCTTTTTCAGTTCCTCCGGCTGCGGGGTGATCAGTTCGATCTTGATCGCCGCTTCGCCGCCGCGGATGATGCTGCCGGAGATGTTGGAGGTCAGATAGCTGTAAAGGATGCTCAGGATCACGGGCTCCACGTTGTAATCGTATACGAAATAGCTGGACAGGGCCACCAGCGTATTGAACACCAAAAGCGCCCTTGCAAAGGAGATCTCAGGATGCTTTTGGTGGACGTAGGTGGCGATAAAATCCGTGCCGCCGGTGCTTCCCTGAAAGCGAACGGCGATGCCGTACATCATGCCGTTGATGGAGCCCGCGGCAAGCGGCGCCAAGATGGTGCTTTTGCCGTCGTCCGTATGGTATATAAAGCGGCTTATATCGATCACGCGCTGCTGAAACAGGCGCAGCATGAACGAAAACACCAGCACGTACGCCATGGTCCTGAAGGTAAAGCGGCGGCCTATCTTAAAAAATGAGAACACGGCAAGCGGCAGGTTTATGTACAGGGACATATTGCTCACGCTCACGCCCCCAAGGTACTGCACCATCGTTGCGATGCCGTTTACCCCCGCCGGAGCAAAGGCGTTTGAGAGCACAAAGATGTAGTAGTTGAGCGCCGTGCAAGTGGCCGCAAGCGCGATCACGATATAGGCATGCAGGCTGACGAGATTTTTCTTGCTTGACATAATCCGCCTCTATAGAAATTGTATTTCGCTAAGGTCGTCGATGGGTACGCTTCTGCCGTCCTCAAGCTCCAGACGGCCGTTGTCCAAGCGCCGCGCCGCGCCCTCCCAGGTCTCATACGCACCGCCGCTTTTTTTCCCGTCCGGCACAAAGCAGCTTATGCGGATGCGCGGCCTTTGGGCGATAAGCTGCGTAAGCTTTATCAGCCTGCGGTTCAATTTTTCCGCCTCCCCGCTGCTTAAGGGCCGTTTTTCAAGGGTATCTCGCTGGCTTTCGCTGATAAGCTCGCCATAACCGGCAAGGGCCGCAAAGGGCGCAAACTGCGCCGCCCTTTCCCGGGCGCTCATGCGGGGATGGGTCTTGGAGATGGGCCGCGCAAGGTCTATGATGTCGTCGTATGCGCTCATGCCCTGTGCCCTCCGATCTGCGCGTTGCGCTCTCGCTGCGTCGCGCCTTCTTCAAGGCTGGTGCCAAGCATCACCGCGTTTTTGCCAAAGCGGCGGCGGATGTCGAGGATCGCCTGCTGCCTGCGCTTTTCCCGCTCGTCCTGCGCATCCTCCTGCGTCTGCCCCTCCTGAGGTTCTCCCTCGTCGGTCAAAAACGACAGCTGCTGGGCAAAATCGCTTTTAAGCTCCTCGTCGCTTTTCAATTCCCCCGCCGCAAGGTACATGCGCCGGATCGTCAGGGCCTTGTCGCTGATGTCCTCAAACAGCTTCACCGCGGCGTTTATGATCTGCTCGGTGGAGGAGGTGTATTTTTTGAGCCTCCTGCTGCCGTTTGCGGGCTTTGGCACGGGCTTACCGTAAAAATCCTTCTCCACGCTGCTTGACGCCATGCGCGCAGGATCGTTCAGGTTTTCCGCGTCGTAGCCGATCGACAGCATGATCAGGCAGGTGTTCACGCGCTTTTGGCCCACCTCAAGCGCCAATTCCCTGGCCATTTCCTTTAGCACGATCAGCGCCTTGTCGTTGGGATAGGGGCTTGCAAGCACCTGTCCGCTGGATAGCGAGCTGGTCTCCGCCCGGTATTCCTTGATGTCCCGTATGGTACAGCTTTCATAGCCCCAGGCGTGGTCGATCAACAGCTCGGCGTTTACGCCAAAGAGCTTGTAGAGCAGCTCCTCATTGTAGTGCTCCCCCGCTTTTCCAAGAGAGCAGCGGGCGATGTCTCCCATCGTGTGCAGGCCGTTTTTTTCAAGCCGCCGCACGTATCCCCTGCCCACGCGCCAAAAATCCGTAAGCGGCGTGTGCTCCCAAAGGAGGCGCCGGTAGCTCATTTCGTCAAGCTCCGCGATGCGCACCCCGTCTTTGTCCGCGGGCATTTTCTTGGCCACGATGTCCAAGGCCACCTTGCAAAGGTAGAGATTGGTGCCGATCCCCGCGGTTGCCGTGATGCCCGTTTCGCGTAGCACCTCGCTTATCAGCTTCATCGCAAGCTCTCTGGCGCTTAGCTTATATAAGCCAAGATACGCGCTTACGTCCATAAACACCTCATCCACGGAATAGACGTGGATGTCTTCAAAGGAGATAAAGCGCGTATAAATGCCCACGATGCGCCGGCTGTACTCCATGTAATACGCCATGCGGGGCCGCGCGATCACAAAATCCAGCTCCAGGGAGGGGTTTGCGTCCAGCTCCCTTTTTGAGCAGGACTTTCCCGTAAAGCAATGCCCCGGCGCGCGCATGCGCCGCTGGGCGTTTACCTGCCTTACCTTTTCGATCACCTCAAACAGCCGCGCGCGGCCTCCGATGCCGCAGCTTTTCAGGGCCGGCGACACGGCAAGGCAGATCGTCTTTTCCGTCCGGCTCTCGTCTGCCACCACCAGATTCACGTCCAGGGCGTCATAGCCCGCTTCCACGCACTCCACGGAGGCGTAGAAGGATTTAAGGTCTATGGCTATGTACGCCCCTTGTCGCTCAGTCGTGCTTTCCATGAACTCTCAGGCAATACAGCACATGCGCAGGATCGTTGCAGGTGATCAGGCTTGCGCCGTTTCGCATCGCGCAAAGCACGTCCTCCTCGGTTTTCACAGACGCGCCCGCCCAGGGCTGCACGCCGCGCCGCCACATATCGTCCATTTCCTTTTCGCTTGCCATAGGGCCGCCCTTCGTTGCGAACATGCAGCAGCAATACGCGCCCTCATAGCCGTGGTCTTCGCCCTTTCCCATGTGCTTTGGCGGATAGTACTCGTGCCTGCGAAGCGAGGAACCGTATTTTTCCTTCATATAGTCGTGCAGCTTGCCGCTAAAGGTATTGAATACCACGCGGCCGCGCATGCCATATTCGTCGATCAGAGCGATGATGCTGTCGCAGATTCGATACGCCCTGTCCTCGTCCCCGTCCTCCGGATAATCCTTAAGCTCCACATCCAGCGTCAAAAACGGATGCCGCGCGGCAAGCGCAAGCAGCTCTTTAAGCGTCGGCACGCGCGCACCGCTGAATTTTGTGTCCTTCTTTGCGCCAGCGTCCAACCGCTTAAGCTCGGATAAGCTGAAGCTGCCGACCTTTCCTTCTCCATCGGTCGTGCGGCTTACGTCACCGTCATGCATCAAAACGAGCTCTGCATCCTTTGACGCGTGCACGTCCGTTTCGATCTGATCGACCCCCAGCGCGACCGCGGCGACGAAGGCCTCCATCGTATTTTCGGGGTACGCGTCCGACCAGCCCCTGTGCGCCGCGACATACAGGCCGTTTGCTCCCTGATGCCAGTAACTGGCCAGCTCCGCGCAGCCGTCCGTGTGCATTTCCATAAGGCAGATCGCGGCAAGGCCCGCGCCGTCCGCGCTTTTGCCGCCCAGAATAAACTCGTACCGGCCCGCTCCGTCCTTTTTCAGCGGCTGTTCGTCAAAGATAAACTCCGCCTGCCACACGCCTTTTGCGCTTCCAAGAAGGCTGCCCTTTACGACCTTTCCAAACTGGTGGTTCATTTCCGTTCGGCCAGGGCCAAACATCAACTCCTCCTCCAGCGGCTCTCCGTCAAAGGCAAAGGTGACCCGCGCGCTGAATTTTTCTCCGCTTCGCACCTCCGCTGAAAGGATCTTTGCGTTTGCAAGCGGCCGATCCACATACATCATGCGGCATACCGCGTCCGCCGCCGCGCGCAGGCTGTTTTTGTCCTTAGCGCCAAGCGCTTCCAATAGACCTGCCTGATCCAGCGCCGAAGCATTTGTTCTTACAGCTTTTTCTTCTTCCTCAAATCGCGCAAGCAGCGCTTCCTTCACTGCGCTTGCCCGGCCGATCCAGGCGCTGTAGCGGCATTCCAGAAGGTTCTGATAGTCCTGAAACAGCTGCCAGTAGCCGGATTTATGCGCCGTAGCGCCGGGCTTAGAGTCAAAGTGCCTTGCGGCCTCCAAATAGGGATCCGCGTTTTGACCCAGATCGACCGGCACGCCGCACAGGGGGTGCAGCGGGATGTACGGCTGCTCGCAGGGCCTGCCAAAGGCAGTCCAGACGGTGGTAAAAAGCGGCCCTTCGGTAAACTCATAAACCTGCGCTTCCACGGTGGTGCCGGTGCAGACGCGCCGCACCCTGGTGTCGTGGGGCGACTGCCCGGGGCCAAAGCGCACGTCGTCCGGCGTTCCCTCGTAGTGGGTGCTCATGACCTTCATAAGCTCCCTCACGCCCAGCTTTTCGCTTCGCCTGATACAGAAGGGATAGCCCTCCTTTTCATCATCCCATTCGCGGCCCAGAAGCAGCTGCTGGGCATAGTGCTGGCGCAGGGTGTTTTCGCTGTGGCGATAGGTCTTTTCGTCCTGATATGCGGCGGCAAAATCAAAATCGCTCTGATCCTCCATAGCCGGGACATACCAGCCCTTTTCGATCGCGTATTTCACAAGATCATCGGGATAGTACATTTCCTCGGCATCGTGCAGGGAATGCAGCGTATAGTGGTTTGGCATCACAGCGATGGCGTCGTCCGGCAGGCGCGCCGCCAGATAGTAGCGCCCCCGCGCAAGCTGCAACACGAAGCACTCGTCCTTGTCGGCGATAAAATAGATGCGCCCGCCGGAGCCGTAGCCGTACCGCTTGATCAGCTCCAGCGCGACCTCGAGCCCGTGCCGCGCGCTTTTTGCGCGCTCCGCCACCGCGCGGCGCAGCTCGTACTGGATGCCGCCGCTGTAAGGGTGCCTGGCCTGCGCCGCCTCGCGCGAACCGCAGCTGGAGTCGCTCACCACGCACACGCCGTTTTCGTTCAAAAAGGAATCGGAGGTGGACAGCCCTCCCTCCGGGCCGCGCACCTGGCTCCACCAGTACCCAAAGGTATGGGGCAGCTGTTCAAGCCTTGCGGCGTTCTCTTCCGCGGGCAGGCGCGTGCCCTTGGGCCAGTCGGCGGCGGGCACGTAGTAATGGCTCACCAGCGCGTGCGTGTAGTCGTCCTCGTTGTGCGCAAGCAATACGCGCCCGGTGGCGCTTGCGTTTTTACCAACCGCGATCGTCATGCAATCCAGCATGCGCTCTATCGTTCGATCCATATCCAGCCCTCTACTATGTTTATTTTACCCTATACTTCCGTATGCACAAAGCGAAGCTTTTCGCCGTCTGGCAGCATCCGCACCCGCTGGCCGAGCTTGATGTTGCCAGAGAGGATCTCCTCACTAAGCGCGTCCTCCACCAGCCGCTGGATGGCGCGGCGCAGCGGGCGCGCGCCGTACTGCAGATCGTATCCGGCCTTCGCCACGACCTGGGCCGCCTCGGAGGTGACCTCAAGCTCGATCCCCCGCTCGCGTATGCGCTTTGCCACGTCGTTCATCATGTGCAGGGCGATTTTGTTGATGTGCTCCTCCTCCAGCGCGTGGAAGACGATGATCTCGTCCACGCGGTTTACAAATTCGGGCCGGAAGAGCTTCTTCACCTCGCCCATCACCGCGTCCTTCATGTCCTCGTAGCTTTTCTCGCTGTCCTCCGCGCCGCCAAAGCCCAGCTGGCGCTTTTTGCCGATGGTGTGTGCGCCGGCGTTTGAGGTCATCACGATGATGCAGTTTTTGAAGTCCACCACGCGGCCCTGGCCGTCGGTCAGCCTGCCGTCCTCGAGCACCTGCAAAAGGATGTTGAACACGTCCGGATGCGCCTTTTCCACCTCGTCCAGCAAAAGCACGCTGTAGGGCTTGCGCCGCACCTTTTCGGTCAGCTGTCCGCCCTCGTCGTAGCCCACATAGCCCGGGGGCGAGCCGATCATGCGGGAGACGGAGTATTTCTCCATATACTCTGACATATCGATGCGCACAAGGCTGTTTTCGTCCCCAAACAGCGCTTCGCCAAGGGCCTTGCACAGCTCTGTCTTGCCGACGCCCGTGGGGCCAAGGAAGATGAACGAGCCGATGGGGCGGCGCGGATCCTTGAGGCCCGCCCTGGCCCTTCGCACAGCTCTGGCGACAGACTTGATCGCTTCCTCCTGGCCCACGACCCTGCGGTGCAATATCTCCTCCATGTTCAAAAGCCGCTGGGCCTCGTCCTCCGTCATGCGGGACACGGGAATGCCCGTCCACAGTGACACCACCTGGGTGATCTCGTCCTCGTTTACGGTTTCGATGCGCTGCTGCCGGGAAGCCTCCCAGTCCTTTTTCATCTCCTCCATCTCGTGCGTGAGATGCTTTTTGCTGTCGCGCAGATCCGCGGCCAGTTCAAAGTTTTCATCCGCGACCGCGCGGCGGATCTCCTCGTCCAATTCCTCCAGGCGCTTTTGATGCTCCACCATGTCCGGGGGAGCAGAGAACGTGCGGATGCGGACCCGCGACGCCGCCTCGTCCAAAAGGTCGATGGCCTTGTCCGGCAGGAACCTGTCGGAGATATAGCGCGAGCTGAGCCTTACTGCGGCCTCCAGCGCGTCGTCGGTGATGCGAACATGATGGTGGTTTTCGTAGCGCTCCCGAAGGCCCTTCAAGATCTCCACGCTCTCCTCCCGGCTGGGTTCGCCCACAGTCACAGGCTGAAAGCGCCTCTCAAGCGCCGCGTCCTTTTCGATATACTTGTGATATTCCCGAAGCGTGGTCGCGCCGATGCAGCGGATCTCGCCGTTTGAAAGGGCGGGCTTCATGATGCTGGCGGCGTCGATGGAGCTTTCCCCCGCGCCCGCGCCGACGATGGTGTGCATTTCGTCGATAAACAAAATGATGTTGCCCGATTCCTTTACCTCGGAGATCATATTTTTCAGGCGCTCTTCAAATTCGCCGCGGTATTTCGCGCCCGCAAGCATGCCCGGGATGTCCAGGGACAAAATGCGCTGGCCGGTCAAAATCTCCGGGATGCTGCCGTCATAGATGCGCTGGGCAAGGCCCTCCGCAATGGAGCTTTTGCCAACGCCAGGCTCGCCGATCAGCACGGGATTGTTTTTTGTGCGGCGCGAGAGGATCTGGATGATGCGCTCCATCTCCCTTTCGCGGCCGATGACCGGATCCAATTCGCCCTTGCCCGCGGCCTCGACAAGATCCCTGGCGTACTTATCCAGCATGGGCGTTTTGCCCTTACCCGGGCGTCCCTGCTCTGAAACACCCGCGTACTGGCGCTCTTTCTTTCCGCCAAGGGCGCTGATCAGCTCCTCCCTGGCCTTGTTCAAATCGACGCCCAGCTTGATCAGCGCGTGCGCCGCCACGCCCGC
>CADBNW010000061.1 GCA_902796025.1 uncultured Eubacteriales bacterium
ATAAGCAATGCTGATGCCCAAGAGAGTTATGCACCGCAAGCAGCAGCGCGGTCGCATGAAGGGAAAGGCCCAGCGCGGCAATTTCCTGGCATACGGTGAGTACGGCCTCGTGGCGCTTCAGCCCGGCTGGATCACCTCCAATCAGATCGAGGCTGCCCGTCAGACCATGACCCGTACCACCAAGCGCGGCGGTAACGTGTGGATCAAGATCTTCCCCGACAAGCCCGTGACCGCAAAGCCCGCTGAGACCCGAATGGGCTCCGGCAAAGGCGCTCCCGAATACTGGGTAGCGGTTGTAAAGCCCGGCCGCGTGCTGTTCGAGATGGGCGGCATCGACGAGGCGGTCGCCCGCGAAGCGCTGCGCCTTGCAGGCCACAAGCTTCCCATAAAGACCAAGATCATTTCCAAGGACACTCAGGCGGGTGGTGAAGAGCAATGAAGAATAACATCATCGATACTCTGAAGGACAAGACCACTCAGGAGCTCGACACCGAACTGAAAAACAAAAAGAGCGAGCTGTTCAACCTGCGCTTCCAGCTGGCCACCGGTCAGCTCCAGAACACGGCAGCGGTACGTGCCTGCAAAAAGGACATCGCCCGCATCAAGACCGTTCTCAGCCAGCGCGCTAAGAACTAAAGGGAGGTAAGTCGAATGTCCGAAACCAGAGGAATGCGCAAAGAGCGCATCGGCGTAGTTGTATCCGACAAGATGGACAAAACCATCATCGTCGAGATCCGCAACCGTGTAAAGCATCCGCTGTACGGCAAAATCATGAACCGCACCACCAAGCTCAAGGCTCACGATGAGAACAACGAGTGCGGCGTAGGCGATACCGTGCGCGTAATGGAGACCAGACCCCTCTCCAAGGACAAGCGCTGGAGACTGGTCGAAATCGTCGAAAAGGCGAAGTAAGAGCAGGAGGGAACTTCAATGATTCAGCCGCAAACCAGATTAAAGGTTGCAGATAACAGTGGCGCGAAGGAGATTATGTGCTTCCGCGTACTGGGCGGCTCCTTCCGCCAGAGCGGCGGCGTGGGCGACATCATCGTCGCCAGCGTCAAAAGCGCTCAGCCCGGCGGAGCCGTAAAGAAGGGCGAGGTCGTGAAAGCCGTCATCGTGCGCACCAAGAAGCAGTACCGCCGCAAGGACGGCAGCTACATCCGCTTCGACGACAACGCCGCCGTTATTATCGACTCTCAGAAGCAGCCCAGGGGCACCCGCATCTTTGGCCCAGTCGCCAGAGAGCTGCGCGAAAAGGACTACATGAAAATCGTCTCCCTGGCGCCTGAAGTACTGTAAAAGGAGGATCGCGATATGGCACTGAATAAACTCGGCGTAAAGACCGGCGATACCGTAGTCGTGATCTCCGGCAAAGACAAGGGCAAGCAGGGCAAGATCCAGAAGGCCTTCCCTGAGACCCGCAAAGTCATCGTTGAAGGCGTGGCTATGGTCAAAAAGCACCAGAAGCCCCGCGGACAGGGACTGCCTGGCGGCATCATCGACAAGGAAGCCCCCATCCCCGCCTGCAAGGTCATGCTGGTATGCCCCCTGTGCAAAAAGGCGACCCGCGTCGCCCACACCTTCCTCGAGAAGGACGGCAAGCAGGTCAAGGTGCGCTTCTGCACCAGCTGCAAAAAGGCCATCGAAGGCTGAGGAGGAATAACAAATGACCAGATTACAAGAGAAGTATCGTTCCGAAGTCATTCCTGCCCTCACGCAGAAGTTCGGCTATAAGAACGTCATGCAGGTACCCCGCCTTGAGAAGATCGTCATCAACATGGGCCTGGGCGACTGCAAGGACAACGCCAAGGCCATGGAGGTCGCGGTAAGCGAGCTGGCCACCATCGCTGGCCAGAAGCCTCTGGTGACCAAGGCCAAGAAGTCCATCGCAAACTTCAAAGTCCGCGCCGGCATGAACGTTGGCGCAAAGGTAACCCTGCGCAGCGACCGCATGTATGAGTTCGCTGACAAGCTCATCTCCATCGTGCTGCCCCGCATGCGCGACTTCCGCGGCGTATCCGCCAAGGCCTTCGACGGCCGCGGCAACTACGCGCTGGGCGTCCGCGAGCAGCTGATCTTCCCCGAGATCGAGTACGACAAGGTCGAGAAGATCCGCGGCATGGAAATGATCTTCGTCACCACCGCAAGGACTGACGAAGAGGCGAAGGAACTGCTGGCCCAGCTGGGCATGCCGTTCCAGGCTTAACGCAAGGAGGTTGCAAGCGTGGCAAAGACAAGCTTAAAAATAAAGCAGGCAAGAGAACCCAAGTTCTCCACCCGCGCGTACACCCGCTGCCGTATCTGCGGCCGTCCCCATGCTGTGCTGCGTAAGTACGGCGTTTGCCGCATCTGCTTCCGCAATCTTGCCTACAAGGGCGAGATCCCCGGAGTCAGAAAGGCAAGCTGGTAAACGGAAGGAGGTTCCAATATGCTCGTAAACGATCCCATCGCGGATATGCTCACAAGGATCCGCAACGGTCTGATCGCCAAACACGACTCTGTCAATATCCCCGCTTCCGGCATCAAGAAGGGCATCGCTCAGATCCTCTTGAACGAGGGCTTCATCAAGAGCGTCGACTTCGTGGACGATGGCATGCAGGGTCAGATCAAGATCGGTCTCAAATATGCTGAAGGCAAAGAATCCGTCATCAAGGGCCTCAAGCGCATCTCCAAGCCCGGCCTGCGTGTATACGCAAAGAGCGACGAGATCCCCAAGGTTCTGGGCGGACTGGGTGTGGCGATCATCTCCACCTCCCAGGGCTTAATGGTAGACAGGGAAGCTCGCAAGGCCCAGGTGGGCGGCGAAGTCCTGGCTTACATCTGGTAATGTGGAGGTACTGCTGAAATGTCACGAATCGGTAAGCTTCCGGTCAAAATCCCCGCGGGAGTGGACGTCAAGGTTGAAAACAACACTGTGACCGTCAAGGGGCCCAAGGGTACGCTGTCTCAGACCATCAATCCCCAAATCGGCATCACCATCGAAAACGGCGAGCTCACCGTAACCCGCCCCAACGATGAAAAGGAATTCCGCGCGATGCACGGCCTGTACCGCGCTCTGATCCACAACATGGTGACCGGCGTTACCACCGGCTTCACCAAGAGCCTGGAACTGGTTGGCGTGGGCTACCGCGCTCAGGCGGACAACCCCACCCAGCTCACCATCAATATCGGCTTCAGCCATCCTGTCGTGGTCGCCGCGCCCGCAAACGTCACGTTTGCCACGCCCAACCCCAACAAGATCGTCGTAAGCGGTATTGACAAGCAGGTAGTGGGCGAGATCGCCGCGGAGATCCGCGCCATCCGCAAGCCTGAGCCTTATCACGGCAAGGGCATCCGCTACGAGGGCGAGTTCGTGCGCCACAAGGAAGGCAAGGCCGGCAAGAAATAATTAAAGGGAGGGTATCGCAATGTTCAAAAAAACGGATAGAAACGAGATCCGCGTGATACGTCACGAGCGTGTGCGCAAAAAACTCAGCGGTACGCCCGAGCGTCCGCGCCTGTGCGTGTTCCGTTCCAACGCGCACATCTATGCTCAGATCATCGATGACACCAAGGGCTGCACCCTGTGCGCGGCCTCTACGGTAGAGAAGGACGTCGCTTCCCAGATCGCCGAAATGGACAAGAAGGCTGCCGCGAATTTCGTAGGCAAGCTCATTGCCCAGCGCGCCAAGGCCAACGGCATCGAGGAAGTCGTGTTCGATCGCGGCGGTTACATTTACACCGGTCGTGTAGCTCAGCTGGCTGCTGGCGCTCGCGAGGGCGGTCTGAACTTCTAATGGGGAGGAGATAACGCAATGCAGCGCAGAGAAAGACCAGTGAGCGAATTTAAAGAGAAGCTCGTATACATCAACCGTGTTGCCAAGGTCGTTAAGGGCGGCAAAAACTTCCGCTTCACCACCCTGATGGTAGTGGGCGACGAAAAGGGCAAGGTCGGCTGCGGTATGGGCAAGGCTGTGGAAATTCCCGAAGCCGTGCGCAAGGGAATCGAAGACGCCAAGAAGCACTTCATCACCGTTGACATGGACGGAACCACCATTCCCCATGAGATCACCGGCGAGTTCGGCACCGGCAAGGTGCTGCTCATGCCCGCTCCGGAAGGCACCGGCGTCATCGCCGGCGGCCCCGTCCGCGCGGTCATCGAGGCGGTAGGCATCAAGGACATCCGCACCAAGTCCATCGGCTCCAACAACCCCATCAACATGGTGCGCGCCACCCTTAACGGCCTTGAGCGCCTGCAGGGCGCCGAGAAGGTCGCCCGCCTGCGCGGCAAGACCGTCGAAGAGCTGCTGGGCTGAGGAGGGTACGCAAATGAAGCTTAAAATTACGCAAACCAAATCCACCATCGCATGCCTTAAGAACCACATCGCCAACATCAAGGCTCTGGGCCTCCATCACGTGGGCGACACGGTGATCAAGGAAGACAACCCTGCTGTGCGCGGCATGATCTTCAAGGTCAAGCACATGGTCAAGGTTGAGCAGATCGAAGATTAAGGAGGTCCGGCATGAAACTTCATGAACTACAGCCTGCCTTCGGCTCTACCAAGGCTCCCAAGCGTCTGGGACGCGGCATCGGCTCCGGTCTGGGCAAGACCTCCGGCAAGGGCCACAAGGGCGCCAAGGCCCGCTCCGGCGGCGGCAAGCGCCCCGGCTTCGAGGGCGGCCAGATGCCCCTGACCATGCGTATTCCCAAGCGCGGCTTCACCAACAAGTGGCGCAAGGAATATGAGACCATCAACATCAGCGTTCTCAACATCTTTGAGGACGGCATGGAGGTCGGTCCCATCGAGCTGCTGGAGTACGGCATCATCAATAAGGTGCTTGACGGCGTCAAGATCATGGGCGACGGCGAGCTGACCAAAAAGCTTACGGTGCAGGCGCATAAATTTACTGCCACCGCTAAGGAAAAGATCGAAGCGGCGGGCGGAAGCTGCGAGGTGATCTGAAATGTTTGAAACGCTGAAAAACGCATGGAAGATCCCGGACCTGAGAAAGAAGCTGCTGTATACCCTGGCGATGCTGCTTCTGTACAGGCTTTTGTGTTTCATTCCTACGCCCGGCGTAGATGCATCCAAGATCGCTGAGGCTGTCAACCGGTACGACCTGCTCAACTACATGTCGATCATGACCGGCAGCCAGTTTGCCAATTACACCATCATGGCCATGGGCATCACCCCGTACATCAACTCCAGCATCATCATGCAGCTGCTGTGCGTGGCGATCCCCAAGCTTGAAGAGCTCAACAAAAGCGGCGAGGAAGGCCGCAAGAAGATCGCTCAGATCACCCGCTACGTGACCATAGGCCTTGGCTTCATCCAGGCCGTCGCGCTCACCTACGGCTTAAGGGCCGATGCCACCGGAAGCTTCCTTGGTCTGATCGCCATCGGCTTCTGCCTGGCGGCGGGCACCGCGCTGGCCATGTGGATCGGCGAGCGCATCACCGAAAAGGGCATCGGAAACGGCGTCAGCCTTCTGATCTTCGCCGGTATCGTTGCGCGCTTTGCCAGCTCCTTCGCGGGCGGCGTGGTAAACGTTGTAAACAACATCGCTTCCGGCACCTTCCTGCCCGTGCTCGGTTCCCTGGCGGTCGTCGTCATCAGCCTTGCGCTGATCGTCGGCGTCGTGCTGGTGGACATGGCCGAGCGCCGCATCCCCGTTCAGTACGCAAAGCGCATGGTCGGCCGCAAGATGTACGGTGGTCAGTCCACCCACATCCCGATCAAGCTCAACGCCTCCGGCGTTCTGCCCCTGATCTTCGCCAGCGCCATCATGCAGTTCCCGGGCACCATTTTGCAGTTCATCTCCGCGAACGCTGCCAACTGGTGGACGGATCATCTGGGCTCCAGCACCTGGTGGTACATCGCCATCAACTGCCTGCTGATCCTGGGCTTTACGTTCTTCTATTCCTCCATCACCTTCAACCCCAAGGAGATGGCGGAGAACATCCAGAATAACGGCGGTCTGATCCCCGGCATCCGCCAGGGCAAGGCCACTGTGGACTACATCACCAAAATCAACCATCGCATCACCCTCTTTGGCGCGCTGTTCCTGGCTGTTTTGTCCCTGCTGCCCAACGTAGTATACAAAGTCGCCGGCGTGCAGCTGGCCTTCGCGGGCTCTTCCCTGCTGATCGCGGTGAGCGTGGCGGTTGAAACGGCGCGTACGCTGGAAAGCCAGCTGCTCATGCGTCACTACAAGGGCTTCCTTAAGTAATCAAACGGAGGAGCCTCATGAAGTTAGTATTTCTTGGCCCTCCCGGTGCGGGCAAGGGGACGCAGGCCGCTCGCGTATGCGAAAAGCTCTCCATCCCTCACATCTCCACCGGCGACATGCTGCGAAGTGCCATTTCTCAGGGCACGCCCATGGGTCTCAAAGCAAAGACCTATGTGGAATCCGGCGCCTTGGTACCGGATGAGGTGCTCATAGAGATGGTTCGCGAAAGGCTTTCAAACGCCGATTGCGCTAACGGTTATCTGCTCGATGGCTTCCCCCGCACGGTGCATCAGGCTGAGGCGCTGAACGACATCAGCGCCCCGGACCTGGTGGTCGATGTGGACGTCTCCGACGAAAAGCTGCTTAGCCGCCTGACGGGCCGCAGGGTCTGCCGCGCGTGCCAGGGCACCTTCCACATCTCCTCCCTTGCAAACGAAAAGGTTTGCCCCGACTGCGGCGGCGAACTGTATCAGCGCAAGGACGATTCACCGGAAACCATCACCAACAGACTGAACGTATATCACCAGCAGACCGCTCCGCTTATAGACTTCTATAAGGCCAAGGGCAGCCTTCGCAGGGTCGAAGGCGACCAGACGCCCGACGAGGTCACCCGCGCGATACTGACCGCGCTG
>CADBNW010000062.1 GCA_902796025.1 uncultured Eubacteriales bacterium
GCGGGCATCAACACCGTGGGCGAGCTGGTACAGCGCAACCAGGAAGATATGATGAAGGTCAGAAACCTCGGAAAGAAGTCTCTGGAAGAGGTCGAGCAGAAGTTGCAGGCTCTGGGACTCAGTCTCAGAAGCGCTGATGAGTAATAAGAGCCTTGACATAAGGCTATCAAGGAGGAACCGATAAATGGGAAATCGGAAGCTGGGACGTCCGACGAACCAAAGAAAGGCTTTGCTTCGCAACCAGACCACCAATCTGATCTGGTACGGCAAAATCGAGACCACTTTGGATCGCGCAAAGGAAGTAAGGTCCATCGCCGAGCATCTTATTACGATCGCTATGCGCGAATGTGATAATACTGTTGAAGTAAAAAAGACCACCAATAACGATAAGGGTCAGACCGTTGAGCTCACCGTGACCAACGATAAGCCCAGCCGCCTGGCGGCCCGCCGCCGCATCATGGCGTATCTGTACCGCATGCCCGTTCTGCGCGGCAAGGAAGAAGAGAAGGAAGATTTCGAGAAGCGCCAGAAGGATATAAAGCATCCTGTCATCGAAAAGCTCTTCCGCGAGATCGCTCCCAAGTATAAGGCCCGCGCGGCCGAAAAGGGCCAGGGCGGCGGTTACACCCGCATCGTCAAAAAGGGCCCCCGCCGCGGCGACGGCGCCGAAATGGTCATTTTGGAGCTGGTCTGATTTTATGCCGCTCACGCACAAGCAGCCTGCCGGTCTTTCCGGCAGGCTGTTTGTTTAGGTTCTTCACGCGTATTTGCGATAAATTTGCCCCTTCGGGGGAAGCTGGCAGCCGTTAGGCTGATTGATGAGTCAAAGAATCAAATAAAACATAGAGACCCTTCTTTTGCCGCCCTTATCCATGATCTATGCGCGCTTGCAACAATAATTGCAAACGGGCTTGCGAAAACGCCCCCTGTCCTATATAATTTGACTGGACACAGGCAAATAATTTGATGAGAGGTGTATATGGAAATCTATAACGACGCGATCACCGGTTACGAGATCCGCCGCTACACCAATGGCCCGGAGCGCAACAGCAAGCTCTATTTTACCTGCGAAAACTTTTCCGCCGACGACAAATACTTTTTCTTCACAAAACAGCAGCTGGAGGGCAAAAACGACGGCGGCACCTGGCGCACGGAGGTCTCGACAGGAAAGCTTGAGCGCGTCACGGACGATACCTACCGCGGCTTTGCCACCGACCGGGAAAAGAACGTCGGCTACGTCTGCAAAAACGAAACCGAGGTCTACTGCGTGGACCTTGAGACCCTTCAAATGACAAAGATCGGCGACCTGCCCAAATACGGCAATGTCACCGGCCACTTGACCGCCGCAAATACGGGCCGCATCGCCTGCAGCTATCACCTGGGCAGCAAGTATTACGCCCTGGTCGTTCTCGATCCCGGGCACGAGGCTCAGGTCGTCTATCAGACGGACATCTGCCTGGGCCACGCCCAGATCTGTCCCACCGACGAAAACCTGATCTTCTACATTCACGAGACCGGCGGCGACGCCTATCAGCGCACCTGGATGTACGACGTAAACGAGCGCTACGCCCGCCCCTACTATGTGGAGCATCCAAACGAGTGGATCACGCACGAGGTCTGGTCCGCCGACGGCAGCGAAATGGCCATCATGAAGCTGGATCCCCCGGGCTTTGTGGATGGCGACGCCGGCGAGGTCCACACTGGCAACATCATCATCGCAGACAAGGACGGGCGGCATTTCGACGTCGCGGTATCCGATCTTCAGCTGCTGCACCCCTGCATCAGCCGGGATAAAAAGTGGCTCTGCGCCGACAGGATCAGCTACCTCGGCACGAAGGTGCAGGAGGGCGTAGTGCTGATCGAGCGCGCAAGCGGTAAAGCAAAGCTCATCGCCACCACCCATTCCTGCAAAACGGGCGCGGATCATCAGCATCCCTCCTTCAACCGCGCTGGGACCCAGATCCTCTTTTCCAATCCCGACGAAAACGGCATCGCGCAGGTCTGCGTGATCGATCTGGAGCAGGTCAAAAAAGATTGGTAACAAAACAGCGCCGGTCAGGCGGATCAGCCCCTCCGGCGCAAAGATCCAAAGGAAAAAAACATCATGGCTGTACGGCGCAGGCGACGCCACCCGGCGCGCAAACTGCTGATTTGGCTGCTTTTACTGGCAGGACTCGTATTATGGACACTGTGGGGCAACACCGCCCCACAGCTTACAAGCGTGACTTATTCTATAAGCGCGCTGCCCCGGGAGTTTGAGGGCTACCGTGTGGTGCAGGTTTCGGATCTGCACGACGCGCAGCTTGGCAAGGGAAACGCGCGTCTGATCGAGCTGGTAAAAGAAGCCCGGCCCGACCTTATCGTCGTGACCGGCGACATCATCGATTCCAACCGCTTGAACATCGAACGTTCTGCGGACACCGTCGCCCAGCTGACGCTTCTGGCCCCCGTGTACTGCGTTACTGGCAACCACGAGGCGGCGCTCAGGCGCGAGGATTACCAGCGCCTGAAGCAGGCGCTTGCGCAGGCGGGCGCGGTGCTGCTGGAGGATCAAAGCGTGCTTTTGCGGCGCGGCGGGGCCGCCATCCAGCTGCTCGGCCTTCAGGACATCGGCTTTTATCCCGGCGGCATGCGGGATAAACGGGCTAAGCTCAATAACGCCCTTACCCTCCTTGCCGATCGATCGCTTTTCACCCTCGGCCTTTCCCACAGGCCGGAACTATTGGACTGCTATGCCCAAAGCGCGCTGGATCTCGTGCTGTGCGGGCACGCCCATGGGGGACAGGTGCGCCTGCCGCTGATCGGCGGCCTGTTTTCTCCGGGACAGGGGCTGTTTCCCCGCTATACCTCCGGCAGCTACGCGATCGCGCCCAACAAAACCATGATCGTCAGCCGCGGCATCGGCAACAGCAAATTCCCCCTGCGCGTCAATAACCGCCCCGAGGTGGTGCTGATTGAACTGAGGGGGAAGGGGAATTAGGAGTTAGGAGTGAGGAGTTCAGGAAGCTTTGCTGCGCAAAGCATTGATTAAAGCAAAACGTTCTTCGCAAATGGCAAATTATACAATCTGTGATAAAAGTATCTTTGATTATTTAATCAAAGAAATCGCGCAGCGATTTCAACCTAAACTCCTCACTCCTAACTCCACACTTTATCATCACTGTTTTTCAGGAGGTCTCCATGAAACCCCTTATCGGCTTTATCAAGGGCGTAAACCTTGGCGGGTGGCTGAGCCAGTGCGATTATTCTGCCGAGCGCCTGGAGAGATTCATCACCGAGGATGATTTTAAAACCATCGCCAGCTGGGGCTGCGATCACGTGCGCCTGCCCATCGACTACAATATTTTTGAGGAGGGCCGGGACGGCTTTCACTGCGTGCTGCGTGCGGTTATCTGGGCGGTAAAGCACGGCCTTGGGATCATCATAGACCTGCACAAGACCTGGGGCTTCTCCTTTGACGCGGGCGAAAGGGAAAACGGCTTTTTTGACGACGCCGCCTGCCAGGAAAAGTTCTTTGCGCTGTGGGAAAACCTCGCCCGGTGCTACGGAAAATATCCGCAGAGCGTGGCCTTCGAGCTTTTGAACGAGGTCACGGATAAGGATTACATGCCCAAATGGATGCGCATCGCGCAAAGCGCTGTTACGCGCATCCGCGCCTTCGCGCCGGAAACGAAGATCCTTCTGGGCGGCTACTGGAACAACTCTGTCGAGGCTGTGCCGGACTTAAGCGCGCCGTTCGATAAAAACGTCGTGTACAATTTCCACTGCTACGATCCACTGAGCTTTACGCATCAGCACGCGCCTTGGGTGCGCCATCAGGATGTGTCGAAGGACGTATCCTACGCTCAAAGCGGCGCAAGCAGCGAATACTTTGAGGCGCGCTTTTTGCCCGCCATCCAGAAAGCTGACGCGGAGGGCGCGTATCTCTACTGCGGCGAATACGGCGTGATCGACCGGGTAGACCCCAGGGAAGCCCTTGAATGGTACCGGGCGATCCACCGGGTGTTCGAGGCCCACGGCATCGGCCGCGCCGCCTGGAGCTATCGCCAGATGGATTTTGGCATAAGCGACGCGCGCATGGACGGGGTAAGGGATGAGCTGATCAAAAACCTGTAACGGCCATTTTCGCAAAACGGGCGATTCACTTTGCGGGGGAGAGGAAACCATGATCAGACTTCAGGCGGTCAAGCCGGACGAGCGCGAAAAGCTGTTCAATCTCAATCAAAAATACCTTTATGAAATGACGAACTTCTATCCCGACCCGCTGGATGAAAACGGCATTCTGCATTACGGGTACTTTGACCTCTACTTCACCGACCCCAAGCGGCAGGCCTTTTTCATTTTCGACGACGATATGCTGGTGGGCTTTGCGATGCTGAACCCCTACTCCTGCATCGGCGGCCAGCCGGATCATACCTTGGCGGAGTTTACGATCTTTCCCATGTACCGCAGAAGGCATTTTGCGCGCGACGCGGCGCTTTTGATCGTATCCATCTTTCCCGGCCGCTGGGAGATCAAGTTCAACGAAAAAAATCTTCCCGCCAAAAAGCTGTGGACGTCCCTTGCGGCGCCGTACCGTCCCGCCGTCCATCGCCTGAACGAGGAGGAAACTGTACTTTCGTTCGATACGGGAAAATAAGGACCAAAACGCCGCAGCGTCTATGGCAAAATCATTTTTCAAAATACTGCGTTTACTGTAGACGAAAGGCCCATAAAGCCTGTATAATGTGGGCATCAGGCGCGCGAAGATCGCAGCTCGCGCCATCAAAATCGATCAGGGGGTCATAAAATGAAAGCGTTATTTATCGGAGGCACGGGTATCATTTCCACGGCGATCGTCAAGCGACTTTCGCAGGATCCGCTGTGGGAGGTATGGCTATTGAACCGCGGAAACCGCCGCGACAGGGTCCCCTCAAACGTCCATCAGATCATCTGCGACATAAACGACGAAGCGCAGGTAACGGAAAAGCTGGGCGACATGTATTTTGACGTCATCGGCGAATTCATCGGCTTTACCCCGGAGCAGGTGGAGCGGGATTACAGGCTCTTCAAGGGCAAAACCTCCCAGTATATCTACATCAGCTCCGCTTCCGCCTACCATAAGCCCTCGGCCAGCTATATCATCACCGAGGGCACGACGCTGGCCAATCCCCACTGGCTCTACTCCCGCAACAAAATCGCATGCGAGGAGTTTCTGATGCAAAAATATCGCCAGGAGGGCTTCCCGGTCACCATCGTGCGCCCCAGCCATACCTACGACGAGCGCAGCATCCCCATAGGCGTGCAGGGCAAAAAGGGCTCCTGGCAGGTGATCAGGCGCATGCTGGAGGGCAAGCCCGTCCTCATCCAGGGCGACGGCACCAGCCTGTGGCACCTTACCTTCAATACGGATTTTGCCGTGGGCTATACCGCGCTCATGGGCAACCGCCACGCGATCGGCGAGGCCTTCCACATCACCGGCGACGAGGTGCTCAGCTGGAATCAGATCTACCAGACCGTGGCCGACGCCCTGGGGGTCAGGCTGAACCCGTACTACGTCTCCAGCCAGTTCCTGGCGCGCACGGGCGATAAATACGGCTTTGGCTTTGAAGGCGCGCTGACCGGCGACAAATCGGTGTCGGTGGTGTTCGACAACGCAAAAATGCGCCGCCTCTGCCCGGAATTGCGCACCAACGTGCCCTTCCACCGCGGCGTGCGCATCGCGCTGGACTACATCCTCTCCCACCCCGAGGAATGCCAGATGCCCGATCCCGAGTTCGACGCCTGGTGCGACCGGGTCATCGCCGCGCAGGATAAGGCCGCGGAGAGCATCTAAAAACGGCAAAGCGCAAGCCCCGTTTCGCCGCCAGCCGGAAAAAATGAAGGATTCTTTAGAATTAAATTCAAAAATTGCTTGATTTACGGGCGGGGTGGTAGTATCATATTTACAAACCGGCATGCGCCGAATAAATGTGGAGGAATACTATGGATATCAAAGCAATGGTCGAAAAAGTGCTGGCCGCGGTAAAGGGAGACAACAACCTTCTGTCCACCTTCACCTCCAACCCCACCAAGGTCATCGAAAAGATCCTGGGCAAGGACCTGCCCGACGAAGTGGTAAACAAGGTGATCGCGGGCGTAAAGGACGCGCTCAAGGGCAACGCCGGCGGCATCCTGGGCTTTTTCAAAAAGCTGTTCGGCAAAAAGTAAAAAAGAACAGCCAGGCGCTCCGTCCATGCTTATGGCCGGAGCGCGATTTTTATAATATGGGAGGATAGGTCATGACGCCGCGAGAGCGAATGATCACAGCGCTGGAAAGGCGCGTACCGGACCGCGTGCCCACCTTCGAGCTGGAATTTCAGCTCTGTCCTGAGTTGCTGGGGCGGGATTTTCTGCGGGAGGAGGAGCTGGAGGGGCTGACGCCCGGCCAGGTCGAGGAGCGCCTGCGCGACAACGCGCGCTTTATCATCAAGGTGTACGAGACGCTGGAGCACGACGCCATCTGCCTTCACTATTTGAGCGGCGAGCACATCGCGCGAACGGCTGAGCTCATCCGCGAGGAAAGCGGAGACCGCTTCATGATCCTGTGTCACGGGGACGGCACCCTGGCGATCCCCGACGGGGACGGCATGTACGAATTGAGCTATCAGCTCTACGAGGAGCCGGACGCCCTGCACGAGACCTGCCGTCGCATGGCGCAGGACGCGATCAGGCGAAACGCCTATATGCTCGCCCATGGGGTCGACGGCTTTATCCTCTGCTCCGATTACTGCTTCAATCAGGGGCCGTTTATGTCCCCAAAGATGTTTTCACAGTTCATCGCCCCGTATCTTAAGGAAATCATTGCCGACATCCGCGCACGGGGCGGCTACGCCATCAAGCACACGGACGGCAACATCATGCCCATCATCGATCAATTGGTGGCCTGCAATCCCCACGCGCTGCATTCCCTGGACCCCATGGCCGGGGTGGATATCCGCGCGGTAAAACAAGAATACGGGGATAAGGTCGCCCTGTGCGGCAACGTCCACTGCGCCGCCATGCAGACGGGCACGGAGCAGGACGTGATCGCCTCCGCCGAATACTGCTTAAAGTACGCAAAGCCCGGCGGCGGCTACGTCTTTTGCACCAGCAATATCCCTTTCAGGGGTCTGCCCCTGCAAAGGTATCAGCTGGTTCTGGACGTGTGGAAACAATACAGGGATTATTAACAGGCCATCAACAAACCCCTGTTTCACACTAGTGGCAGGGGTTTAATGATGGAATAAAAAGAGTGGAGAAATAAAAAAGCGCCCTTA
>CADBNW010000063.1 GCA_902796025.1 uncultured Eubacteriales bacterium
ACTGCCTGGGGCTTCGTTCTCCGAATCAGGTGCTGCAGGATTACCTGGCAGTGATGTAATGGCACACAAGGCCGGCTGATGCCGTCCATGCAATATTGTATCACTTGGCGACGCTGTCAAGGCCGGGTAGTATTTTCCGGCTGCTTAGGGTAGCAGTTATTTGCTGTCCCTCTTTACCGGAAAATCTCCACCCTCTACTTGACAGCTTCCTCCCGGGATATCTGTTACCTATGTTTGACACCAGTAGAGTAAAATAAACGCCCGCTTCACGGGTGCCCTTGACATACCCGCCTATTTCCGGTAGAATAATTACAAGGATTGAATGCCAGAATCTGTCATTCAACCCCGCAATAATTTTGAATTCTGTCACGGAAGACCGATATTTACAGAAAAAGTTTCACAGGGCCTATTTTCCGGCTGCTTAGGGTAGCGGTTATTTGCTGTCCCTCTTTGCCGGAAAATCTCCACCCTCTACCTTGACAGCTTCCTCCCAGAAAATCTGTTACCTATGTTTGACACCAGTAGAGAGCTGCCCAGCAGCCCCACAAAATCTTTACTTGACTTCCCGCCTGCGCGCCCTTATAATCCTTTTCGTCGCAGACAGGGAATGAGAGGAGTCATTCCGGGTAAAAGACAGACCCTTTCCTTTTACGGAAATAAGGCCGAACGGACAGCCGGGGTCGAATGCCGATGCGGGGTATAAACTCGCACGCAGCTTTCGCTGTATTATTGATTGAGTTAAAAGCTCAGTTTCACTGCGCAAAAGCGCACACACGAGTGAAATGGTCAATAAGAGTAGTAAAAGTAAGTTTTTTACTGTATAGACTCTGACAACCTATCCTTGTCTCAGACTATGAACATAGTTATGAGGTGATGTGCTAAGCGTACATCGCTTTTTCTTTGCCCGAAAAGGTCTGCGGCGAAAAAAAGCGGAGGTAGAAACCCATGAAGAAACTCGTTGCACTGATCCTGGCCCTCATGCTGCTTGGCTGCGCCCTTGCGGACGGCAACTACACCGACGAAATGAAGATCCCCTACGGCGTGGATCTGAGCCCCGAGGACGGCGCGGACAGCGTGGAGCGCGAAGGCGACCACAAGGACAGCCCCTACTTTAACCGCCTGGACTTCTACAATATGGAATCCACCGACACCCTCACCATCCTGCACAACTTCAAGACCCTGCAGCAGACCAGCGAGTGGAGCTGCGGCGTGGCAAGCGCCCTTATGACCCTCAACTGGTACGGCAAGCTTGATAAGTACAACGAGCAGACCCTCGCCCAGCTGCGCCCCCAGGGCGACAAGCCCGGCGCGACGAGCCTGAGCGAAATGATCGCCATCTTCAACGGCGTTGGCGGCTTTACCTGCTATAGCGCCTACGACGCGGGCGAGGACGTGTACGAGATCTTCACCTTCGACTATATCCAAAAGACCCTGGCCGACGGCAACCCCATCATGATCGGCTGGAACGACTGGGGCGGACACTGGCAGGTCCTCATCGGCTATGACACCATGGGCACCGAGACCACGCAGGACGACGTCGTCATCGTGGCCGATCCCTACGACACCACCGACCACAATCAGGACGGCTACGGCGTCTACGGTGCGGAGCGCTTTTTGTACAACTTCACCTTCTACAATTTCTTCGAGGGCGAAGAGCTGAACGACATGTGCTTCCTGGTGGCCGTGCCGAACGAATGAGGCAAAGAGACTCGCTCAAAATGAATCAAAGATTCATTTTGAGCGGTTGGTTATGTTGCCCTTATGGGTATTGGTTGGCAAAACGCCAAGCGATAACGCATGTGCAACAGGACAGCAGTTTTTGCTGAAATCCCTGCGGAGATTTCCGGGCGCAAGGCGTGTTGCCTCAAATTTTCAATTTGAGCCAACACGCTTACGCAAAGCGGAATCGATTTGCCAAAGGCAAATCGACCTCAAACTGCAAAGAAGTGATTTTTGCTCTCGCAGGGC
Organism: uncultured Eubacteriales bacterium; assembly: GCA_902796025.1. Classification (GTDB taxonomy): domain Bacteria; phylum Bacillota; class Clostridia; order Christensenellales; family Aristaeellaceae; genus RUG14130. The sequence continues at coordinate 1,969 of CADBNW010000063.1, forward strand.
AAGCTCTGCTTCGCAAAAATCACGTCCTCGGGGTGGCAAAGCCACCCCTGCGGATTTTAATTGGAGGAGCTGCGCTCCTCCAAACCTTCCGGGGCTTTTGCACCTTGTGCAAAAGCCCCCTTTTTTGTTTGCATGGGTGGGGATTGACAAATGTGGTGGGCTCTGCTATAATCATAAACGTTAAAATTAAGTAAACATAGCCGCGGTCGGGCAAAGCCAGATGCGGTTGCTGTTTGCGTTAAGTAAAAATGCGCCTGCCTTTCGCGGCGGTTTTCCGGAGAAGGCGGGCGAAAGGACGTTATAATGAACGCGAGGAAAACGGGACTTTGCCTGATCCTTTTAATGATAGTGCTGGCGCTGGGGCTGTGGGCCATGGGCGAGGAAGCCGCGGACATCACGAACGAATGTACGATCACCGCCTCAAACGGCGGCGCAAAGAAGCTGAGCGATGGAAGGGTGGACGACTACTGGCAGGCGAAAAAAACGGAAAGCACCATCACGATCGACCTGCCCGCAGGCAAAAGCGCGGGGGGACTGTTGATCGAGTGGTTTGCCAAATTCGACGCTTTTGAGCTTACGGAATACGACGAGGCGGGGGCGCTCATCGAAACGCAGCACAGCGCCGATTTCTTTCGCGGCCACGTAAGCTGGCTGGATTTACACGAAAACGCCCGCCGCCTCAAGCTCAGGGTGTTTCAGGGCGGCAGGATCTGCAGCATCAAGGTCTATTCCGGCGGCGAATATCCCGCGTCTGTCCAGCGCTGGCAAAACCCCGCCGACAAAATCGATCTTATGCTGATCGTCGCCCATCAGGACGACGAGGAATTGTGGTTTGGGGGCCTTTTGCCCTACTACAGCGCGGTCCGCGGCAAAAACGTGCAGGTGGTCTATATGACCAGCTGCGGCAGGGCGCGCATAGGCGAGGCGCTCAACGGCCTTTGGGTGATGGGCGTAAAAACCGTTCCGGAGGTCATCGGCTTTAAAAACAGCTACTCCAGCGTAAAGGAATCCACAAGGCTCTGGGGCGGCAAGCAGAACATCGAGCGCGCGCTGGTGCGCGTCATCCGCGAATACCGCCCGGACGTGATCGTGACCCACGACATGAAGGGGGAATACGGCCATCCCCAGCACAAGCTCACGGCCATGCGGATGATGGATGCGATCAGGGCCGCCGCAGATCCAAACAAGTATCCCGACAGCGCAAAACAGTACGGCACCTGGCGGGTCAAAAAGCTGTACCTGCACTTGAGCGACACCCGCACGATCTATATGGACTGGGATACGCCCTGCGAGGAGCTGGACGGAAGGACCCCGCTGGAAATGGCGGAGCTTGGCTACCTTGAGCATCACTCCCAGCAAAGCCGCTACAATATGGACATGGGCAGGGAATACGACTATACCAAATTCGGGCTGGTCTATTCGACGGTGGGGGACGACGTAGAGAAGGACGATTTTCTGGAAAACACCGTGGATCCCTGAGCCCGCAAAATAGGTTTAACAAAAATACAACAAAACCCATGTCCCAAAACGGCGCTGAAAACTGTCTTATATAAAGACGTGATCGCTTGCTGCACGGGCGTCAGTTTTCCGGCCCTGGATGCAACTGCGATGGCGGACGAATACCGAAGGGGAAGGGAACGATGGCTATCAGTATTTCCATGAAGACCATGGCGGCAAAAACGAGAAAACGTTTTTTTATGCCGATGCTGTTCAGCATTCTTACTTTTGTGGCGGCGCTGGCTGCGATTTGGATCGTGCATGAGCAGCCGGTCGACTTTAGCAGCGTGCCAAGGCGCGAGAGCGATCCGCTGGCGCTTATGGCCTTTCAGGCTGCGCTTTCGGGGCTGTGCTTTTCTGTCGCAGGTACGTTTCTGGCCGAGGCGCTGAAAAGAGAAAGGCTGCGCGCAGCTTTAGCCGCCGCGGGCTTTGTCCTGGGCGCCGTGCTGTACTGCCTTTGCAGCGATTTTACCCCAAATGTGGATATCTGCCTTTGCCTTGTAGCTACAGCGGTCCTGCTTTGCGGCGCCTTGATCGCAAGGGGAGAGAGGCCTAAGGAATCGCTTGGCCGGGCGCTTGGCTGCCTTTTCCTCTGCGCCGCGGTCTCGACGCTCGTCATGCTGGTTTTGTATCTGCTGATCAGCGCTGTGACCGCGCTGTTTGCTTCGGACCTTAGCTGGGAAGTTGCAAACCAGCTAAGCAGCACGGCGCTTGCTGTGACTGCTTTGCTGATCGGGACGTTCCTGCTGTTTTCCTTCCTTCCGGGCGAGGATACGCCCCGGGAAAAGTATTCGGGCTTTCGCAAAGTGCTGTCCTATGTGATACTGCCGTCTTATCTAATGCTGCTTGCGGTGCTGCTTGGGTACATCGTCACGATCGCCGTCAAGTGGGAGCTTCCGGTCGGGCAGATGAATCCCTACGCCATGCTGGCGCTTGGAACGTTTGCGGCGCTTCACCTGCTTCTGACAGGGGACGAGAACGCCCTGTCGCGCTTCTTTGTCCGATACGGCGCGTGGCTGCTTTTGCCTGTGCTCCTCGTTCAGGCAATCGCAGTGTACATAAGGATCGACGCCTACGGGCTGACGCCGGCGCGCATACTGGGCCTGGCCTATACGGCCGCGTGTCTTATACCGGTGGGATCGGCGCTGCTGCGCAGGTATGGGCGCGCCTTCTTTATTGCCGCCGCTGCGCTTTTGTTCGTGCTGGTGGCTTCGCCGCTCAATGCCCGAATGATGGCGCGCGTAAACCAGGAAAGCCGCCTGTTCAATGCGCTTGCAAATGCCGGTATGCTGGACGAAGCGGGACGGATTTTTCAAAACGACAAAGCCTCCGGAAAAGATCAGGAGATCATCTGGGCCTCGGCGCAGTATCTCGATGCAAACAGAGAAGATCTTCCAAAGAACGGACGCGCGGCAAGGCTTATTGAGCAGCTGGACGCGACCAGGGAAGAGGGAAAAGAAGTTTACTACGGACACAGGGCCAAAGCGCTGTTTGGCTTTGACAATCCAAACCGGCAATGGTATTCAAAGACCCAGAGTGCCGAAGGGGTTTCCACCACTACCCAGGTGGAGGTAGAGGGATTCCGGCAGGCCAGACTGATGTTCTGGTCGATCGACGAGGAGAGCGGATGGTGTGCGGACGCAGATGGAGACACGATTTCCATCGACACCCTGCTGGCTTTGGCCGACTTCGAGGCGGGCACCCTTTTGGAATCCGACCTTTTGCTGCCCAGCGGGCGGACGCTGCGCATCAATTATCTCAACCGAACGGAATGGAATCCTGCGGAAAGCGACGGCAGCGTCAGCTATCGCTTGTCCGCCTGGCTGCTGACGCCGTGACAAGCGCAGAGCGGGATAATTAGCAATCAATGGGGCTATTGCGAAGTGCAACAGCCCCGGGGTAGCTTGGAGGGGCCGCAGCCCCTCCAATTTTGATCCGCAGGGGCGGCTCTGCCGCCCCGAGGACAGCGATTTTTGTGTAGGGAGCGCAGCGAAGCGGAGACGACTGGAACAAATAATCGCCACCTCTCAGTTTTTGCGCCCGGAAATTCCCGCAGGAATTTCAGCAAAAACTGTTTTCCTGTTGCACATCCG
>CADBNW010000064.1 GCA_902796025.1 uncultured Eubacteriales bacterium
CGCGACGAAGCCCGCCACGGCAAGGCGTTCAAGGGCCTGCTGGAGCGGTACTTCGGGAAGTAAGCCTGATTCGGGTATGCGAAGGAGGCGATGGCATGCCAACCATATCCATGTTCTATGGAATCATTATTTCCATGTACTGGGAGAAAACCGGTCAGCACCATACGCCTCACTTCCATGCCCGTTATGGCGACAGCAAAGCTGAGGTCAACTTCGATGGCGACGTTATCGCGGGGTCGCTGCCGCCTAAGCAGGCTTCAATCGTAAAGGCCTGGGCTCTCATTCACCAGGATGAACTCCGGGCGGATTGGGAACTGACCATGAATGATGAAAAGCCTTATAAGATCGAGCCGCTCAAGTGAGGTGAGATGATGCGAACCCTTTCACCCGATGCGGTTGACGTATCGGTGCGCGACAGCCATTTCCTGTCTGTCACCTTCGCCGGCGGGGAAAAGCGCATCTTCGATTTGGCACCTCTCCTTGAGCGCAGATGTTATGCGCGCCTGAACGACCCCGTATTCCTGTCAAGCGTTTTTGTCCAAAACGGAATTGTGACCTGGCCGGACGATATCGATATCGATCCGGACTGGCTTTACACGGACAGCGTTCCAGCGCCATCGGACAAGTGATCCGCTGCCGGGCTTGTGTCAAAACGCTTTTTCTGAATTCGCATCAGCCCGCCGCGGCAAGGCGTTCAATGGCCTGCCGGAGCGGGTACTTCTGGAAATAAGAGAATACGTAATCGCTCGTGTTTTCGCCATTACGCGCTGGGCAAACGTATGGGAAACCGACGAGCGAACTGTTCGTTGCGGGGAATTCTTATCGGGCCTTTCACCGCTTTCGGGGAGGCAGCTATGGGAATGAAGAGAAGCCTGTCGTATCATGATCCGATTTCAGTCAAATTGGCGGAGTGCTCGGATGAAATCGAAGCCGTTCGACAAATGCTCCTGGATGATGCATTTTTGTTGAAAACCTTCAAGGCGACGGATGTGATCGAGCGCATCAACCACGAAAAACGCGACGCGTGTGTCGCGCGGCTGAGCGAAATTCTGGTGATGACAGATCAGCTGCTGTGCGATCTGAAATCGGTGGTGGAATATGAGGACGCGTGGACCTTTGACTTCTAACTGCAGGATGGCCCGTTGGGGTTGATCTGACTCCGGCCTTGGCAACAGGCGCTTCCGGGGCCTGCCGGAGCGGTACTTCGGGAAATGAGCACGGGCCCTGGATCCTTGCCCGATATACCAGGCGGTTTTGGGATTGCCCGGTGAGCAGGCTGAAACAAAAGCGGCCGCGGGATGCCGTCGCTTGTAAGGATGGCGCCACGCGTATCGTATACAGGAGTGTTCGCGAATGAATATGTACAGCGCAAAAGCAACCTCGTCAATCCGCCTGCGGGTCGATTACAAGTGCTGCTATTGTCAGCATGAGAACAGCGACGGCGATCAGTTTCTGGTTGCCGCCGCCCAATCCCACGGCAGCATGTTCCCCTCGGCCAAGCTGTCTTCCGAGGCCAGTCAAAAGGTCTCGGAGAAGATGGAAGGCATGATCCTCGATATGAGCCACGGCAGGCTGGAATCCGCCCATCTGAACTGCGCCTGTTCCGCCTGCGGCAGGCGGCAGCCCTGGGCCTCTTTCATGAAGTATCCGGTCTGGGCCGTCGTCCTCTTCGTCCTCGGCGTCATCGCGGGACTGACTGCTCTCAAGAACTGGGGCCAGTTTGACCTCAGTCCGCGGCAGCTGCTGATCCCGGCCATGCTGCTTCCCCTCGTGGTCATTTTCGTACGCAACCTGCTGGCCAGGACAAAACTCTCCCGGCTCGATCCGCAGTATCTGCCAAAGATTTCGCTTTATACGGATCCGCAAAAGGCCAAAAAGATATGACCGCGGTTCCGCCGTGCAGGCAACGCTTTTCCGGTCAGAAAGGAGTGTTTTTATGAATCCCGCTTCCAAAACGTTTTTCATCCTTACGATCGTCCTTCTGGCGCTCGCGGTCATGTGCCTGGTCACGGGCCAGACGACGGGCGGCATCGTCGTCGCCATCTTCGGCGTCCTCGGCCTGCTCGCCCACTTCCGGAGCAAAAAGAGCTGACGGGCACGGCGCACAGAACCGCCGCTTCCGCGGGGCTGCGGCGGCTGCAGGATTGCGGGCGTCGTCTTCATCGTCGCCGCGATCAGAGCCAAAAAAGAATAATCCGGCAAAACAAACCGACGCGAGTCCTCACGGAAACGCGTCGGTCTTTTTCATTTCATCCATGGGAAGGATCCCTCCCTTCCCGGAGTGAAGCGCCTCCGTGTCTTTCATGACGGCAGGCGCGCCTTTTTCATGCCTCCGTTTCGGAGAGACCGGAATCCCCTGCCGGAGGCGCGGCGGATTCACCAGTTGGGGCTGAAGCGCTCGTAGAGGCATTTGCCCAGTCCCCATTTCTTTGCGGCGGCGCACGTGTCCGTCAGGCCGACGTAATAGGCGTCCACCTCCGAAAACTCGTTGGTGA
>CADBNW010000065.1 GCA_902796025.1 uncultured Eubacteriales bacterium
GCTTTGGCATTCCGGGAGATGCGTTTGGCCTCGAAAGCCTCCAGCGTGTGCAGGCCTCCTTCCCTGAAAAGGAGCTTGCCGTTTTTGGCGTCACAGACGCAAAGCGTTCCGTCGTCTTTGGAGACACGCGCTGAAAGGTGCTCTCCCTCAAGCGTTACGCTCTCATCGTCCTCGCGGGTGACTGCGGCCTGGCGCGGCGCGCTTTGATTAACAAAGCGGTTTTCGTCGCCCGGAAAGTCTTCGCCGCGCACGAAGCTCACGCGCAGCGCGCCGCTTTCCATTTCCATCAGCCGAAGCAGGCCGTACTCGCTCTTCAGCAAAAGCGCGCTTTCCTCGGCGGTGACGCGCAGGATTCCTCTTTCCGCTCTGTGCGGTGCCTTGAGCATGGGCTCATCTCCTTTATCTTGCGATCAGCAGAACCGCCATATACTGCTTTTTGGGCAGGGCTACCACAAATTTTCCACAGTAAGTGCCGGCCTTTGTGCAGGTGCAGTTCCAGGTGTCGAGCACGTAAGCGTCGTAAACGGTGGAGTCGTCAATGTAAAAGTCGCGGAAGTACGGGCGCATGAAAGAGTAGTAGCACAGGATGAACCTGCCCTTGTACCTGCTCTCCAGCGGCTCTGCGCGAACCTCGTCGCTGCGCCTGTTTTCGGAGGGCTTCAAGCCGTTTCCGGGGCACAGCTCCATGACGCGCTTCAAAAACCAGAAGCGCTTGTGGCTTTCGCCGTGGAGTTCTCCACCGTGCGACCACCACAGGATGTCGTCGTAGCCGGTCATGGTTTCGCCGTGCCCCGGGTAGCCGCCGCGAAGCGCCGTCTCCCAGAAGCGGCGAAGCATTTCCTCCCCCGTGATGTTGCCCCAGCCGTACTGGATGTCACCCTCGTAGGCGATCTCGTCCAGCACCACGGGCTTTTTGTAGCGAACGCGCCAGGCGTCCGTGTTTTCCACGGTGGAATAGGTGTCCGTGCGCTGGATGGAGCAGTGCGTGCACCAGGGGCGGGTAAAGTCGTAGATGTTTCGGCAGTTGTGGATGGAGCGCATGTGCGTATAGACGTCGCGCTCGCACAGCACGTTTGCGATATCCAGCCAGCGCTTATCGTCCTTTTGCATCAGGTCGTATTCGTTGGCCAGCGACCACCACACGTTGTGATAGGCGCCAAGGCGCGCAACGATGTAGCGTATGTAGAAAAGATCCTCTTCCTCCGTCATCTGGGAAAAGCCCCAGCGGTCGTAGGGATGGAACAGGATGATGTCAGCCTCGATGCCCATGTTCCCAAGGCGCTTTACGCAGTTTTCCAGATGGCGGAAGTGCTCCGGGTTAAAGGCGTGAAAATCCCAGCAGTTGCCCTCGGCCATGCCGCGGTAAGCGTTGAAGTTTTCCTTCGTCAGCACGGAGGAATCCATCGGCGTCCCCTCGTAGGGGTATGAGCGCGGCTCGTGCAGATTGTAGACGTAGTGCTTTGGAAACACACAGAAGCGGATCTTGTTGAAGGCGCTGCGGCTCAAGGTATCAAAGGTCTTTTCGATCAGCTCGTCGCTTTGCAGGTGCCACACATAGCAGGTGGTGCCGATGCTGTGGTAGGGTGTGCCGTCCTCGTACACCAGCGCCCAGGTGTTTTGCACCCGCACGGGGCCGTGATTGCCCTGCTCCGGCGCGCCCGCCCGGAAGGAGCCGCTTAAAGGCTCCTGCAGGAAGCTTGCGCTTAGAGTGTAACGGTACTCCCCCTCAAACGAGGGCATGAAGCGGGCGATGTACGCGCCGTTTCCGTCGTAAAAGCCGTCCACCTCGCGGCACTCGTTTTGGCCGCAAACGTTCAATCTGACCCATTGCTCGGCAAAGGGATTGCCCTCCTTCGGGCCCTGGACGCTGATTTCCCATACGCCCCATTTGCTTACTTCCTGCATGTGTCCTCCTTAGCTGTGGCGGTAGACCTGCCAGCCCATGTAGTTGCCAAGCGCTTCCTCGAGGATGTCGGCGCACTTGGACTGGCTGAGCGCCACATGGTGCTCGTAGCCGTTGCCGGCCACGTAGTGCATCAGCTTGTTGAGCTCGGGCACCTCGCACACGGCGACGCCGCCGAAGGTGGGCAGCGGATCGTCCGTAAAGCGGCCCTCGCCCAGATAGCAGCGGATCACGCCGTTTACGTCGTCGGTGGAGACCTTGAGATACGTCATGTCGGAGGGCCTTACGCGGCCCTTCAGCGCGCCAAAGCTCACGTCGCGGCCAAGGGTGGTGGCCAGGATGTCCAGTTCGCCGATCTCGGGCTTATCGCAAAAGGCGCAGGCCGGGTAGTTGGAGCAGTGCACGTTGATGCACTTGTTGGGCTCATTTTTATAGTTGTTGTTCCAGTCCTGATAGATGGGCGGCACCTCGCCGGCCTTTTGCAGCGCCAGCATGCTGACCGCGCCCATGATGTCCGTTTCGCAGGCGCTGGGGCGGCCCTTCTGGCCCATCATGCTCATCACCAGGCACATCGCGCAGCCGTAATTGGCCTCCACGCTGTCCCAACACTGGATGGCGCTGGCGTCGCAGTGGTGCGCGTCCATCCAATCCTCGATGGCGATGCAGAGCTTGGCCTGCTTTTCGACCTTGAAGTCCTCGATGCCCGCTTTGACGTTGCCGTAAGAACGGATCTCGTCGATCTTCGCCTGCACGCGCTTTTCGTCCTTGATGGCCTCGATGTCCGCCATGATCTCGCTGAAGTCCTCGGTCTCGATGGTGATGCCGGAGGCCTGCAAAAGCTTTTCGGAGTAGCGCACGGTCCTGAAGGGCATCACGCGCGCGCCGATCTGGGCGATGCGGGCGGTGCGCATGGCCTTGACCACGGCGCAGACGCGGGCGAATTTGTCAACGTCCTGATGGAATTCCTCTCCGTCCACGGGGCAGGTGTGCCGCTGGGTGAGGGAATATTTGATGCCGTGCTGGCGCAGGTTATTGCAAAGGCTCAGCTTTCCGCAGAAGGCGTCCCTGCGGTTTTCAAGCTGCAGCTTGTCAAAATCATCGTCGCAGGCCTGGATCAGGATGGGGCAGTTGAGGCCGCTTCTCTTGATCGCGTCGGCGACGCCGGTCTCCTCGCCAAAGTTCGGAAGGCACACGATGATGCCGTCGATCTCCTCGGAATGGTCCCGGAAGAGCTTTGCACACTTCATCGCCTCGTCATAGGTCATGGTTTCGCCCATGAAGGTGTCGTCGGGAGACAGGGTGATGACCTTGTGTCCCCAGGCATCCATGGCCTTTAAAAGCTTTTCGCGCGCCGTGAGCACCAGATGATCCGGAAAAAAGCTGCGATTTGAAATGATCACGCCAAAGGTTGCCATACTTTATTACCTCTCTGTTTTATTTTGAAAATGTGCGGCGGACGGCGTCCTGCCAGGCCGCCATGCGCTGTAAACGCGTTTGCTCGTCGATGTCGGGGGCAAAGCTTCTCTTCTCCCCCGGCACCTTGCTATCGGGCTTAAATAATCCAACGCTGATCCCGGCCATGAGCGCCGCGCCAAGGGCGCTCAATTCGCCCTCGTCCGAGGCCTCGACCGGGCAGCCCAGAAGGTTTGCCTGCAGGCGCATCAGCAGCGCGTTTTTGCAGCCGCCGCCGTCTGCGTGTAGCACGCTTACGCGCCTGCCCGAGATATCCTGCATGACGCCGATGACGTCCGCGTTTTGATAGGCCATGCTTTCAAGCGCCGCGCGCACCATATGCGCGCGCGTGGTGCCGCGGTTTATGCCCACGAAGGCCGCGCGGGCGTTTTCGTCAAAGTAGGGCGCGCCAAGGCCCGAAAACGCGGGCACCAGGAATACGCCGTCGGTATCCTCGACGCTTGCGGCGATCTTTTCCACCTCAAGAGGGCTTTGGGCCATTTGCGCCTTATCGCACAGCCACACCAGCGTATCGCCGGAATGGGTGATGTTGCCCTCCAGCACGTAATCCGTGCGCCCGCCAAAGCCGTAGGCAATGGACGTGGACAGACCTTTTCCCGGATCCAGCGCCGCCGCGCCCGTGTTCATCATGACGGAAGAGCCCGTGCCGTAGGAGGTTTTTACCATGCCCTCCTGCGTGCAGCCGTGTCCAAAGAGGGAGGCGTGGCTGTCGCCAAGCACGCCGCTTATGCGGATGCCGGAGGGAACGCCCGCGCAGTCAGTCACGCCAAAATCGCCGTCTGAGCTTATGGGGCGGGCCAGGCATGCAAAGGGAATGCCGAAGATGCGGCACAGCTCCTCGTCAAAGCAAAGCCTTCGTATATCGAACAGCTGCGTGCGGGAGGCGTTGCTGACGTCCGTCAAAAAGCGCTTGCCGCCCGTCAAACGGTATACGAGATAGCTGTCGATGGTGCCGATGCAGATCTCGCCCCGCGCGGCCCTTTGGCTTAAGGACGCATCCTCCCTAAGCGCGTGCGCGGCCTTGGCCGCGGGATAATAGGGGCTAAGCTTCAAGCCCGTCTTTTTCGAGACCGTGTCCGCCTGATCGGAAAGCGCCCGGCACAGCTCCTGCGCGCGCACGTCCTGCCAGACGATGGCGCGGCGGACCGCTTGTCCGCTGGCTCTGTCCCAAAAGGCGGTGGTCTCCCGCTGGTTGCTGATGGCAAGGGCCGCGATCGCTTCCGGCGCGATGTCTTTTGTCACCTCGCCGATGCCCTCTACGACGTTTTGAAAGATCTCCTCCGCGTCGTGCTCCACGCGCCCCGGGCCGTCATAGTACTGGTGATGCTTTTTTGAAAACCTGCGTGCGATGCGGCAGTTTTCATCCACCAGCATGACCTTGCTTGCGGAGGTGCTTTGGTCGATCGCAATGATATAAGCGCTCATTTTTTAAGCCCTTCCCGGACGGCCTTAGCGATGCCCTCGCCGTCCAGTCCGTAATGCCGGAAAACCTCAGCGCTTTTTCCGGTGTACACCTTTTCGTCCGGCAAGCCCAGGATGCGCATGCGGCAGGGCTTGTTCTCGCAAAGCACCTCGCTCACCGCGCCGCCAAGGCCGCCAAAGCGGGCGTGCTCCTCCACGGTCACGACAAAGCCCGTGTCCGCGGCTTCCAAAATCGCCTGAACGTCCAAAGGCTTTATGGTAAACATGTCGTACACGCTTACGCTTATCCCTTCGTCCTTCAGGGCCTTTGCCGCCTCAAGCGCGTGATACACCATTTCGCCGCAGGCGATGATGGCAGCGTCCTTGCCAGTGCAAAGCTTTACCGCCTTGCCGGGGGTAAAGCTGTCACCCTCGGCATAGATCTCCGGCACCGCGCCGCGCCCCATGCGAACGTAGGCGGGCTCGTTTGAAGAAGCAAGATAGCGCGTTAAGGCGCGCATCTGCACGGCGTCTGCGGGCAAATACACCTCGATGCCCGGCAGGGCGCGCATCAGCGCAATGTCCTGTGTGGAGTGGTGCGTGGAGCCCAGCGCGCCGTAGCTTACGCCGCCGGATACGCCGATGATCTTCACGTTCATGTGGCTGTAGGAGATATCCGCCTTCACCTGCTCCGCGCTGCGCATGGAGTAAAAGCAGGCAGGGCCGCACACGAAGGGGTGAAGGCCCGCGTTAGCAAGGCCCGCGCCGATGCCCACCGCGTCCTGCTCGGCGATGCCGCACTCCACGAACTGCTCGGGAAGGGTATTTGCAAAGTCGGTCAGCGTAACGCTTCCCCGGCTGTCGGTCGCGATGGCATAGAGGGTCTTATCCTCTTTTGCAAGCTTCAGGAACTCGTCTGTAAAAGCGCCGCGCACAGTGCTCATGTTCATTAAAACTGCACCCCCTCTACCCCAAGGGCTCTATAGGCCTCAAGCAGCTGCTCATCGTTTGGCACCTTGTGATGCCACTCGGGCTTACCCTCGGCAAAGGGCAGGCCCTTGCCCTTCACGGTGTGGGCGATCAGGCAGTGCGGCTTTCCCTTGGGCCGTTCGCTCTTAAAATAGGCAAGCAGCTGCGCCATGTCGTTGCCGTCGCACTCGAATACGTCCCAGCCGAAGGCGCGCCATTTTTCCGCCAGATCGTCCAGGGCCATCACCTTTTCGGTGGGGCCGCTGATCTGGAGGCCGTTTCTATCCACGATCGCCCAGAGGTTGTCAAGGCCATAGTTTGCGCCCGCCATCGCGGCTTCCCAAACGCTGCCCTCTGCCTGCTCGCCGTCGCCCATCACGACGTAAGCGTGCCAGCCTTGGCCGCTTCTTTTTGCGCCAAGCGCCGCGCCGACCGCTACGGGCAGGCCGTGTCCCAGCGCGCCCGTGCACACCTCGATGCCCGGCACCTTGTTGTTGGGGTGGCCGATGATGCGGCTGCCGGCCTTTGAGAAGGTGGCAAGCTCGCTCCTTGGGAAAAAGCCCCTGTCGCCCAGGATCGCATAGTACGGCTCACAGGAGTGCCCCTTGCTCAGGAAAAAGCGATCCCGCTCGGGCGCGTCGGGCCTGTCCGGATAAACGTTCATGATCTCATAGTACAGCGCGGTCAAAATGTCCGTAACGCTCATCGCGCCGCCGGTGTGGCCGGTCGCGGCGTTATGGATCATGGTGATCGCCTCCGCGCGCGTGCGGTCGGCGATGCGGGTAAGCTCCAACAGATTCAATTGAAAGCCCCTCCTTATGCGGTTATTTCGACACTGTGTTGATAATTCAAAGTGATCCTGCCATCGGCCTCAAAACAAATGGGGAGCCAGATGGAGCTGCACAATTCAAAATTGGCTGTGTTGTGCCTTTCGCACATGTAGATGAATTCGCCCCTTGCGGTAGTAAATACATAGGAACCCTGGGTGTTGAAGGCCGTGCCGTTTTGATCGCCCACAAAGGGATCGCCCATCGGCTTCCAGCCCCGCATGGTGTCGTCGCTTACAAAATACTTTGCCGGGTTATGCTCCCAGCCGGTAAGGCCGGAGGTGATCATATAGTAAAGCCCCCCGCGTTTGAAAACGCAGGGCGCTTCCCGGGCGTCCGCCGCGTCGATGCGTGCCCAGTGGTCTGTGCAGGAGGTATAATCGTCCGATAGCTTTACGATGTGCAGGCAGCGCTCAAAGGGCTGAAGCACTGGGTTAAAGGCCTTGCTGATCTGTCGGTCGTAGATGAAGTACGCGCTGCCGTCGGTATCCTGAAACAGCGTGCAGTCGCGGACAAAGCCCGTTTCGTCTATGGGCCGCACAGTGCCGATAAAGCGATAGCTGCCGTTTACCGTATCGCATACGGCGATGCCCGCCTCCGCGCTGCCAGGGATAAAGCCGTGGTCGCCCGGGCAGGCCACATAATGGCACCACAAGACGAACTTTCGCGTTTTTTTGTTATAGAGGATCTTTGGCCGCTCAAAGCGCATGGGCGCGCAAAGGGGGCTTTGGGGATCCTTATCGCAGGCCAAGATCACGCCCTCGTACTGCCAGGAACGCAGATCGCGCGAAGCGTACATCACAACGCCCGTATCCGTCACCTGGCCGCCGCTGCCGTTTTTGCCAAAGGGCAGCGGGCGAAGGCGAAGGCCGTACCAGTGGTATACCCCATCCACAAGGATGACGCCGCCGTCGCTTGCGTTTATGACGCTGCCGTCTGTATCGAAGCGCTGGGGATATTCTTCCGGGCTTCCATTGATGATAAGGCTCACTTTTCGCCTCCTTGCAGAAGGTATTATCTGAAATCCTTTTTAAGCGCGCAGGTCGCGCACGCTTTCGCGACTTACGTAGGATACGCCCATGCGCACGCGCTCGACCTCGGCGCTTTGCGCCTTGCTGAGCGTCAAAAGCATGCCTACGCCCATGCGGCCAAGGCGCTGCTTGTCCACGTGCACGGTGCTAAGCGCAGGCTCGACCACTTGACACATGGGCATGTCGTCCATGCCCACGATGGACACCCGGCCCGGCACGTCGATCTGCGCGCGTTTTAAGGCGCGCATGACGCCGATTGCCATAATGTCATTGCCAGCGAAAAAGGCGCTTGGCAATTCGTGCCCCGTTTCCAGCCACGCGCACATATCCGTGTAGGCGCCCTCCACAGTGGGCTCCAGGTCGATCTTCACAAAGGGCTTCAGCCCGCCCTCATCCAGCGCGTCGCAAAAGCCCTTGTAGCGATCCTTCATATTATTGAAGGGCAGGGAGCTGTCCAGAAAGCCGATTTTGCTGTGTCCCTTCTCCATAAGCGCCCGCGCACCCACGTATCCGGCCTCGCAGTTGTCGATAGAGACGGAGTTGAAGCGCTCGTATCTGAAATCGCTGTCCAGGAGCATCACAGGATGCTCGAAGCTTTCAAAGGGCCTGAGCTCCTCCTTGCCCATTTCGGTCGCAAGCAGCAAAATGGGCATGTCATCAAAATGGGCAAAGTCGTCGCCGATGCGGACGTTGTTGATCAGCAGATCGCACTGCGCCGTCTGGCACTTGTCCTGGACGCCCTCGATCAATTGGGCAAAAAATGCGGTGTCCATGACGACCTTGCCGTGCTTTTTGTAGATCAGAAAGCGGATAGAGCGCTTTTCGCTCTGGCGCGTCTGAAAATAGCCCATGCGCGCGGCGGCGGCTCGGATCTGCTCCGCCTTTTCAGGGCTCACTCCGTTTTTTCGGTTTAATGCGTTCGATACCGTAGCCGTGGATACGCCCAGGCTCTCGGCAATGTCGGAAAGTCTCATCTTTGGCATAGTATATGCGCCTCCATACATAGTATATTTTAACGCAGCGCCCGCCCGAAAGCAATACTATAGCTTAAAATTTACATAATCCGTTAATCCTCGTAAATGTAAATTCAGCTAAAAATCCGCAAAATATCTTGACACCCTTGCCGTTTTTTTATAAAATGTGTTTAAATAATGTGAAAAGGGGTTGGTATCTTGGCCGCAAAGCTCTCACGCTTATGGAAGTACCGGTTTTTATACCTGCTGGGTCTGCCGGGAATGGCGATACTCTTCCTGTTCCACTATCTGCCGATGGGCAGTCTGCTGATGGCCTTTGAGGACTACGATCCCTGGGTAGGTCTTATCCACAGTCCCTTCGTGGGCCTCAAGCACTTTGCAAAGCTCTTTAACGACAGCAAGTTCTACCTCATGCTTTGGAACACGCTGAAGATCAGCATGCTGTCCCTGATCACCTTCCCCGCTCCCATCATCCTTGCGCTTTTGCTGAACGAAGTCCGTTCGAGCGCTTACAAAAAGACCATTCAGACTGCCGTATATCTTCCCCACTTTTTAAGCTGGACGATCGTGGTAAGTCTTACGTTTTTCCTTCTCTCCTCCGAGCAAGGCCTCATCAACAAAATCATCGTTTCCACCGGCGGGCAGGCGCATGCCTTCCTGTTTGATAAAAGCATCATCTACTATATCATCGTGATCCAGTCCGTCTGGAAGGGCGTAGGCTGGGGCTCCATCGTGTACCTGGCCGCCATCGCCGGCATCGATCAGGGCCTGTACGAGGCCGCGCGCATCGACGGCGCCAACAAATTCCAGTCCATCATGCACATCACTCTGCCCTGCATTTTGCCGACCGTCGCGGTCATGCTGATCCTCAAAATGGGCTCCATCATCTCGGTGGACTTTGAGCAGGTGCTTTTGATGACCAACGCCCTTGTAAAGGACAAGCTGGAGGTATTCGAGGTCTACATCTACCAAAACGGCGTAAAGAGCGGCTCCACCCAGTTCAGCTACACCACGGCCATTGGCATGTTCAAAAGCGTGGTCAGCACGATTCTTGTCATCACCACCAACCGCATCGTGTCCTCTAACGGCATGAAGGGCATCATTTAGGAGGCGCACATGGCACAGAAGCTTGAAACAAAACGCGAACTGAGACACATGGGCATGCGCGCAAGCGAGAACGTCTACCAGCTGATCATCGGTCTCATCCTTGCGCTGATCGCGGCCACCATGGTTTTGCCCTTTCTGTACGTCATCATCATCTCCTTTACGGATTCCAGCGTATACGTCTCCGGCTCGTTTTACCTGTGGCCCAAAAAGTGGTCCACCGAGGCCTACACCCTGATCCTGCGCGGGCGCGGCTTTCTGGACGCGCTGAAGGCGAGCCTCTTTATCACCCTTGTGGGCACCCCCATCAACGTCTGTGCAAACGCGGGCCTTGCCTACATGCTGAGCAAGGACGGCCTGCTTGGCAGGGGGCTTATCAATAAGCTTGTCATGTTCACGATGCTGTTTGGCGCTGGCATGATCCCGAACTTTATCAACATCCGCAATCTTGGCCTGATCAACTCCTGGTTTGCAAACATCCTGCCCGGCGCCTGCGGCGCGTGGACGGTCATGGTCATGAAGAGCTTTTTCCAGGAGCTGCCAAAGGACATCGAGGAGGCCGCGGAGATCGACGGCTGCGGCACGCTGAGGATGTTCTTCCGCATCGTGCTTCCCCTGTCGCTTGCGATGCTTGCAACGTTTACGCTGTTTGCCATGGTCTCCTACTGGAACTGCTACTTCAGCGCCATCATGTACCTGACCGACACCAGCAAAATGCCCCTGCAGGTATACCTGCAAAAGATCGTGCTCTCTACCGACATTTCCGAGGTCGTGGACATCCAGGACGACCTGGTGAACAAGGTGCCGCAGGAGGTCATGCGCATGGCCTCCCTGGTCGTGGTCGTGCTGCCGATCCTTTGCATCTACCCCTTCATGCAGAAGTATTTCGCCAAGGGCGTCATGGTCGGCGCTGTGAAGGGCTAAACGGATTACCCGCCCGCGTGGCGTAGTAATTAAATTTTATGGAGGTAAGAACCGCATGAAAAAGACTTTGTCTTTGATCCTCGCACTCGTGCTGGCGCTGTCGATCGGCATGATCGCTTCCGCCGAGGACGAGAGGATCACCATCTCTGTGATGGGCATCGACTGGGGTTACGGCCCCTCCGCCAACAGCTCCATGGAGCAGTGGTGGGAAGACCTGTTTGACGTCAACCTCGACATCCAGTGGGTCAACTACAACGACTACAACGAAAAGGCCAACGCTCTGATCACCGCCGGCGCGCAGCCCGACGTGATCCAGATCAACAAAACCGATGGCGCGTACTACTATCCCCTGTTCACCAAAGCCATCGACAACGGCCAGTTCCTGGATCTGAGCGAGTACATCTTCGGCGAGGGCGGCCTGGCCGAGACCAACGCCGTTATGAAGGGCTGGGGCCAGAACATGTGGGATCAGGCCACCTACAAGGGCGGCATCTACATCCTGCCCCGCAGCAAGGCTGAGATCGCCCAGCAGAGCGGTATCACCGTGCGCCGCGACCTGATGAAGAAGTACGGCTTCGAAGAGGAGCCCAAGACCATGGACGAGCTGAAGGACTGGCTGATCGACCTGTCCAACGCCGCCACCGAGGGCGAAGGCCAGAAGATCTACGCGCTGGACTTCTACGGCGATCTGATCAACAATGCCCGCACCACCGCCTTCGCGGTCGCCTTCACCGGCCAGATGGATTGGGGCTTCGACGAGGAAGGCAACTTCCAGTACATCTGCTTCAATCCCAACTACATCAACTTCCTCGATTGGATGAAGGATCTCTACGATGCCGGCGTGCTCGATCCCGAGTTCGCTCTTGGCAACAGCGACACCTCCAAGTGGAAGGGCGGCCGCTCCGTGGCCTTCCTGACCGCGTGGTACAACTGGAACCAGTCCGCTGACCGCGTCACCAACCGCATCTTCGACAGCGTGTGCCCCGACACCTATGAGTGCTGGTGCTTAATGCCCGTCGAAGGCGACAACGGCATCGTGATCTCCGCAAACTCCAGCGACATCGACAGCTGCATCGCCATCTCCTCCAATGTGGACGAAGCGAAGCTTGAGAAGATCCTGCAGGTGTTCTGCGCCACCGAAGAAGAGTATCCCGGATACAATGACGTGATGAGCTATGGCGTTGAGGGCCTGCACTTCTACTTTGACGAGAACGGCACCCGCCAGAAGACCGACGAGCAGCGCGCGGCCAACACCGCCGGCTACGTTGGTGCGTGGAACCAGATCTTCCTGAAGGTCGACGCCGACCAGATCACCTCCAAGTTCATGCGCTCCGGTGCCAGCCGCGCTTCCGATGAAAACATCCAGCGTGCCAGGGACATTCGCGCGGTGCTTGCCAACTACCTCGATGAGACCGGCCTGGGCTTTGCCAATCAGAACCTGTTCTCCGAGACCTACAACACCAGCTGGGCCAACATCGTTTCCGACACCAACGCCAACATCACCAAGTACATCATGGGCGAAATCAGCGCCGATGAGTGGAACGCGTTTGTTGACAGCGTCGTAAACGGCGCCGAGTATCAGGCGATCATCGCCGAGTACGCAGCTTCCGCGAAGTAATCCAATCACATTCAAGGGGTTGTGCAGCCCCAGGGCAGTTTGGAGGGGCTCGCAGCCCCTCCAATTCTAATCCACAGGGGTGGCTTTGCCGCCCCGAGGACAGCGATTTTTGTGCAGGGAGCGCAGCGAAGCGAAGACGACCGGAACAAATAATCGCAACATTACAGTTTTTGCGCCCGGAAATTCCCGCAGGAATTTCAGCAAAAACTGTTTTCCTGTTGCTCATCTGCGTGTGGATTGTCGTTTTGAGAAAATCAACTATCCAGCAGACATAACCAACCGCTCAAGATGAATCTTTGATTCATTTTGAGCGAGGGGCTGTGCAACAGCCCCTTTTTACGGGAGGCTCATATGCCAGTTGAATTGCCCCGCGAAATGACGGGAGCGGAACTTCAGTCCATGCTCAAAAGCAGCGTAAACTTTAAAAGTCTGGGCGGCATGCGCGTGCCCGGGCTGAAGCTCGGCGAAAACGACTTAAAGTGGTGGCGCGACGCCAAGGTGGGCATGTTCATCCACTGGGGTCTGTACTCCATTTTGGGGCGCGGCGAGTGGGTGCGCTTTGCGGAAAAGCTGCCCTATCATTCCTACGAAGCGCTCATGGAGCAGTTCGATCCCCAGGATTTCAGCACCGACGAGTGGGCGGAAATCGCCAAAACCCTGGGCGCAAATTACGCGGTCATGGTCACCCGCCATCACGACGGCTTCGCGCTGTGGAACAGTCCCGGCAGCTGGAACGGCTTTACGTCCTATAACGCCAAAGCGCAGCGCGACTTTGTGGAGGAGTTTGCCGTCTCCTGCCGCTGCTTCGGCCTGAAAACCGGCTTTTACTACTCCCCCATGGACTGGCGCTTTCCCGGCTATTTCGATCCCGAGCAC
>CADBNW010000066.1 GCA_902796025.1 uncultured Eubacteriales bacterium
GCATCTGGGAAGAGATCTCCATGTACAACCACATCACCAACGACTGGGGCGACAAGGAGCACCTGATGGCCGTGGAGCCGAGGTATCCCGAAACGCAAAAGGCCCTGCTCGGTTTTTTGGATCAGTGGCTCAAGCAGCACGAGCATACGTCGGTGGTCCGCTTTACCTCCATGTTTTACAATTTTGTGTGGATCTGGGGCTCGGATGCAGGGCTCAGGGACGTGTTTTCCGACTGGGGCAGCTACGATTTTACTGTGAACCCCGTAAGCCTTGCGGAATTTGAAAAAGAGTACGGCTATAAGATGACCTCCGAGGACTTTATAAGAGCCGGCAAGCACAACCCCACCCACAATCCCCCGACCGGCAAGATCCGCGACTGGATCGAGTTTACTGGCTGCTTCGTGCGCGCCTTTGGCAAGCAGTGCGTGGACCTTGTGCACGCCTACGGCAAAAAGGCCTACGTGTTTTACGACGACAGCTGGATCGGCATCGAGCCCTGGAACGGTCATTTTAAGGAATTTGGATTTGATGGACTGATCAAGTGCGTGTTCAACGCCTTTGAGGCGCGCCTGTGCGCCGGGGTAAAGGAGGTGGCGGTGCACGAGCTGCGGCTGCACCCCTACCTCTTCCCCACCGGCCTTGGCGGAGAGCCCACCTTCCTGCCCGGCGGCCATCCGGAAAAGGACGCAAGGGATTACTGGCTGAAGATCCGCAGGGCGCTTATGAGGGTAAAGATCGACCGGATCGGCCTTGGCGGGTATTTGCACCTGACGCAGGACTTTCCCGCCTTTCAGCAGGAGATCGCGGACATCGCGCAGGAGTTTCGGGTACTGAAGGCCCTGCACGAGGGCGGAAGGCCCTACAATACCGGCATCCACGTCGGCATTTTGCAGGCGTGGGGCAGCATGCGCACGTGGAACTGCGCCGGGCACATGCACGAGCATCCGGAGCTTCCGCTGAACCACATCCACGAAGCGCTGGCGGGCCTGCCGATCGAATTAAGGAGCGTAAGCCTGGACGAGGTGCTTGCACGCGGCGTGCCCGAGGACATCGACGTGCTTATCAACGCCGGGCGCGAGGGCGACGCCTGGAGCGGCGGCGACATCTGGAAGGATCCAAGGCTTCTGGAGCAGATCAATCGCTTCGTGTGCCAGGGCGGCGGCCTGATCGGCGTAAAGGAGCCCTCCTGCGTGCGGGGTGAAATGTACTCCTTTATGACCGCGCCGATCCTTGGCGTGGACATGGAAAACGGCTCCACCATCTGCAGGGGCAAGTATCAGTTTAAGCCCGTAAAGGAGCATTTTATCACAAAGGACACGCCCGAGCTTAAGCCCTTCCACAACGCAACGCGCGGCGTGTACGCGCTGGGCGGGGATACGCAGGTGCTCCTTTCGGAGGGCGGCGACGTAGTCCTTTCCGCAAATACCTACGGCGAGGGCCGCGGCGTGTACCTAAACGGCTTTAGCTGGTCGTTTGAAAACGCGAGGCTGCTTTACCGGGCGCTGCTGTGGGCCGCAAAGCGCGAGGAACTGGACGGCATGCTGATGCCGGAGGACCCCGCGTGCGAGTGCGCGTACTTTATCGGCAGCAAAAAGCTTGTGGTGTTAAACGGCGAAAACCAGGAAAAGGCGCTTACGATCTTAACGCCGGACGGCGAAAGGCGCGTAAGCGTGCCCGCGGGAGGCATAAGCGTCGTTGGATAAGCGCACGTTTCACATCCTAAAGCGCACGCTGACGAGCGCTGTGGTGCGGGCCCTTCTTCAGCCGATGAAGCTGTTGCAGCTCAAAAAAAACCGGGTGCTGTTTTCGTCGTACCTGGAAAAGCAGTATTCCTGCAATCCCAGGTACATCTCCGAGGCGCTGGAAGGGCTGTACCCGGGAAAGCTGGAGCTCGTGTGGGCCTTCCGGGAGCCAGAAAAATTTGCCTTTTTGAAGGAACGGGGCATAAAGACCGTAAAGGCCCGTTCCCTCAAAATGGCTTACTACGCGCTTAGCTCGCAGGTGATATGCACAAACAGCTACTTTAAGCCCTCCCTGCCCCGGCGAAAGAGACAGTTTTACCTCTACACCTGGCACGGCGGCGGCGCGTACAAGCAAGTGGGGCGCTTTGTGCAGATGCCCCTGATCGAAAAAATACAGACCCGCATGCGGGAGGGAGGGGCAAGCCTCTACCTTTCAAGCTCAAAGGCCTTTACACGCCTTACGCTGCGCGAGTCCTTCGGCTACCGGGGCGAGGTGCTGGAGGAGGGCATGCCCCGAAACGACCTGCTGTTGCACCCAGACCCTGCGCTGAAGATGGAGGTTAGAAAGCGGCTGGGCTTAAAGGACGATACGCATCTATGTCTCTACGCCCCCACCTACCGAAAGGATACGAAGGTGCACGAGCAGGGGCTTGAATACGAAAAGGTGCTGGATGCGCTGTCCAGGCGCTTTGGCGGCAAATGGGTGATGGGCTACCGAAGCCATCACGTGACGATGTATAAGGACAATGCGCGCCTGAACGAGGGGGCGCTGTGCCTTACGGATTACCCGGACATGCAGGAGCTATTATTGATTTCGGACGCCCTGATCACGGACTATTCCTCCGCCATATGGGACGCGGCGGTCGGAGGCAAGCGCGCCTTTTTGTACGCGCCGGACTTGAGCGCCTACCAAAGCGAGAGGGACTTTTACACCGACATCCATACCTGGCCGTTTCCCCTTGCCGAAAGCATGGACGAAATGACTAACAATATTTTGAATTTTGACGAGGACAAATACGCAAAAGCCGTAAAGAAGCATTTAAGCGACCTTGGCTGCTGCGAAAGCGGAAGGGCCGCGTACCTTAGCGCAAGGCGCATAGGCCTTGTAACTGGAGTGGAGAAGGAAAAATGACCATTAACGAATACCAGCGCCTGGCGCTTACGACCCTGAACCGCGATCAGGAAAAAAAGGATACGCTCGTAAACGGAGCCATGGGGCTGTGCGGGGAAAGCGGCGAGGTGATCGACCTTGTCAAAAAGCATCTGTTTCACGGCCACGAATTAAAGCGCGAAAAGCTGCTTGAGGAATTGGGCGACGTAGCCTGGTACCTGGCGGTGACTGCCTACGCGCTGGACTGCGATCTGGAAACGGTATTAAAGGACAACGTCGAAAAGCTAAAGCGCCGCTACCCCGAGGGCTTTGACGCGGAAAGATCAAAGAACCGGGAAAAATACGGAGTAGAATGAAGAAAAGTTAGGAGTTAGGAGTTAGGAGTTAGGAGTGGCGGAAGAAATCGCAGGCGATTTCTTTGAATAAAGGCGTTACGCCATTTCAGTAAGATCCCGCTTTTGCGATAAAGCAGAACTGGCAAAATAGGATTACGGGAGGATCGTTCTGCTTCAATCAGAGCTTTGCGCAGCAAAGCTGCCTCAACTCCTAACTCCTCACTCCTAACTCCTAACTTGAAAAAAGAGAAAGGATCATTCATTATGTCCGACTTTTCCTGCACGGAGCTGCTTTCCTGTCCCCTGCCGGAGGACATACTAAGGGCAAAAATCAGCGGAGACCTTGACTGGGCTTTGCGCCTGATCGATGCAAGACTTACAAACGAACTGCTGCCGGCGCTGATGAAGGAGCGCCTGGAGCTGGAGCGCATTTTGATAAAGCGGGCCCTAAGGCGCTATCCCTACGACCGTCAAAGGGCCATCGAGGTCGCAAGGGGCCGCATCGAGGGCTTTACCGGGGAGGAGCTTGACGCATACGAATTGAACGGGGACGTGGATTACATCTACGTAAACGGCGAAAAGCGCTATCTGTCCTCCTTTGCCGGGGCGCTGATCAAGATGCATCCGGCGCTGGAAAAGCGAAAGATCTCTTCTCCCGAGCCGGACGACGGCGTGGACCTTGAGCGCTATATATCCGAGATCAAGCGCGAGAAAAGCGCGGCCTGGCGCTTTAAAATAAAATCGTCCCTCAGGATCGAGGACGAGTGCTTTGAGCCGGGCGCGCTGTACACTGTGCACATCCCCGTTCCCGCCGCCTGCGCGCAGCAGCCGGAGGACGAGATCAGCATAAAGGCCGACGCGGACGCCCTTATCGCGCCCCCGGACGCCATGCACCGCGCCGTATGCTATAGGCGAAGGCTCGAAAAAAACGCGCCGTTTGAGGTGGAGTTTTCTTTTACCTCCCGGCATCAGTACGTGTCGCCCATGAGCGACGAAGCCCGCATCGTCTATCCAAATGTGCCCGCTCCCTGCGCGGACGATCTGTCTGAGCAATTGCCGCACATCTGCTTTACGCCGTTTTTAAAGGCGCTGGCGCGTCAGATCGCCGGGGAGGAGACCCGCCCTCTGTACCTTGCAAAGCGCGTATACGACTATGTGACCAGTCACGTGCGCTACTCCTTTATGCGATCCTACATCCTGATCGACCGCCACGCGGAGTACGCGGCCGCAAACCTCAAGGGCGACTGCGGCATCCAGGCCATCCTGTTTATCACCCTGTGCCGCATTCTGGGCGTACCGGCCAGGTGGCAAAGCGGCCTCACCGTAGACAAATTTTCCACCGGCGACCACGACTGGGCGCAGTTCTGGACGGAGGAATTCGGCTGGCTGTTTGCCGATCCCTCCTACGGCGGCGGCGCGTACCGGCGCGGGAATTTTGAAAAAAGAGAATTCTATTTCGGCAACCTCGACCCCTTCCGCATGATCGCAAACCGCAGATATTTCAGCGATTTCGACGAGCCCAAGCGCTTTGTGCGCTGCGACCCCTGCGACAGTCAGGACGGCGAGGTCGAAAGCGAAAAAGAGGGCCTCGATTCCAATTGCTACGACAAAACAGATACCACGCTTGAATTTATCAGGCTGTAACAGGAGAACGGTTTTATGCAGACTACCCAAAATAACGAAAACACGATCGGCGCGATCCTCTACCGGGTGTTCATGGGCATCCTCTTCGGCTTTGCAAACGTCATTCCGGGCGTATCCGGCGGCACCGTGATGGTGGTGCTGGGCGTGTACGAAAGGATCATCGGCATCCTGACATCCTTTGTAAAAAAGATAAAGCAGGAGTGGAAGTTCTTCCTTCCCATCCTGATCGGCATGGCTATCGCGGTCATCCTGTTTGGAAGGCTGATGAGCGGCCTTCTGGAAAGGCACGCCCAGATCACGCAGATGTTCTTTATCGGCGTCATCCTTTTCTCTGTGCCGCAGATTTTGAAAAGCGCGATACTTGACAAAAATAAAAAGCTCAGCATCAGGCCCGCCTGCGTGATCGCCTTTGTGCTGATGCTGGCGCTGATGGTGTTTATGGCCTACTCGCCCGCAAACGACGAAAAGGCGCGCCTGAAGGCCGAAAAAGAAACGATCGAGACCGTGGAGGAGCTTGCGGGCGTGGAGACCGAAAACGCCCAGGCGCCTTACGCGCCCGACCACTCCGCGGGAAAGCTCATCCTGCTTGTGGTGTACGGAGCGATCGCGGCTTCCACCATGATCATCCCCGGCATCTCCGGCTCGCTGGTGATGGTCATGCTTGGGCAGTACAAGGGCGTCATGGACGCCATCGCGCACTGGGACATCGTGTTCCTTCTGCCCTTTGGCATCGGCTGTCTGATCGGCATCATCTTTTGCGCAAAGCTCATCCGCTGGCTTTTGAAAACCTATCCCCAGGCCACCTACTCCGCGATCCTGGGCTTTGTGCTTGGCTCCATTTTGCCGGTCTTCCCGGGCTGGAGCGCGGCCTTCAGCCTTGGCGGCGTCATCGCGTTTTTGATCGGCGGCGCGTGCATCGTGGGCTGTGAAATGCTCTCGCCTGAAAGAAGGGCGCAAAGGTAATTTCTCTTGTATAAAAAAACGGGATTTGGTGAGGCCGCGCTTTTTGGCGCGGCGCTCATCTGGGGCACGGGCTTTGTGGCCCAGTCCCTTGGCTCCGACACCCTGAGCCCCTTTACTTATAACGGCGTAAGAAACGTGATCGGCTCTGTGACGCTGCTCATTTTTCTTCGCCTGTTCAACAAAAAGCGGGGCGGCACGCCAGGTTGGAGGCAGTACCTCCCGATCCTGAAGGGCGGCGCGGTGTGCGGCTTTTTGCTCTTTTGCGCCGCCAACCTTCAGCAGATCTCCATCTCCTGGGTGGACGAAAACGGCCAGAAGGCGCTGGTTGGAAAGATCGGCTTTCTGACTTCGCTCTACATCGTGCTGGTTCCGGTGCTTGGGCTACTGTTTGGCAAAAAAACGCGCCAGATGATGTGGCTGGGCGTTATGATCGCATTGATCGGCGCGTACCTGCTTACCGACCTTTCCCAGGGCCTTAGCCTTGGCACGGCGGACGCGCTTGCGCTTGTGTGCGCGCTGATGTACGCGTTTCAGATCATCGCGATCGACCATTACGCCCCCGGGGTGGATCCGGTGCGCCTGGCGTTCGTGCAGTTTTCGATCTGCGGCGCGCTGTCGCTCGTGTGCGGCCTGCTTTTTGAGGGGCCTACCCTTCACGACATCTACCTTACCCGCTGGCCGCTGCTTTATGCCGGCGTATTGTCCAGCGGCGTCGCCTACACCCTGCAGGTGGTGGGACAAAAGCACTGCCGTCCGCCGCTGGCCTCGCTGATCATGAGCCTTGAAAGCGTGGTAAGCGCCGTGAGCGGCTATCTGGTTTTGCACGAGCAGTTGTCGCTCAAGCAGCTGGCCGGATGCGCGCTGATGCTTGGCGCGGTGCTTTTGTGCGAGCTTACGCCAAAAGGCGGGAAAAAAGCAAATGACACAGCAGCGTAGCTCCGGCGAGATCGCCCGATTTGTTCTTCCTGTGGTGGCGGAAAACGCGTTTACAGCGCTTGTGAGCCTTGTGTATTCCGCGATCACCGGGGCGCTTGGCCCCGGCTCCCTGGCCGCGGCCAATACGGGCAATCAGGCAATGAACGTGATCTCCGCCCTCTTTGCCATGATCTCGACCGGCTGCGCCATCCTGACCGCCCGCCTGGTCGGCAGAAAGGATACCGAGGGCGCTTCCCGCACGGCGGAGCAGACATTGTTCATCACCCCCGTGCTTTCGATCGTTTTAAGCGCGCTGCTGATCATATTGGTCACGCCCACCATGCGCCTTTTGATGCCGGGCGCGCAGGGCGATTTTTTGCGCGAGGGCACCGTGTACTACCGCGCCGTTTTGTTCAGCGTGCCCGCGCTGGTCGTAACAAACGCCTGCGCGGGGCTTTTGCGGGCGGCGGGCCAGTCCAAGACCGCATTGATCAGCACCGTGCTTTCAAACCTCGTGCAGCTGCTGTGCGTGTTTCTGTTTACAAGCGTTTTTAAAATGGGCATTCTGGGCGTCGCGCTTGCGATGGGCGCCTGCAGGCTGGTGAGCGCCGTTTTTCTTGTGACAGCGGTACTCAAAAACCACAGGGGCTTTGCGGTGGACCGCAAAAGAATGCTGCGGCCGGACGCCCTGGCCTTGAGCCGCATTTTCAGGGTGGGCTTTCCGGCCAGCATCGACGCGCTTGCCGTGCAGCTGGGCTATGTGATCATAAACTCCATGCTGGTCGGCATGGGACAGGTGCACGCCTCCGTAAACAGCGTTTTGAGCAGCGTGCTTTTGTTTACCGGCATCACCCAGGGCATCGGCAGCGCCTGCGCCACGACGCTGGTGGGTCACCTGATCGGCTTTGGCAGCGTGGAAGGGGCCAGAAGGCGGCTAAACCAGATCCTGCTTTGGTGCGAGGGCAGCTCCATGCTTTTGTGCGTGCCCGCCGTGCTGTTTTCCGGCTTTTCCGCGGGGCTGTTTTCAAAGGACGCACAGGTCGTTCAGATGGCAAGCGCGTTTATGTGGATCCAGATCCCCTACTGTATGGCCGCGGTGGGCGTAAACGTGTGTGAGCCCGCCGTGCGCGTGGGCGGCGACGTTAAATTTGCCATGTGGAACATCAGCCTTTGCGTTATGCTGATCCGCATCCCCCTTACCTGGCTGTTCTGCATCCGCATGAAGCTTGGCGTGCACGGCGTGTACTGGGCAAACATCACCTCCCTGTCGACGCGCTTTTTACTGGATTATCTCAGGATCCGTTCGCCCAAATGGGGCACGAGGGAGCTGTAGCATGATAAGAAATGCAGTAAAGGACGACTTGAGCCGCATCCTTGCGATCTTTGCTTCCGCAAGAGGATTTATGCATTCCCACGGAAACCCCACCCAGTGGACGGACGGCTACCCGGACGAAAGCGCGGTGCTTAATGACATCGCCTTGGGCGCGGCGCACGTGCTGTATGACAGCGAAGGGATCTACGGCGCGTTTTCGCTCTTTACCCAGCCGGATTCCTGCTACGCGCGCATCTACGGGGGCGCGTGGCCAAACGACGCGCCCTACGTCACCATCCACCGCATCGCCTCCGACGGCACGCACCGGGGCGTGGTGCAGGAGGCGGTAAGCTACGCTTTGAGCGTTTGTCCCCACGTGCGGGTGGACACCCACAAAAACAACCTTCCCATGCAAAACGCCTTACAGCGCGCAGGCTTTAGGTACTGCGGCGTGATTATGCTAAATAAACCGAACGATCCGGAGAGGATGGCGTATCAAAGGGATATCGATTCAGACCATCAACAAAGTCACACTACAGATTCTGCGGTGTGACTTTTAACATAGACTAAACAAATAACCAAAAGGAATTGTGAGGA
>CADBNW010000067.1 GCA_902796025.1 uncultured Eubacteriales bacterium
AAACGACAAGGAGCTTGGCACAGCCAGCGGCTTTATGGCCTTTGACGAGCGCCACGCCGTGACCACCTGGCTTGCGGTCAGCAGCGCCAAACGCATAAAAGCCGTAAGCGACGAGGGAAAAGAGCTTGGCGCATTCAAGCTGCTTGGCTGCGACAGCGACTGCAATCTTGCTATCCTGGCCTTTGACGAGCCCACGGGTCTCAAGCCCCTTCCCCTGAACGCAGAAGAGGGTGTAAGGCGCGGCGCGGCCTGCGTCAGCATCGGCGCGCAGAACGGCTATAACTCCATCACTACCGGAAACATCGCAAACAGCTTCACGATGGAGGGGATGGATCTTATCCAGTTTACGGCCTCCATCTCAGACGGAGCCTCCGGCGGCGCGCTGCTGGACGAAAACGGCAAGGTGGCCGCGGTCACGATGTTTGGCTTAAGCGGCGAGATCGGCTACACCGTGGTGCAGAACATGAACTTCGCCCTGAGCGCCCGGCACATCGCCGAGCTTTGGAACTACTGCAAGGACGACGAGCCGGTGGAGCTGGAAAACTGGGGGATCACGGACATCAATCCAGACAGCACTTCCGTGCAGGGCCATGGGGGGAAAAAGTTTACCGTCATCAATGACAGCGGCTATAAGCTGAGTTCGTTGAGCATCTCGGCAGTACGTGCTCGCGGGGAAGGATATGAACAAGTGAAAAACCTCTCCCTGAATTGGGTAGAAAAAGGGAAAGTCATAGACTTTGAATTGGATTATGATACTGAATTGGAGGGCAATGAAAGCTTAGAAATCGCCATTGGATATAGTGGCAGTTACGGAAGCGGCACGATCTTTAAGAGATACTCAGATCTGGAAGATTTTTTCGGCAAAACCTTCTCGCTGACAGTCAATCTAAGCGCCAATGCATTGCTCCTTACGGTAATAGAAGACAACAGTGATGCACTCGTTCAGCGCCATATGAAGGAAGCTGCAGAAGCCGAAGACGATTTCGAGATCCCCGAGACGATCGACCGAAAGCGCAATATCCCTGATAACCAGCTGATCGTGGTGAACGAAACCAGCGCAGCCATCAAGGCAATAGCATTCAGTTACCGTTATAAAGGGAAAGATCGGCATGTAGACTGCCTGACTAAAAAGCTGTATCCGGGCGATCACCTCATTATCGAGCTTCCGGAAGAGCTGGAGGATATCGATCCCAACATGTATTGCAGTCTGATGATCACCCTGGAAAACGGGCGTTATACTGATATCTATACAAGGGATACCAGTGTGTTCCACGGCAAAGTCATTCTCGTGAAATACAACGAGGAAACGCGCCAATACTATAACGAAATGCAGTAACAAAGGGAGGCATTCGCAATGATGGCAAATAGAAAAAGGCTTCTGTCTGTCCTGTTGACATTCGTCCTGCTTATGTCCAGCTTTGCAGGCGCATCAGGCTATTGTCTAGATCCCGACCGTATCAACGAAAGTGCGCAGTCTGTGCTGCTGCTGGCGGTGTACGACATTGCAAACCGCCTGATCGCAACCGGCAGCGGCTTTGTGGCCTTCACAGACGAGTACGTGCTTACCAACTATCACGTGATCGAGGGCGGAGACGTGGTGGTGGCCTACACCGACAGCGGTGAGGAGCTTTGGCTAAGCCGCGTCCTTTGCGCAGACAGCGGGCGCGACCTTGCCGTGCTGGTATTTGACGAACCAAGCGGCCTAACCCCCCTGCCCCTTGCCAGCGCGACCGAGCCCCAGCGCGGCGCGCCGGCGGTCGCCATCGGCAGCCCCATCGGCTTTAGAAACAGCGTGTCCATCGGCAGCGTTTCCTCCGCCGAGGAGGACGAGTACACCGGCTACATCCAGTTCAACGCCCCCGTGTCCAGCGGCTCCTCCGGCGGCGCGCTTTTGAACGACGAGGGCGAGGTGATCGGCATCCCCACCATGGTCCTTGGCGGAAAGTCCGACGCGCAAAACCTGAACTTTGCCGTGAACATCTCCTATGCCCGGCAGATGTTTGACGAGCACAAGGGCGACACCCCGGTTTCCTTTATGGAGCTTGACACAATCGACATCAAAACCAAGATCGAGCAGCCCCTGGACAACGTGATCCCCGACGCGCGGGAGTTTACGATCAAGAACTACGCGGGCTTCTCCATAAGCGAAGTGTACCTGTATCCCGACGGCGCAAAGAACTGGGGCAAGGCCAGAAACAAGGCCGGCTGGCTGTACAACAACAGTCAGATGAGCTTCACCGTGACAGACGAAGAGGCCACCCAGGACACCCTGTGGACGCTCAATTTCTGTTTCCTGTATCATAAGCAAAATTACTACATCGACTACAGCGGCGTGGACCTCAAGCGCCTGCTGGGCCGGACGCTGGTGATCACCATGGAGGGGAACGCCATCGCTTTGAATATTGAATAAATAACCTTAAAGCCGTAAAAGGCTTTTCCACAGCTCTAAACCTCTCCTGGGCTTTTTGCGCAAGCACAAAAAGCCCCTGTTGTTTTATTCCGCCAAACGGTATATAATACTATCATACTCTATATGCTTGGAGGCTGGCTATGCGCTTTGTGATACGGGCGGGAAAGGTTCTTACGCCGAAAGGCTGTACCAAAGGACAGGTCATCGTCGAGGGGCAAAGGATTCTGGGCGTCGAGGAGCATTACGATCCGTCAAGCCAGGATCAGGTGATCTTTGCGCCGGACGACACCCTCTGTCCCGGCTTTGTGGACGTGCACGTGCACGGGGGCGGCGGCTTTTCCGTAAACAGCGGAAACAGCGACGACGTGATCGCCATGGCGAAGGCCCATGCCGTCTACGGCACGACCTCCGTTTTGCCGACCACCCTGGCCGCGCCCATGGAGCAGCTGCTAAGCGCCGTAAACGCCGTTCGGGACGCGGCGGGGCGCGTAAAGGGTGCAAGCATCCTTGGCGTGCACCTCGAGGGGCCCTGTCTCAATCCCCTGCAAAGCGGCGCGCAGGCGCCGGGCAGCCTGCTGGTACCGGCGGAAGCGGACATTGCTCCCCTGCTTGACGCCTGGCCCGAGGGCCTTGTCATGATGGGCGCTGCGCCCGAGCTTGCGGGTGGCCTGTCCCTGGGCGAGACGCTTTGCAAAAGGGGCGTCGTCGCCTCCATCGCCCACTCCGACGCCACCTATTATCAGGTGCAGGAAGCGATCCGTCACGGCTACAGCAACGTGACCCACCTCTACAGCAGCTGCTCCGGCTTAAAGCGCGTAAACAGCTACCGCATCCCGGGCGTGATCGAAGCGGGGCTGAACCTTGACGAATTGACCGTGCAGGTGATCGCAGACGGGAAGCACCTGCCCAAGGAGCTATTGCAGCTGATCTACCGCTGCAAGGGCGCGGACAGGATCCAGCTGATCACAGACGGGCTGGAATTTTCCGCAAGCAGCCTTACGGAGGGCACCGTCTACCGGCAGCTGAACGGCATGGACGCCCTGTACGAGGACGGGGTGATGAAGCTCACTGACCGCCAGTCCTTTGCGGGCAGCGTTGCGACCCTGAGCCGCTGCGTAAAAAACATGGTGGAGGCCGGCGTACCGCTGCCTGAGGCCGTGCGCATGGCAAGTACAAACCCCGCCCGCCTCGCAGGAGCCAAGCGCAAAGGGGCGATCGCCTCCGGCATGGACGCCGACCTTGTGCTGCTGGATAAAAGCCTTGCGCCTCGCTGGGTAATGGCCATGGGAGAGATCGTCAAATGAGCTTTATCCACGTAGAGGGCCTTTCCAAGCGCTTCGTGGTGCGCAAAAAGCGGCAGCCGGGCCATCTGTTTCGGGAAAAGACGAGCATACAGGCCTTAAACGACGTCTCCTTCGACATCGAGCAGGGCGAATTGATCGGCTACATCGGCCCAAACGGCGCGGGCAAATCCACCACGGTCAAGATCCTTTCAGGCATTTTGACGCCGGACGCGGGACAGGCGCTGGTAAACGGCATGGTGCCCTGGAAAAACCGCAAAAGCTACGTAAGCCAGATCGGCGTGGTCTTCGGCCAGCGCATGCAATTGTGGTGGGACGTGCCGATCATCGACAGCTACAGTCTGCTCAAGGACATTTACCGCATCCCATCCGGACAATACGCAAGGCGTCTTGACGAGCTTACCCAGGCGCTGGACCTGGGCGGGCTGATGCGAACGCCCCTTCGGCAATTGAGCCTTGGACAGCGCATGCGGGCGGAGATGTGCGCGTCGCTTTTGCACAGCCCGCAGATCCTCTTTTTGGACGAACCGACCCTGGGCCTTGACGCAGTCAGCAAGCTGGCCCTTCGCGACTTTCTGAAGCGAGAAAACCGGGAAAACAAAACCACCATCCTTCTGACCACCCACGACATGGAGGACATCGCCGCCCTGTGCAGCCGCGTGATGGTGCTTGGGCGCGGCACAAAGCTCTACGACGGGCCGCTGGAAACGCTGCTCGCGCGCTTTGACCGGGTGCGAAGCGTCGCCGTGCGCTACCAAAATGCAGATACCCTGCCCGCGCTTCCAAAGGGCGTGCAGATGAAAAAAGAGGGCGACACGCTGCTTCTTTCCTATCAGCCCACCGCCCTGCCAACAGCCCAGCTGCTTACGCTTTTGCAGCAAACGGGGCCCATCCGGGAGCTCACCGTGCAGCCGCGCAACATCGACCAGCTGATCGCCGACATGTACCGGGAGATGGGCTTATGAGGGCATACCTTTCCGTGTTCCGCCTGCGCTTTCGCATGGAGACGCATTACCGCGGCGCGGTGCTTGGCGGCGTGATCTGCCAGATCTTTTTTGGCCTCATCCTGATCGCGCTGTACCGGGCGCTGTACGCGGGCGCGCCGCAGTCAAGGCCCTTTGAAAGCGTCGCCGCGTATGTGTGGCTGCAGCAGGCGTTTTTTCGCATGCTGCTGTCCTCGGACGCGGAGCTGATCGAAAAGATTCGAACCGGCGGCATCGCCTACGACCTGCTGCGGCCCCTGGACCTGTACTGCTTTTACTACGTCCGGATCCTCGCGCAAAAGTGGATGGGCAGCCTGCTTCGCGCCCTGCCCATGCTGGTGTTCGCGCTGTTGCTTCCTAAGGGCTGGGGGCTGAGCATGCCTTCGTCCCTGCCCGCGCTTGGGCTTTCCGTTTTGTCGCTTGGGCTTGGCCTACTGTGCGTGTGCGCGCTTGAAAACATCACCATGGCCTTCACCATGAAAACGCTGGACCAAAGGGGCATCCAGGCGGTGCTGAATCTGCTTATGATGCTGCTTGCCGGAAACGTCCTGCCCCTTACCCTCTACCCGGACAGCTGGCAGAAGGTTCTTACGCTTTTGCCCTACGCGCAGCTATTGGACGCGCCCATCCGCCTCTACAGCGGGGAAGCGCCCCTGTCCGCAGCGGCCGGGGTAATGCTTTTGCAGGCGCTGTGGAGCGCGCTTTTGATCGCGCTTGGCATGCTTTTGTGGCACAAAAACCAGCGCCATCTCGTGCTGCAGGGAGGTTAAGGCAATGGATACGCTTCGCCTTTACATAAGATCGATGGGGCTGCTGCTCAAAAGCCATCTGCAGTATCCGCTGTCCTTTGCCGTGCAGACCTTCGCCCAGCTCGTGATGGAGGGCGGAGAGCTGCTCGCGGTCATCCTGCTGGTAAAGCGCTTTGACCACCTGAACCAGTGGACGGGGCAGGAGCTCTACTTCTTTTTCGGCTTGATGTCCGTCACGTTCTACATCGCCGAATGCTTCGGGCGCGGGATCACCGGCAGCTTTCCCCAGATGGTTCGAAGCGGCCATCTGGATACGCTTTTGCTTCGGCCAAGGGGCGTGCTTACCCAGGTGATCTGCAGCGCGGTGGATCCAAGGCGTATAAGCTGCATCGCCGTTGGCACGGCAAGCCTTGTCGCGGGCAGCCGCATGGCCCAGGTGCACTGGACGGCGGGAAAGCTTTTGCTGCTTGCCGAAAGCATCCTTTGCGGCTTTTGGCTGGTGCTGGGGCTTTTTCTGATCGAGGCCGTTTTGTGCATCCACAGCGTAAAGTCCATCGAGATCACAAACGCCCTCACCTACGGCGGGCGCAGCGCCTGCCAGTACCCGGTGGACGCCTTCCCCCGCCCCTTGCGGCTGCTGTTTACCGTGATCGCGCCGTTTGCGCTGGTGATGCACGTACCGGCAAGCTACATCCTTGCAAAGCCCATCTTCGGCTGGCCCGCGTGGGCGGCCTACGTTTCTCCCCTCTCCGGCCCGGCGCTGTTTTTGCTGATGGCGCTTTGCTTTGGCCGGGCGCTTGGCTTTTACCGCTCAACCGGCAGCTGATTTTTTACAGGAGGCGCTTTGATGCGTTCATTTTTACACGAGGGTCAGTCCCTCACCCCTTCCGCAAGAACGCTGTGGGAGGTGCAGGCCTTTGCCCAAAAGCCCCCGGTCGAAACCGCCATGGAGCTTTACCGCTATATCCTCGACCGCGCCCGCCCCTGCATCGAGCGCGCTGAAAAAGAGCGCGCTGCGATCAGGGATCTGCGCGAGCTAAAAAACCGCCAGGCGTCGGTGCTGGAGCGCTTTTTGCAGTGCATCGGGGGCTTGCCCGAGATCCCGCAAGGCGTAAACGCGCAGATCAGCGCCCGGCGCTCTTACGAAGGCTTCACTCTGGAAAACCTGATCCTTGAGACCCGCCCGAACTATTTTGCGACAGGCGCCCTGTACCTGCCAAAAAACATGCCCGCCCCCGGGCCCGCCGTGCTGCTCGTGATCGGCCACACGGACGCCGGCAAGGCGGATCCGGAATACCAGTACGCCGCCCAGCGCCTTTGCGCCGCTGGCTTTGCCGTGCTGGCGCTGGACCCCTTTGGAGAAGGCGAGCGCTTTGAGCACTACGAGCTGCAGGCGGATCTTCAGCCCATCCAGGGCTGCTCGGGCGAGCACGACCTGATGGACTGGAAGATGAAGCTGTGCGGCGCAAGCCTTGCAAGATACTTTCTTGCAGACGCGCTTGCTGCGCTACGGTACCTGAAAAGCCGTCCGGAGGTGGACGAAAACCGCGTCGCCCTCACCGGCCATTCCGGCGGCGGCACGCAGACCTCGCTTTTGATGCTGGCCGCGGCGGAGGAATTTGCCTGCGCTGCCCCCTGCGCCTACATTACCGACATGCGCGCCATGCTGGAGGCGGGCGTGGATCCGGACAATGAAATGATCTGGCCGGGTTCTCTGGCCATGGGCATCGACTACGCGGACATCCTGCTTGCCATGGCCCCGCGCCCCGTGCTGGTGCTTGCAAACAGCAACGATTTCTTCCCCTACGAGGGCGCGCTTCGGGCGGTAAGCGAGGCGCAGGCCCTGGGACAGAAGCTGGGTCTTCAAGATCCGCCCCGGATCGCGACCGCGCAAAGCGAGCACGCCTTTGGAAAGACGCTGGTGGAGGCGGCGGTCACGCTGTTTTCAAACGTCTTATTAGGCAGAGCGCCGCAGGGAGATTTTCGCTTTGCCCCCCTTCCTCCAAAGGCACTCGAGGCCGCGGGCGGCTGCATATTAAAGGCAAGGCCGAACATGCAAACCCTTCAGGAGGAGGCAAAGCGCCTCATGGAGGATGCGCAAAAAGCCTGCCTGGCGGACGGCAGAGCGCTTGACGCGCGCCTTCGCGCCCTGCTCCTTCCACATCCCGATTCGGCCATTGACGAAGAGATCTACCGTGCGGGCGCGGATCGCTTTACCGTGTACCGCGAGGGCCTCTGCGCCCCCTACGCCTACCTGTGCGTAAGCTGGCTTCAAAAAGAGGGGCTGTATCTGAACAGCGTTCTGCTTCGCCCGATGCTGGCAGGGGACGCGCCCCTTCCCACCTGTGTCATGCTTTGGCCCGGCGGCACCGCGCGCATCGCGGAGCATTCGCAGCTTATCCACCGCGAGGTCGCATCGGGCCGTCAGGTCCTTATCTGCGATTTGCCGGGCGAGGGCGCGCTCACCCCCGCAAAGCTCGGCGGCAGCGACCTGTACATCAGCTGGAGCACCCTGTATAAGCTGAACGCCTATCTGATCCAGCTGGGCGACAGTCTGGCGGCGCTAAGGACCCGCTGCGTGCTGAGCGCGCTGAATGCTGCAAAAAAATACGAGCTTGTACAGCAGGACGCCGTAAGCCTCTACGCCGAGGGCGACATGCAGACCTACGCCGCCCTCGCCAGTGTGCTTTCCTGCACCCCGGCGGAGCTTTCGCAAAGCGTGCAGGACTATAAGGACATCGTCACCCAAACCTGGCACGACCAGACCCACACCCACGCCTGGGCGCTGCCCGGAGCCCTTCGCGCCTTTGACCCGGACGAAGTGCGGCGCGCGCTAACGGCCCCACAAACGCCGGTCTGACCTTTTCGCTCAAATCACAAACATCTGCGTTCCACCTTTACCTGTCCAATATCCATCTGACCCGTGGGCGGCCTTCTGGCCGCCCGCTTTTTTGTCCCTTCCGCCTTTCCTTTGCCTTCCCCGATTTTTAACAAACCACCCTCTTGACTTTAGCGCTTTTATGCGTTAAAGTATTAAACAACAAGGCCGCACGACGCGGCAGGAAGGTGGAATGATATGTTACTTCGCGTGATCATGGTGGTTCTGTTTTTTGGGATTATGGTAGGCATCGGTCTGTACTGCAAAAAGCATTCCACAAATGTGGACGGCTTCGTGCTGGGCGGGCGCTCGGTCGGCCCCTGGCTTACGGCCTTTGCTTACGGCACCTCTTATTTTTCTGCAGTTATTTTCGTAGGCTACGCCGGGCAGTTCGGCTGGAAATTCGGCATCGCCTCCACCTGGATCGGCCTAGGCAACGCGTTTATCGGTTCACTCCTGGCCTGGGTGGTCTTAGGCCGCCGCACGCGCATCATGACGCAGCACCTTTCAAGCGCCACCATGCCGGAATTTTTCGCCCGGCGCTTTGATTCGACCGCCCTTAAGGTCGCTGCCGCAGTGATCATTTTCGTGTTCATGATCCCCTACACCGCGTCGCTCTACAATGGCCTTAGCCGCCTGTTTGAAATGGCCTTCCACATCCCCTACATCTGGTGCGTGGTGGTCATGGCGGTATTGACCGGCATTTACGTGATCGTGGGCGGCTACATGGCAACTGCCATCAACGATTTCATTCAGGGCCTCATCATGCTGGTGGGCATCGTGGCGGTAATTCTTGCGGTGCTCTCCTCCCAGGGCGGCTTCCTGGCTGCGCTGCAGGGCTTAAGCGAGGTAAGCGACCCCGACGCTGTGCTGGTGAACGGCAAAGTGGCGCAGGGCATCTTCAATTCCTTCCTCGGCCCCAAGCCCATGGAGCTGCTGGGTGTCGTGATCCTTACCTCCCTTGGCACTTGGGGCCTTCCCCAGATGGTCGGCAAGTTCTACGCCATAAAGAGCGAGGGCGCGATCTCCAAGGGCACCATCATCTCCACCTTCTTTGCGGTGGTCGTGGCCGGCGGCTGCTACTTCCTTGGCGGCTTTGGCAGGCTGTTCTCAAACATCCTCGCCACTGACGGCGGCAATCCCGCGGGCGGCTTTGACGCGGTCATCCCCACGATGCTCGAAAACGCGCTGAAGCCCGAAAGCTTCCTTTTGACGGTGGTCATCATCCTGGTGCTCTCAGCCTCCATGAGCACGCTAAGCTCCCTGGTCCTTACCTCCTCCTCCACGATGACGCTTGACCTTCTCAAGGGCCGCGTGATCAAGGACATGGGCGAAAAAAAGCAGCTTGGCATCATGCGCATCCTGATCGTGGTCTTCATCGTGATCTCTGCCGTGATCGCCATTTTCCAGTACACCGCGCCCTCCTCCAATAACCTGATCGCACAGATGATGGGCGTAAGCTGGGGCGCGATGGCCGGCGCTTTCCTGGCTCCCTTCCTCTACGGCCTGTACTGGAAGCGCACCAACAAGTGGGGCTGCTGGGCTTCGATGCTGTTCTCCACGGTGGTGATGCTTGCAAACATGCTGGCGCGTTCCTCCTTCCCCACCCTTTTGCAAAGCCCCATCAACGCCGGTGCGTTCTGCATGCTGGCCGGGCTGATCATCGTGCCGGTCGTGAGCGTCTTAAGCAAAAAGCCCGACGCGGCACTGGTGGAAAACGCCTTTGCGTGCTATAATAAGAAGGTGCTGGTGCGGCAGACCGAGGCTCTGGGAGACGAAAACAAATAA
>CADBNW010000068.1 GCA_902796025.1 uncultured Eubacteriales bacterium
AGGGGCATTTCGCCCGAACGGAAGCGGCTGACAAAGTCGAACACCGTGGGCAGGCCGTAGTCGTTATAGAGGCTGGTGTAGAGCTTGAACGCCGCTACGCCCGCTTCGTTGTCGATCATGGTGTGCATGGCGGCATCGTCGTAAATCCTGCCGCCGTGCTGGTAGATGAGGGAGTTGAACACGCTCATATCCACGTTGGTGATGTCGGGATAGGCGATGCCCACGGACATGTTGTTGCCCTGGATGGTGGGCAAAAGCGAAATCAGCTCCTGCCAGGTGGTGGGGGGATTTTCGATGCCAAGGCTTTCCAGGATGTCCGTTCTGTAGAACAGCAGGGAGAACACCTGCGTCTCCGGCAGGCCGTACACGCCGGTGGAGGTGCCGTCGTTATAGGAAAGGGGCACGATGGCGCTGTCCAGGAAGGCGGATCTGACCTCGTCAAAATCCGCAAACTGGGTAAGGTCCTCTACGGCGTTTCGCATGGCGTAGTTGGCGGCAAACCAGCTGTCCACGCTCAAAACCACGTCCGGGCCGTTGCCCGCGACCACGGCGGTCAAAAGCGCCTCGCCGGCCACCAGCTTTACGTTTACCTTGATGCCGGTTTTGGCGGTAAACTCGTCGTCCACCATGGTCTTTAAGATCGTGCTCTGGTCGCGGCCGGTGACGATCCACACCTCGATGACGCTGTCGTCGTCCTCCTCGTACTTGTCGCCAAGGGAGTTATAATCCACAAAGTAGCTGGCCGCGCAGCTCTTGACCTCGTGCCAGAGCTTGTACAGTCCGCCGTCGTGCACCCTGGGGAGCCTGGCCCCGGGGGCGCTGATGACGAGCTGATCGACGTCCAGCTTGGTTTCGCTCATGTTTTGAAGGGCGGTGCCAAGGGAAGTGATGTTGTCCTTGAAATTGCCAAAGGACTGGGTGATGCGCATATCGCGCTTTACAAACTGCTCAAGCTGCACGGCCAGGGTCTGGGCCACGGCCACGCGGTCGCTCTTTTGGCCGGTGATGGCTACGGTGTCGTCCACCAGCTTGTACAGGCGTTTGCTTTCAAGATCCATCGCCTCGATGACCTCGGGATAGACCTTGCTAAGCTTGTAATCGCGGAAGCGGTCGGGGTTCACGCCGGTGAGCACCAGGATGCGGCGGTAGATCTGGTTGAGGCGATAGATGCTGTCCTCAAGCCGCTCCAGGATCTCGCCCATTTCGCCAAGGGTCGCCTCAAGGCGGATGGTGTGCTCGCCCTTGCTCAGGTAGAACCTGTACGCCTCGCCCTTGTCATTGGACAGGGTGTACATCTGCCAGGAGGTGTCGTAGCCAAAGCTGATGGCTTCCAGCGCGTCAAAGGGGATAGCGCCGTCGATGTAGACGCTTCTGCAGGAGATCGCGCCGCGCTGGTACTGCTGGCGCGCCTTGAGGCTGATGTTGTACCAGCCGTCCTGGGGCACGCTGAACTGCCACTCGATCCACTCACCCGCCGCGTTCCAGGGATCGCCGCCGATGAAGTTGAGCACCGTGCGGGTGACGGAGGAGGGGGAGGTGGAGGGAGAGGAGCGGTCGTACCTTGCGTACAGGGACGGGGAGGAGCGCAGGTACGCGCCCTCGGCCTCGATGACGTCCACATAGCCATCGGGCGCCTTGCTGGCTTCGAAGGCCTGATTTGCGGCAAGGTATTTATCGTAGGTGTCATAGGCGGTGATGGGCATAAGCTCAAGCGCGCCGATGATCACGGGCTCGTTTAACGCCTCAAGCGCCAGTTCGTTTTCGCCCGCTTCCAGCCAGAAGCGGTAGGGCTCCACGCTGTAGCCCATGTCGTCGCGGAAATAGGCGCTTTGCCAGGCGAAGACCTCCACCTGCGTGGGGCGGATGTCGTTGCCCTGGTTGTCCTGGCGGATCTCGCCGCCGTCCGTCCACAGGCGGGTAAACTGCAGTTTGCCAGCGCCTGAGAAGGGCATGACGCCGTTTATGTACAGGGCGCGCTCGATGTCCACCCCGCGGCTTTTCGTGGTGAGATAGCGCATGCGCAGATTGTACCAGCCGCTGGAAGGCACCTGCACCTTCCATTTGACCGTGCCCAAGTCCGGGGTGTAGAGGCATTGTTCGCCGTCGTG
Organism: uncultured Eubacteriales bacterium; assembly: GCA_902796025.1. Classification (GTDB taxonomy): domain Bacteria; phylum Bacillota; class Clostridia; order Christensenellales; family Aristaeellaceae; genus RUG14130. The sequence continues at coordinate 2,109 of CADBNW010000068.1, forward strand.
CGTGCGGACTTCGCCGTCGCCCTCAAAGGAGGCGATGTCCACCGGGACGGCTGCGCCGGTATAGCTTTCGCCGCTGTGCGCGGCGAGGTACCCGGCATAGGTGTTTGAACGCCCTATGCCTTCGACGTCGCTTGCAAGGTCGACGCCTTCATACTTGGCGATAAAGCTGTCGCTGCCGCCGCCAAAAAGCACGAGCGCCAGCGCGATCACCGCCACTAAGGCTATCAGGATCAGTAGCCTGCGTGTTTTCCTTCCCATCCGATCGATTCTCCCTGCTGCTTCCTCCGCCGACAAGCGCGGCGGGCCATAGTATCAAAGAAGCCGAATTACATAGGTTAAATTATAGAAGAAATGCCAATTTTGTCAACACAAATTAACATGAAACTTTCAAAAGAGCACCTTTTTAAGACTAATGTAAAAGTTTTTTAATAGGAAAGCGTGAAGGCAGAGCGCGGCGCAAAATTTCTGCCGGGTATTTACCTGGGTGGGAATTCATGGTATAATTTTTACTGTCCGGGCGCAGGCGGGCGCGCGCAGGTTTTGCCGCGGTTTTTTCCCCGCTTTTGCTGCCAGACGCAAAGCCAGTGCGTATAAACTTGATGAGACTGAAGGAAAAGAGGGGTTGCTATGGAAGCACGGCTTAAAGATCTGTTTGATTTTCAGAAGTTCATGGACGAGCCGGAGCTGCAGCGTGTGATCGATCAGGCGCACGCGCGGCGCGGTGCGCGGCTGTTGAGCCTGGATGAAGCGGACATGGTAAACGCCGCGGGCGACAAATACCAAAAGCCCGAAAGCGCCGATCCGTTCAACAGGCCAGATAAGCAGGAGTAAGGCTATGAGCCGTCCAGACATGGAATTCATTTACGCCCGGTACCGCAGCAAGGTGCTGGGCTATATCCGCAATCGCGTCAATTCTCCGGCGGACGCGGAGGACCTGTGCGAGGACGTTTTTGAAAAGGTGCAGTTGAAGCTGGACAGCTACGACAGCGAAAAAGCCCAGCTGAGCACCTGGATCTATACCATCACCCGCAACCGCGTGATCGACTTTTACCGCCGCAGCCGTCCCCACGAGGAGCTGGACGAGGAAATGCCCTCCGCCGAGGGCGTGGACGACGAAATGCTAAGCAGCGAGACCCTGAAGGAGCTGGCCGCGGCGCTTTCGAAGCTGCCGGACGAGGCCAGGGACATCATCGTATTCCGCTATTACGACAACAAGCCCCTGACTGAGATCGCAAGGTTGATGAACCTGAGCTACGGCGCGGTGAAGCTGCGCCACCAAAGCGCGCTGGAGGCGCTGAGAAGGGCGATGCAGTAGATGCAGGATGCTCCTGCCGCCTTGCTGTGAGGATTTGCTCAGCCGGGCAGAGGACAAAGTGAGAAAAGTCCAAAGCCTTCCCTGAGGAGCGAAGCAGCGCAAAAGGAAAGGGCGCTTGTATGCTTTTTTTGCGGTACATAACCGCATTCGTCAGATCGTACTTACAGCTTTTCCATTGGTAAGCCCTGGGGCCCGGACGGCGGGCAAGGTTTTTTACATGAGTTCGGCGCGAGAGGGCTTATCCAAGCCCATTGTGTATTTTTGGAGCCGTCCGCTTTCATAATGCGGGCTCTGCCAAGAGCGGGAGAGAAAAATGCGGGAGATCGGGAGCGAATTCTGGGATGTGCCGTTGGGTGAGGGGCCTGGCCTCGTTTTGCCGCCGGGCGCGCAGTGGTATTTGTCCGGGCGGGCGGCCCTGGGCGCGATTTTGAAGCAGCTGCCCCACTGCCGCAGCGCGGCGCTGCCCTCCTGGTGCTGCGACAGCATGATAAAGCCCTTTTTGGAAGCGGGGATGGAGGTGCGCTTCTATCCCGTATGGTTTGAAAAGGGAAGTCTTCGGCAGGAGATCGACTGGCAAAGCGACGTTACGCTGATCCTTGATTATTTTGGCTACTCCCTGCCCGGGACAAAGGGCGAAGCCCGTCGCGGCGTCGTGATCCGGGACGTGACGCACAGCATGTTTTCCGCCTCTTACGAAGATGCGGACTATTATTTTGGCTCCCTGCGCAAGTGGACGGGCGTGTGGACCGGAGGCTTTGCCTGGGCGGCGGACGGGCGCGCCCTGCCTGAGGGAGCGGACGAGGGCGGGGAGTATATCTGCCTTCGCCGCCGCGCGATGGAGCTAAAGCGCGGCTATATCTTGGGCGACATCAGCGACAAGCAGCGCTACCTTTCGCTTTTTGCAAGGGCCGAGGAGGCGCTTGAAACAAGTCCTTCGGGCAGGGCGCATCCAAGGGACGTGGAGGCGGCGGGAAGGCTGGACACGGGCTTTATCAGGGCCCGGCGGCGGCAAAACGCCCAGATGCTTATGGAGGCGCTTGGCGACTGGCTCATCTTTCCCCGGCTCCTGCCCGGCGACTGTCCCCTGATGGTGCCCGTGCTGGTGCCCGGGGGGCAGCGGGACGCACTTCGTAAATATTTAATTAAAGATAACGTGTTTTGCCCTGTGCATTGGCCGGTGAGCGAGTATCATAGGCTGGAGAGCCGGGAACGCTTTCTCTACGACAACGAGCTGAGCCTCGTGTGCGACCAGCGCTATACGACCGAGGACATGGCGCGGGCGGTGGAAGCGATCCGGGCCTTTGAAAGGACAGGCGCAAAATGCTGAAGGTTTATACCCTGAACGAAGCAAGCAAATGGGACGAAGTCGTTTTGTCGATGCCCCGCCACGACGTGTACTGGCTGAGCGGCTACGTAAGGGCCTTTGAAAAGCACGGAGACGGCGAGCCGCTTTTGTTTTACTGTGAGAACGGCGGCGCGCGGGGCATAAACGTCGTCATGAAGCGGGACGTTGCCAGGGACGCTCATTTTCAGGGCAGGCTCCCCGCGGGGACGTTTTATGATTTTTCCACCCCCTACGGCTACGGCGGCTGGCTGAGCGAGGGAGAAGACGTATCCGGGCTGCTCAGGGAATATGAGGCCTGGACGAAGGAGCAGGGCATCGTGTCGGAATTCGTGCGCTTCCACCCGATGCTGAAAAACCACGAGGGGCTTGAGGATTTTTACGCCGTTCGGCAGCTGGGCGAGGTCGTGCATATGGAGTTGGAAAGCCCGGAGGCGATCTGGCAAAACCTCAGCAGCAAAAACCGGAACATGATCCGCAAGGCGCAGAAAAACGGCGTGAACGTGCTGATCGACGATAGCCCCGAGGCCTACCGGCGCTTTCAGGAGATCTACAACGAAACCATGCGGCGGGACGAGGCCGAGGCCTATTACTTCTTTGGCGACGCCTTTTACGACTCGGTGCAAAAGGATCTGACGGGGCGCGCGCACTTGTTCTGCGCCCAAAAGGACGGGCAGACCATCGCCGCCTCCATCATGCTGAAGGAGGGGCCGTACATGAACTATCACCTCTCCGGCAGCGTAAGGGAGTTTGGCGCCCTGGCCCCCACGAACCTTCTTTTGTACGAGGCCGCCTGCTGGGGCTGCGAAAACGGCTGCAGGACCCTGTACCTGGGCGGCGGCGTCGGCAGCGGCGAGGACAGCCTGTTCAAGTTCAAAAGAGCGTTTTACAGGGGAGAGCTCAATCACTTTTATATCGGCAGCAGGATCCTGGATCAGGAAAAATACGATCATCTCTGCTCCTTGAGGGAGCCTGCCGCGCGCAGCTACTTTCCCGCGTACCGGGCGTAGCGCGCAGAAAAACAGAAGGCGAGGAACAAAGCATGAAGCTTGCCGTGTCCTACAGCGGCTATCTGCCTGGCGAAAAGTACGGCGGCCCCGTGAGCAGCCTGTTCAATCTTACGGAGCTGCTGGGCGGCGAGGTGCAGATCTATATCATCTGCTGCGATCACGATTTTAAGGACCCCACCCCCTACAGGGACGTCCACGAGGGCTGGAACCGCGTGGGCAAGGCGCAGGTGATGTACCTGCCGGACGCGGAGTTCACCTCTGAGCGCTACCGCGAGATCCTGTCCAGGCTGAAGCCGGATGCGGTGTACATCTCCAGCATCTTTTCCGCAAGCACCAACCTGCCGCTTTTGCGGGCGGCCAGGAAGCTGCGTTTGCCCGTGCTGCTTGCCCCAAGGGGCGAACTGAACCCCGACGCCCTGGGCCGGAAGGCGGCAAAGAAAAAGGCGTATCTTTTGTATTTGAAGCTTACGGGCCTGCTTCGGCGCGTAAGCTTTCAGGCAACCAGCGACGGGGAGAAAAAGGACATCCAGCGCACCCTGCGCGTAAGCCCGGACAGGGTGTACATGATCCCAAACGTCCCTGCGCTTCCGGAACCGAAGCTGCGCTCCACCAAGCGGGCGGGCGAGGTGAAGCTCTGCTTTTCCGGGCGGCTGGTGGAAAACAAAAACCTGCACGTGGCAATCGGTGCCTGCCTTATGGCAAAGGAAAAGGTGACGCTCGACATCTACGGCGCAAACGAAGACGCCACCTATTGGGAGCGCTGCCGGACGCTGATGGAAAAAGCGCCGCAAAACGTACGCATCGAATACAAGGGCGCGGTCGCGCCCTCGCGCATGCGGCAGCTCTACGGGGAATACGACGCGCTGATCTCCCCCACCCAGTTTGAAAACTACGGCCAGTCCATCGCCGAAGCCATGCTGCACGACGTGCCGGTGATCATAAGCCGGGGCACCACCCCCTGGGACGAGGTGGAAAGCGCGAGCTGCGGCTGGACGGTGCCGCTGGATGAGCCGGAGGGCTTTACTGCCGCGATCGATTCTTTGGCGCGGATGGACCAGGCGGCCTACGAGGCGCTGCTTGAAAGGCTTCGGCGCTACTGCTCCGGCAGGTTCGATTACGCGGCGCTCAAGAGCCAATACCTTGCCGCCTTTGAACAGGTCGGGCGGATCAAATAACGATTTTATATTGAGCGGGTGTTTACATGATCAAAAAGCTAATCCGGCAAATGCTGGCGGCGCAGGTGCTCAGCGCCCTCACAGTGTCGCTGTGCCTGCTGATCGATAACATCATGATCGGCCGCTTTTTGGGCGTGGATGGCATTACGGCCTACGGGCTTGCAAACCCCGTGCTGCTTTTGATCGGGGCGCTTGGCTCCATGCTGTCGGCGGGCATACAGGTGACGTGCTCAAAGTCCCTGGGCCGCGGCTCCCAGGAGGAGACGAACGCCGGCTACTCCTCCGCGATCGCCCTGACGCTTTTGCTAAGCGCCCTGCTCACAGCCCTGGTGCTGCTTTTGCGGGGCCCGATCTCGACGCTGCTTGGCGCGGGCCGGGAGGGCGAACTGTTCACCGAGACCCGCGGATACCTGACCGGCTTTATCGTGGGCGCGCCGGCGTCCATGGGGGCGCTGGTGCTGGTGCCGTTTTTGCAGATGGCGGGGCAAAGCGGGCTTTTGATCGTGTCGGTGCTCACGATGACGGTGGCCGACGTGGGCTTTGATCTTTTGAACGTGCTGGTGTTTGACGGCGGCATGTTCGGCATGGGGCTTGCCTCCTCCCTTAGCTATTACGCGGCGCTGCTGGTTGCGATGGGCTACTTCCTGTCCAAAAAATGCGCGTTCCGCTTTTCTATAAGGCAGGTCACGCGGCGCAAGATCAGAGAGCTCTTCACAAGCGGCATCCCCTCCGTGTTTGCGATGGCCTCCACGGTGGTGCAGATCTTTGCCGTGAACCAGCTGCTGCTTGGATTGAAGACGGCGGGCGAGGAGGCGGTCGCCGCATATACGGTGATCAACACCATCGGAAACGCCGCCTGCTGCATCTGCACGGGCGTTGGGGGAGTGACGCTGACGCTGGCCGGCATCCTCTATAACGAGGAGGATCGCTCGGGCCTTAAGGAGCTGATGCGGCGGATGTGCTTTTGGTCGCTGCTGCTTGGCGTATGCGCGGGCGGGCTGCTGGTGCTGTTCAGCCCCCAGTGCGCGCATCTGTTTATCGAGCAAAGCGACGAAGGCCCTTTGAGCGCGCTGCACATGGCCATAACGGGCCTTCGGGTGTACGCTCTGGGGCTCATTCCCTGCTGCATCAACTACGCCTTCAAAAACCTCTACCAGGCTACGGGGCGCGTGCGCCTGACGGAGTGCATCTCCATCCTGGAGGGCGCGCTGTGGCCCATCTTGTGCGTGTGGGCGCTTACCCGGATCGCAGGCGTAAACGGCGCGTGGAGCTTTTTTGCGCTTGGCGAAGCGCTAACGCTTTTGTGCGTTTTGCTGAACGCGCTCCTTCGCCGCGGTAAGGCGGGCGCGAAAGGCGGCTTTATGCTGTTACTAAAGCCGGACTTTGGCGTGACAAACGAAAACCTGATGGAGGCGGACATCCGCTCCCTGAGCGACGTAACGGGCGTATCCGCCGCGGCGGAAAAATTCTGCCTGAATCACGGGCAGGACGCCCACGTCGCAAACCGCATCGCCCTGTGCATCGAGGAGATGGCCGCAAACGTCATCCAGCACGGCTTCAGCCAGGATCAAAAGCCCCATCATCTGATGGTGCGCGTTTTGCACAAGCCCGACCACTTCGTTTTGCGCTTCCGCGACGACTGCCGGGCGTTTGACCCGCTGCACTACGTGCCGGAGGAGGGCCGGGACGCCCTTGGCATCGGGCTCGTGCTTTCGATGGCGGACGAAGCGGCCTACACCTATTCGCTAAACATGAACAACCTGACCATACGCCTTGGAAAGGGGAACGCTGACAAATGAAAAACAAAACTTCAAAGATCCTTTTGCTTTCCGTGATCACGCTATTGTGGGTGGCCGGCATCGCCTGTATGTTTTTGGACAGGCTGCACATCGGCCTTTTGCTTTGGGGCGTAAGCTTCATCGCGGCGTTTGCGGTGTATCTGGTAGGGCGCCATCTGGATACGCAAAGGGAAGTGGACGAGGCAAAAGCGCGCAGCGCCTCGGATCCGGAGGGCAAGGCATGAAATACCGCCTAATCGCCGTGGACATCGACGGCACGCTGTTGAACCCGATGCGTGAACTGGAGGAGGAGACCATTTTGGCCGCGCGCGAGGCGATGGAGCGCGGCGCGTACTTCGTGCTCTCTTCCGGCAGGATGCCCCCGGCGCTTTTGCCCATCGCAGAGCAGTTGCAGGTAAACGCCCCCGCCGTTTGCTATAACGGCGGTGCGGTGGTGGATCTTTTGAGCGGCAAAACCCTCTATTCCACGCCCGTTCCGTTGGAGCTGGCGCGTGAGATCGCCTTGGAATGCGAGCGCATGGGCCTGTACCTGCACGCGTTCGTGCACGGCCGCTACATCGCCCCGCGCTATTGCGAGCTCACGCGGGAGTACGAGCGACTGTGCGGCGTTGATGCCATCGTGACCGGCGCGCCCATCAGCGAAAGTCTGGACGAAGCGCCCATGAAGCTGCTGGTATTGGATACGCCGGATGGCGCGGCCAAAGCCCTTCCCCTGCTAAAGCAGAAGTTTGGCGAGCAGGCCAACCTCATGCACAGCCAAAAGCACATGATCGAGTGCGTGGGCAGGCAAACCAGCAAGGCTGGCGCGCTGGAATTTTTGCGCAAAAAGCTTGCCGTCGCCCCGGAGGAGACCTGCGCCTTCGGCGACGGCATGAACGATCTGGACATGCTGGACTGGGCCGGGCGCGCCTTCGTCATGGGCAACGCGCCCGAAGGCGTAAAGGCGCACTCCCCGCACTTTCAGATCGTGCCCTCAAACGCGGACAAGGGCGTAGCCAGGACGCTTCGTAGGATGCTTGGCGAAAGCTGAGGGCCAGGCATGACTTACGTAAGCAGCGACCTGCACGGCTTTTCGGCGGACGATTTTTGGCGTCTTCTTGACAGCGCGGGCTTTTCGGACAGCGACGAATTGATCGTGCTGGGCGACGTGATCGACCGAAACGGCGACGGCGGCATCGCTCTTATGCGCCGCATGGCGATGGAGCCAAACATCACCCTTTTGATGGGCAATCACGAGGCGATGCTTTTGAGCTGCTCGTTTTTGTTTGACACGATCACGGAGGAGAGCATCTCGCGCCTGGATGATACGCGCATCCAGCTGCTCAGCGCATGGCTTAACAACGGCGCGGCGCCAACGATCGCTTCCTTAAGGGCGCTGTTTCACGAGGACGAGGAAAGCGCGCGGGCGCTTGTTGAGTACATGGAGGACGCGCCGGTGTATGAGGAAGTGCGCCTACACGGGCGGCGCTACGTGCTGACCCACGCGGGCCTTGGCAATTTTTCGCCGGACAAGCCCCTTGACGCCTACACGGCGGAGGAGCTTTTGTGGCACAGGCCCGCGCCGGAGGAAAGCTATTACCCGGACGCCACCGTGATCTTTGGCCACACCCCCACGCAGTACTACGGAAAGCAGCACCAGGGCCGGATGCTTCGAACGCCAACATGGCTCGACATCGACACCGGGGCCGCGGGCGGCGGAAGCCCGATGCTCCTGCGGCTGGAGGACGAAAGGGAATTCTATTTCAAATAACGATATTTCATCATATCAGGAGGCAGCAAATGTATTACATCGGCATCGATCTTGGCGGAACCGGCATCAAGGCCGGGCTTGTGGACGAGGGCGGCAAAATCATCTGCAAGGCGGGCTGCCCGACGCTGGTGGAGCGCGGCGCGCGCCCCATCGTGGACGACATGGCAAGGCTCTGCCGCGAGGTAGCGCAGCAGGCGGGCGTAAGCTTTGACGAAGTCAGGGCCATCGGCATCGGCCTGCCCGGCATACAGGATCCCCGCACCGGGCACGTGCCCTTCTGCACCAATCTCTACTGGCACGAGGTGCCGGTGATCGAGTGGATGCAGGAGACCATCGACAAGCCCATCTTTATCGGCAACGACGCGACCGTGGCCGGCCTTGCAGAGAGCGTGGCGGGCGTCAGCGCGGGCGTCAAAAACAGCGTGTTCATCACCCTGGGCACCGGCGTCGGCGGCGGCATCGTGCTGGACGGCAAGGTCTATTCCGGCTCTCACGGTGTGGGCAGCGAGCTTGGACACATGATCACGGTGCTGGGCGGCGAGGAGTGCACCTGCGGCAACCGCGGCTGCTGGGAGCGCTACGCAAGCGCCACGGCGCTGATCCGCATGGGCAAGGAGGCGCTAAAGGACGCGCCGGACAGTTTGATCTTAAAGCTGGCCGGGGGCGACGAGAGTGCGATCACCGCAAAGCACGTGATCGACGCGGCCAAGCAGGGCGACAGCGCAGCGATGAAGGTGTTCGACTGCTATGTGTACCACCTCTGCGCGGGGCTGGTCGGCATCATCAACTTTATCGATCCCGAGGTCATCGTGCTGGGCGGCGGCGTGAGCCACGCGGGCAAGTTTTTGCTGGACGCCGTGCGCAAAAAGCTGCCGGAGATGGTCTTCTATAAAACCATGCCCTATGCAAGGGTGGAGCTTGCGACCCTTGGAAACGACGCGGGGATCATTGGGGCGGCGATGCTGGGAAAATAGGCGATTGAAATGAATCGGAGATTCATTTCAATCGGATGGCTAAAACGTCTGTGAGGGTGTTTTAGTCGAAACGCCAGAGCTTGATAGCGTAGGCGATAGGAAAGCAGTTTTTGCTGAAATTTCCTGCGGGAAATTTCCGGGCGCAAAAACTGTAAGGAAGCGATTATTTGTTCCGGTCGTCTCCGCTGCGCTTCGCTTCCTCCACAAAAATCCCTGTCCTCGGGGTGGCAAAGCCACCCCTGCGGATTGAAATTGGAGGGGCTGCGGCCCCTCCAGACCTCCCGGGAGGGTTCTCCCGAAAGTTGTGTTTTGAACATATAAGCGCCTCGCCGATTTGGCGAGGCGCTGTGGGATTTTTGGGGGGATTTTTTTATTGGGCTGGCAAGTCTGTTTCATCGCTGAGCCATACGGCCAGGATGCTGTGCGGGGGGAGGTTGTAGGTTAGGGGATCGGTCGGGAGGGCGGGGGTAGTGGTGAAATAGGAGGGTGGGGTTACGCTGTCTGCGGTGCAGAGGGAGGCCTTGTAGGGAACAAGGCTTTGAGTGGATTGTAAGCGGGCGAGGCTTATGCGGCTTTCTTTGGAGAAGGAGCTGTTGATCACGGTGAGGAAGACGTGCTTTCCGTGGCGCGTCGCAAGGGCGTCGTCCTTTGCGCAGCAGATCTCGCCGCCGATATGCCCGCTCATAAGCTTGAACACCTGTCCCTGCGCGGTAAGGCGCGCTTCGTGCGGCAGCACCTCGATCAGCCCTTCGTTTACGGCCTCGAAGCTGCAGGCCTGCGCGATGGAAAGCGTCTGGGCCTGCGTCATCAGCATGTGCAGGGTCTTGGCGGCAAAGATGCCGTCGGTGACGCTGGAGGGCCTGTTCCACGCGTACCACACGTTCCACTCGTCCATGGAGATGGCAGCGTTTTGGGGAAGCTCGGCGCGGTTTTGCTTAAGCTGGCTTAGAAGATTTGAAACCTGACTTACGCACGCCTCGTAGTCGCCTTCAATTGCGTCCACGCTTCGGTACATGGGCTGGCCGGCGTAAAAGTGCTGGGAGACGAGGGGCGCTATGTCGCATATCGCGGCGGCGCTTTGCCTTGCCCATTTACCATTTGGATAGGGACCGGAGGAGCAGAGGGTCAGGTCCGGGCAGACGGCCAGCATCTTTTCGGCGTTTGCCCGCGCAAGGCGCGCATAGCCCTCCGGCGTGTTTTCGCCCTCCATGTGCCCGTAGCCAAATTCGTTGCCCAGCGACCACAGGCGCACGTTGTATTTTTCGGGGTGGCCGTTTTTGGCGCGCAGGCGGCCAAAGGGCGTGGAAACGTCGCCGTTACAGTATTCCACCCAGGCGGCGCTCTCCTCGGGGGTGTTCCAGCAGGGATTGATCGTGATGAAGGGCTCCGCGCCCACCTCGCGGCACAGAGCTATAAAATCGTCTGTGTCGATCTCGTGAAAATCATAGCCCATCGTGAAGGGCTGCGTCTCGATCCCAAGCCAGGATTGCAGCGGCGCACGCATGTCGCAGGGCAGCAATCCGTCCGCCCAGTTGTATTCGCCCGCGAAGTTGCCGCCCGGCCAGCGGATGAGCTTTATGTTCATTTGCTTGAGCAGTTCGATCACGTCCCTGCGCATGCCGCGAAAGTGGCCCTTTGGCAGCAGGGAGACGCTGCCTATGCAAAGGGAGGCGCGCTGAACAAAGCTCAAGCGCAGATCGGCATCCGCGTCGTCAAAGAGGCAGGTAAGGCTTATTTCATAGGTGCGCCAGTCGTTTCCGGTTAGGGCGATCTCTTCTTCTGCGTATATGCGCTTTCCAAAGCGGGCGCAAAGCTCCACCTTCAAAGAAAGCGGCGCGTCGGTTTTTGCGACGATGCGAAATTCATAAGTCTCACCCGCGCGCAGGGGCAATTCGTGCTGGCCGATGCCGCAGCTTTCGCCCGGCCAGAAGTTTACGATGCGCTGGGACTGCGCTTCGTTTGCCCGATGCATGTGATACATTTCGTGGTGGCGCGTATAGGGCTCCCCAAAGCCCAGAAAGGCCCTGTCCCCGATGGGGTACCATTCGCAGGCCTGCCCTGTGCGGACCGTGGGCTTGCCCGCAAACTTCCGGTTTCGGAGCAGCTGCGCCGAAAGCCCTTTATAGACGCACGCGCGCGTGTGCTCGATGTTCGTGCCAAAAAGGCGCGGCGATACCGTCCCCGAAGGCCTGCCGTTCAGCTCAACGACCAGTTCGTTTTTGCCGTCCCAACCCGTTTCCTTCATGCCGCCTGTCCTCCCTTTTTCTACTGTCCCCCGCGGGGACGCGCGTTTTACATATGCAGGTCCCGGCCCTCCTTGATCCACTCGCGGAATTCCGCCGTGGCGGTAAACAGCACGTCGCCGGAGGAGTTGATGGCCGTTTCGCAGGAATCCTGGATGACGCTGATGATGAAGCCCACCGCCACGACCTGCATGGCGATATCGTTATTGATGCCGAACATGGAGCAGGCCATCGGGATCAGCAGCAGGGAGCCGCCGGCTACGCCCGAGGTGCCGCAGGCCCCGAGGGTGGCTAAAATGCTAAGCACGATCGCGGCCGGGAAGGTGACGCCGATGCCAAGCGTATGCGCGGCGGCAAGCGTCATGATGGTGATGACCACGGCGGCCCCGTCCATATTGATCGTAGCGCCAAGGGGGATCGACACGGAATAGAAATCCTTGTCAAGGCCCAGACGCTCGCACAGGGACATGTTGACGGGGATATTGGCTGCGGAGCTTCGGGTAAAGAAGGCGGTAAGGCCGCTTTCCCTTAGGCACCTGAATACCAGCGGGTAGGGATTGCGGCGAAGGGTAAGGCCAACGATCAGGGGGTTGCTAACCAGCGTCACGAAGGCCATCGTGCCCACCAGCAGGATAAGCAGCTTGCCGTAATCCGCAAAGATGGAAAGCCCGCTTGTGGAGACCGCCGTAAATACCAGGCCCAAAATGCCAAAGGGCGCAAGGCCGATGATCCAGCGCACGACCTGGGACACGGCGTCTGAAATGTTTTGCAGGGAGAGCTTGAGATTTGGCGAAGCAAAGGCCTTGAACGCAAGCCCCAGCATCACCGCCCAGGCTAGCACGCCCACATAGTTTGCGCTGCCGATGGCCGTGACGGGGTTTTGCACGATATTGCCAAGGATGGACTTGAAGATCTCGACAAGGCCCCCGGGAGGCGTGGAGGAGATTTCGCCCGCTGTAAGCTTTATGCTTATCGGGAAGAGGAAGCTTGCGATCACGGCGATTATGGCCGCGATCAGCGTGCTTGCAAGATACAGCGCGATCACCGTGGTAAAGCGCTTGCCGATGCCGCCGGTGGCGTTTGCAAGGGAGCTTATGACCAGCACGAACACCAATAGCGGCGCGATGCCCTTTAACGCCCCTACGAACAGATCGCCCAAAATGCTAAGAAAGCCTGCCCCGGGCGCCAAAAGCCCAAGCAGCGTTCCAAGCAAAAGCCCGATCAGGATCTTGACGATCAGAGAGGTGCCGTTCCAGATTTTGCCGATCCTTTTCATGGGAAGTCCCTCCTTAGCTTGATTATCGGGTATTTCCGTTATAGCGATATTTGGAACGAGCGCTATCTCGATCCAAGACACACGGTATCCTGTTTTTCGCTTACGAAGATCTCACGGTATTTCCTGGGCGATTGCTGATACTTGTTTACGAACAGGCGCGAAAACGCGGGGAAGGATTGAAAGCCCACCAGCAAAGAGATCCTGGTGATGGGCAGGGTGGTTTCCGTAAGCATGAGACGCGCCTTATCCAGGCGCATTTCGATCAGGTACTGCTTTGGCGACATCCCGACCGCTTTTTTGAAGATGCGGCAAAAGTAGCTTCTGTCCAGCGCGATCAGATCGGCCAGCTTTGCCACGGTGACGTTTTCGGCGTAATGCTGGGCGATGTAGTCCAGCACGGATTTGATGTCGCTTCGCAGGGGGTGATACTCCGCGTTGTCGCTTGTGTCCTTTTGCTCCGCCAGGCACAAAAGGATCTTCATCAGCTGCGTCACGGCATACAGGTCCTTGCTGCCGCCGTGCCCGGCGATGCCCTTTGTCGTTTCCTTGATCAGGTCGCAAACGCCGATGTCTTTGATGTGGATGACGTCCTTTGTTTCAAAGGAGGTGCGGTCCAACAGCTGCCTGGCCACAGCGCCGTTAAAGGCAAAAAACGCATACTCCCATTCCGAGTTCTGGTCCGCGGCGTAGAGGACGGTCTGATTTGGCCGGATCAAAAACGCGTCGCCCGGATCCAGATGGTATTTGATGTTCCCCACCGTAAAGCTGCCGCTTCCGGACAGCACGCAGTGGATCAGATAGTAGTTTTTCTCCAGCGGTCCGTGCGAAACGCCGGCGGGACAGATGTCCGTTCCGCAATGGCAAAGATTTAAATAATCGTTGTAAAGATGCGTGGGAATAAACTCAAAACTGATGGGCTCCGAAAGCACGGGCGTCCCTCCCCTGTGGTCACATTTACATATATTTTGGCTCTATATTTATATTGCCTTTCGTTTTAAGCTTGAGTAAAATTATATCTGTGGATATCTATAGTATAGTATTGCAGGTCTTCACGAAAGAAATTATAAATGCTTTGAGCCGGGTTGTCAATTCGGACAGTACAAAAACTTGTATTTGGGAGGCCTTGGCCAAATGAAAAAAACCTGTCGGAATGTTCTGATTTGTGTGCTCCTTCTCATTTATGGCCTAAGCAGCTTTTCAATCGGGGAAACAACGGAGGGTACTATGCATTTGACGGCGCAAAACGCTGCGGCCTGGGTGGATCTGGCCGGCGGCTCCATAAACGATCAGCCGCAAAATGAACCAAAGGATCTGTCTTTCGAGGGAAATTCCGAGATCAAGCAGCTGTCCGTCCTGGTCGGCGATCACGATACGAGCTATCGCATCCGGTCGCTGAGGGGTTATCTTTCCTCCCTATCGTTTACCATAGACGGCGTGCAGCTGGGCGCGGACGCTTTACTGGATATAGAAGAGCTGCATTTGAGAGACGACCCTTCGATCGCCTACACGGTTTTTGTAAACGGCACTGAGGTTTACGGCAGGGTCTACGCCCCGTCTGCGGACGGCTTCAATCACGCATTTTTTGATATTCCAGCAAAGGTGTGCAGCTCCTCCGGAAGCCTTGCAGTCCGCATCGTGAACAAAACGGACGGCGAAGTGCGCTTTAGAAGGGTCTGGGCCATAAGCAAGCCTTCTGAGTTTATCCGTGAGCAGGGCCTTGACAAAAAAATGAACGTCGTGCTGATGCTGAACCAGACGCCCACGAACCTGAACTACGAATACCTTAAGCAGCTCGTTTCCAGCTACCAGTGCAGCAGCATGTATTCCATCGGCCTGTGCTGGGAGATCCAGTATCTTGCCTGGGGCAAGGAGAAAACGGAAGAATACCTGGACAACGTGATCACCGCCTCCCTCTACACCAAAGCGCCGCTGTATCTTGGCATCAACTCCTGGTGGGCGGGCACGGCGGGGGGCATGGACGGCCTTGGCGGCATGTGGCAGGACGTTCCCTACCAGCAGATCGCCTACGATCCGCTGAACAATAACGGCAGGGGCACCTGGCAGCTGACGACGCCCAACGAATGGTCCAATACCGCGTGGCTGTCCATGAACAACAGGCACTATAACGAAGTAAGACTTCATCGCATCCGCGAAACGGTTTCCTATATCCAGCAAAGGTCGGCCGAGATCGCAAGCGCCGGTCAGGAGCTTCCGCCGATCCACCTCTATACCGAAAACGAGCCGATCTACTGGCCGATCTACTGGACACAGTACGAAAACTATCCCCGCGGGATCGGCGATTTTTCCGCCTACGTGATCGCAGACGCCGCCCGGGACGGGGTCACCCTCGACCCGACAAACGGTCTGAGCCAGGAGGAGACCTACTGGCTGTACCGAAATCTGCACAGCTATATCTCCAGCGTGGGCGCGGCCATGGCGGAGGGGCTTGGCTATGATCCCATCACGATCAGCAACGGAAAGGTGGCCTATCCCACCAGGCAGACTATCACAAATTCCTTCACCCATTCGCCGATCCAGGCGTTTTACCCCAACTGGGAGGAAAACCGCAAGTCCTGGGAAAACCATGTGCTCGATTCGATCCACTTTGGCGGCGAGTGGTCCACGTATCTGGATGATAACCTGAGCAGGGGGCTTGACTATCTGCTTTCGTACGGCAGCTTTGCAAACATCAACGCCGAGCGCGCCGGTTTTCCGGGCGGAAACGCGAGCAGGGATTTTCGCGTGCTTTCACAGTGCTACGCTTACGGGCTGGAGGGCGTCGTGATCTACAACGTGCTGGCAGACAGCGATCAGGATAACGTGATAAGGGAATCCAGGGTGGCAAAGACCCTGATGCCCCTTCGCCGCTTTGCCGAAACCCCTCTTTTTGAAAGCGACTTTTCTGAAAAGGCGGCTTACAGCCTGAATAACACCCTTACAGTCATCGACAGCCTGCGCCTTGAAGGCAGCGCCGTAGTGCCCACGGACAAAAACGGAGGAAGCCTTTTATACCGCTTGAAGAAGGCGTCAAGGTATAGCGACGGCCTTCGCGTCTGCATCGACGCCACCCTTGCCAAAACGGGCCGGATCGAGATCCTGGCGGGCAGCTCGCCAGAAAGCCTTAAGTCCGTCCAGGTGCTTGGCGGGGACAAGATCATCTGCACCGTGGATCCCGCGTTTTACGCGGGCGGAAAGGAGATCTACGTAAAAGTACGGGTCTATAACACCGGGCTGAAGGGCGCGCATAAGGCGGGGCTTGCCCTTTCGCGCATCGGCTTTTACAGGCCTGCCGTGTCAAACGGAATGGCGGACGGCAGACAATACACTTACGAGGAAAACCGCGCAAGGGCCCTTTGGATCGCGGCGCGCGCCGACGCGGAAGGGCTGATGGAAAAATATCTGCAGGCGGTCGGAGATCTGGACAGCGCAAGGCAGAACGCGTTTTTTGACGCCGCTTACCGGCTGTATGACGAATGCCGCTACGGCGAAGCGTACGAATATGCGTCCAGGGCGCTCAGCACCCTGCTGCCCCTGCGCTTTACGGTAAGCGGATACGGCGGGCTAACGGAATACCCCCTTTCCCTGTCCGTGGACGGGCGGGCCAGGGTGACGGTCACCCTGAAGGAAGCCTCCGATACAAGGCTTTTGTTCGGGCTTGACACAAGCGCAGATGCCACCGTGCGCCTGCAGCTCAAAAACGACAGCGGCAGATGGCTGCTGACGCAGACAGAGGACGGCCTCTGGCTTGCCGCGAAGGCGGAAGGCGATAGCGTAAAGGACGAAACCTCGGTCTTTGACGTGGAGCTTAAAGCAAAGCCCTCCCTTGCACAT
Source organism: uncultured Eubacteriales bacterium (assembly GCA_902796025.1). Classification (GTDB taxonomy): domain Bacteria; phylum Bacillota; class Clostridia; order Christensenellales; family Aristaeellaceae; genus RUG14130. Next base: position 18,824 of record CADBNW010000068.1, read on the forward strand.
CCCCGCGAGTTCGAGGCGCGTTTGATCCGGGCGACGGATACAAGCATCGCGATCCTTTCGCAGGATCCCAGCGTTACCGACTACAGTAACGGCGCGGAATGGAAGCTTTCCGCGGACGTCAAGATCTTCCGGGGCGCGGACGGCTGCGAAAGGGAGGCGCTTGCGCCCTGCACGCAGCTGCAGCTTCAGCCGGGTGACTACATTTGCGGTTTGCGCAATGCAAGCGGCGAGGTCGAAAGGATCTATGCCTGGTACGGCCTGATGCAGGGCAAGGTGGTGAACGTTAAGGAGATCTCCCTGAAGGGCGAAATGGCTAACGCCTTTGTGACGGTGCGTGCAGCAGACGGCACGGAAAAGCGCTTTGAGATCGGCTACGACTGCGTTCTGGACTTTAGCGGCGCGACCGGCGCGCTGGGCAAGCTTGCGCTGGTGGAAAAGGTGGGCCTTAGGGAAGGGCAGAGTGTTACCGTAAGCTATTGCCCCTACGAAGTGAACGGGCGCGTAAGAGCGCTTCGGATCTCGGATTGATTTAAGCAAGAGAGGGTTTCAAGGACATGACAGGCCGGTTTTCATCTGCGGACGCGTATATAAGGGAGCTCAAAAGCCATCCTTATATGCAGTATGCCTCCAGGCAAAGGCAGGCGGGCCAAAGCGATCCATATCGGCCGGTGTTTCATTTTTCCGCACCGGAGGGCCCGATGAACGACCCCAATGGGCTGTGCTATTGGAAAGGTCTTTGGCACTTGTTTTATCAGGCTTTTCCCCCTGAAAGCGCTATATGCTGGGGGCATGCCGTAAGTGAGGATCTCCTTCATTGGATCGACCTTCCTTATGCCTTAAAGCCGGATATCGAACAGGCGTGCTGGTCGGGAGCAACCCTTGCGGAAGACGACAGGGTGATCGCGTTTTATTACGGAAAGGGTCTTGGCAATATCGCGGCGGTGTCAAGCGATCCCCTTCTGCTTAAGTGGGAGAAGGTCGGATGCCTGAAAGAAGAGGACGGGAAGCCCTACGAGGTATATGATCCCTGTATTTGGAAGCAGGGTCATTACTACTATACTTTGTCGGGACGGGCTGTTCCGCACGCGTGTATGCCTGATTGTGAGAGGACGGAATATCTTTTCAGATCCAAAGACCTTGTGCATTGGGAATACGTGCATCCGTTCATTCAGGGAGGAAACGGATGCATACCGGGAGACGACGGAGCCTGTCCGTATTTCTGGCCGCTCAATAACGGAAGGCACCTTCTTCTGCATTTCAGCCACATGAGTGGTGAAAAGTATCTGATCGGCCAGTATGATACAAAGCGGCAGAAGCTTCTGGGAATAAGGGGAGGCGCTTTCCAGTCAGAAGTAAACGGCTCCTTTGCAGGCGGCATCGCAGCGGCTTCCGCCGCGCCAATGGAAAACGGCGATGTACTGATGGCCGTTAATCAAACGGAGGGCTGCATGCATCCTCTGGGCGGGGCCTACCAGGTTCTGTGTCTGCCAAGGCGTCTGTCTGCTGTGGGCGTAAACAAAAGCGAGCTTGCCCAGCGCCCGGCCCCGGATTTCAGCTCGCTGCATAAAAACGGAAAAGAATTGCGCGATATTTCTCTGCCGGCAGGAAAAGAGGTTTTGCTGCCGCAGTTCAAAAGCAACGTTATGGAGCTGGAGCTGGAATTTGAAGCCTCGGAGCTGTTTCCTACGCTGGATATTTCCGTACTGCGTTCCGATGACGGAAGCGAGGCAACGCACATCCGCTGCTACAGGCAGCGCGGATGGCGGGATTGGGCGCATTTTGCGGAATGCGGCGCATGGGAAGGGCGGCCCTATGATACGGTGATAGCAGTGGATAACACGGATTCTTCGCTGTCGAAACACGCGATCTGCCGCGCACCGGATCTTGGCTCCCTATTCATACACCCGTCGGAAAACCTGAAGCTCAGAATCTTCGTGGATAAGAGCATCGTAGAAGTGTTCGTAAATGACAGGCTCTGCCTTTCAACGCGGGCTTATCCTGTAAAGAAAGACAGCACAGGTGTATCCGTGCGGGCCAGGGAGCGGGACGGCAAGCTGATCCATGGGTCTTTGTGGGAGCTTTCCGGACATCAATTCATCGGCTGCGGATTGACGGTATGACGTAAAAGCCGTAAACCTATGAAATACTGCAATGGTCAAAGCCATTGCTTAATAAAAAATGGAGGGACAGACATGAAGAAGTCAGGAAAATGGCTGGCGGTATTGCTTTGCATCGCCATGATGCTTTCAATGCTGGCCATGCCGGGCGCGATCGCGGAAGCGGGCGAGACCGCCGAGATCTCGGTCGGCTTTACAGAGATGAGCGCCACCGAGGATTTTGCTTCCGCTGCGGAGCAGATCGTGGCGCGCGGCGCTGAGGCGGCCGAGAATCTGGTGATCGGCGACTGCTACACCACTTTGGTCGCCGCCAAGGGCTATAACGGCCCCGGTTATGTCGTGGTAAAGCTGAATGCCGGCGAGGGCAAGGCGTTTGAAAACGCCGTGCAGATCAGCGTAAGCTATCGCCTGAGCAAGGGCGATCCGCAGGGCTACATGGTGATCGAGGGCTCCGTGGACGGCGCAAACTACATCGAGCTGTTCCGCTCGCAGGAAGCGACCGGCGACGCCTGGACACAGGAGGCCATGGCCGAGACCACTTTCAGCGTGGAAGGCATCGGGGGGCTTCGCGATATCTGGGTAAAGGTGACCCTTGAGGGCTGGGGCGGACCCGACGCTGCGGGCCTTGACAAAATCAGCCTGAGCGCAGCGGTCAAGGAGGCTGCTCAGGAGGTTGCGCAGGAGGCTACCCAGGAGGACGCCCAGGAGGCGTCAGGCGACTGCATCGAAGAAACGATCGGCTTTGCTGAGATGGCCTCAACCGAGGACTTTGCGTCCGCTGCGGAGCAGATCGTAGCGCGGGGCGCTGTAAAGACCGAAAATCTGGTGATCGGCGACTGCTATACCACGCTGGTTTCCGCCAAGGGCTATAACGGCCCCGGCTACGTGCTGGTGAGGCTCAATTCCGGCGAGGGCAAGGCGTTTGAAAACGCCGCGCAGATAACCGTCAACTACCGCCTGAGCAAGGGCGATCCGCAGGGCTACATGGTGGTCGAGGGCTCCGTGGACGGCACAAATTACATCGAGCTGTTCCGCTCGCAGGAAGCGACCGGCGACGCCTGGACGCAGGAGGCCATGGCCGAGACCGCGATCAGCGTGGAGGGCCTTGCGGGAGCGCACAATCTTTGGATCAAAGTGACGCTGGAAGGCTGGGGCGGACCAGACGCTGCGGGCCTTGACGGGATCAGCGTTAAAGCCGAGCTTACCGACGACGAAGGCTACGTTCCGGGCGCGGACATGGAGCTCCCGGCTGAAGAAGTGGAGGAAGCAGAGGAAGAGGCCCCGAAAGAGGAGGCCGTTTCGCTGCCCGCCTATTTTGTACTGGACGTTCCGGCCTCTGACGCCGCCGTACAGGGCCACGAGGTCAAAAGCGTGCTGGACTTTTCCGGCATGAACGCCATTGCCGAAGGCGGCACCGCCGAGGAAAAGGCGGCTTCCAAGGCCGCGGCAAAGGAAGCGCTGCTTGAGGCGGGCGCGATCGACGCGGACAACCTGTTTTTGAAGGGCAACCATGAGCCCGTGGTCAACCCCGGCGGATACAACGGCCCCGGGTACTTCATCCAGAAGGCCGAAGCGCTGGAGGGCGAAACGATTGAAAACGCCAAGCTGGACCTCGATTACTGGGTAGCGGACGGCGATCCGCAGGGATACGTCGAGATCTACGCCTCTGCTGACGGCGAGGAGTACACGCTGGTCTTCAGACAGCAGCAGGGCAACGGCAGCCCCTGGGAGCCCACCACAAAGCAGCGCGTGACCCTGCTGCTTCCCGTAGCGGAAGGGCAGAAGGAAATCTACGTAAAGGCAGTTATGGAGCATTGGAACACGTATGAAGGCGCCGCTATTTCAACAAGCGCGATCACCGTCAACAAGGCGCAGACCGAAAAGGTGGAAACGACCCTCTCGCCCGAGGAGCTTACGATGGTAAGCAGGACCTATTACTTTAACGGCCTGATCGCAGGCGAGGTGGAGGCGGCGGACATCGGCGCGGTGGATGAAAGAAACATGTTTTTCGGCATCGACGGCGTACCGCTGCTCTCCCCCCGAAACGGCTATGAGACGGCCAGCGCGACCTGGCAGATCAGCGCTGAGGAGGGCGAGCCTCTGAGCGACTGCATCCTGACCATCACAGGCCGCACCTGGTGGCAGAACCCGGACGTGAAGGACAACAACTATCTTAAGGTATTCGTTTCCATTGACGGCGACAGCTACACCCTGGCGCAGGAATTCCATGCCACCGACAACGAGGACGATACCCAGCGCTTCACCGTCGACTTAAGCGACTTTGTGAGCGGCTACCATCAGGCCTTTGTGAAGCTTGAGTGGCTGGTCTTTGACAGCCCGCACATCTTCGGCATCCGTTCCATAACGCTGAGCGGCAACCTGAGCGGCATACGCAAGGGCGGCAGTCAGTCCGATAAAATGCCCATCGTCAACGTGCAGGACTTTGCGGATCTGGACGAGGGCGAGGTGGAGAAGGAAGACCTTGACGCCTACAAAGCCGCAAACCTGGTATTTGGCTTGAATGGCGCGCAGCTGCTGACCCAGGCCGAGGCGGGCGAGGACGCCTATGTCACCTGGCTATTGAAGGCTGCAGACGGCGAGACCTTTGAGGATTGCCACCTGATGCTGACGGGCAGATTTTCCTGCACCGACGAAACGTACAGGGATTCCTCCGCCATCCGCATTTACCTGTGCACCGACGGCCAGAAGTACAATAAGGTCCGCGAGATCCTCCCCACCGAGGACGATTCCGATGATCAGAAGTACATCTTCGACTTTACGGATCAGGTGTACGGCCTTGGCGAGGTATACGTGCGCGTATACTGGACCAGCGAGGACGATCCCGCGATGCTGGGCCTTAAGGCAGCGGCGCTGGTTGCAAACACCGGCGAAGACTATCTTGCATACCTGCCCGAATAACGCCTGGCCAGGGGAAAGGAGAACGCTATGAAACGCTTGCTAAAGCTCCTGTGCGCGCTGCTCGCGCTTTGCCTTATGGCAGGCCCCGCCGCCTTTGCCGCAGAGGAAAAGGTGGACTTTGGCGGCAAGACGCTGAAGGTCGCCATCTGGTACGAGCCGGAGATCCCCACGCTTGGCAATTCCGACAGCGAGGACGCGTGGTATTACTCCCTCAAGCACGCCTGCGAGGAATACAACTGCAAGGTCGAATGGATCGTGAACACCCAGGAGACCCATTTCAACAAGTTCATCCAGATGTCGCTCTCCGGCGAGGTGTACGCGGACATCATGATGTGCCACTCCTGGAACTATGTAAGCCTGATCCAGCAGGGGCTCATTTTGCCCACGACCGAGTATATCACCTCCGCCCCCGACAGCGAGTACTGGAACCAGACGACCTCCAGCCTCTTTGGCGAGACCTGGGGCATCGAGCCCAAGAACCTGTTCTACGAGCCGACGTACTATTTCCTGTTCAACAAAAAGCTTTTGAATTCTCTGGGCCTTGAGAATCCGCAAAAGCTGGCGCTGGAGGGGAAATGGGATTGGGAGACCTTCCGCCATTACTGCGCCGCCGCCACGGACCCCAGCAAGGAGCAGTACGGCGTCGGCTCCTTCATGCTGGCCTCCATGCTGAAAACCGGCAACAACTTCGACTACGCGGCGGTGGACGAGGAGGGGCGCTATCACAACGCCTTCACCTACAGCAAAACCAAGGCAAAGGGCATGGAAGTGCTTGAAATGATCCAGAAGATGGCGCTTGAGGACAAGTCCATCCTGGGCGACTGGGTAGACGGACAGGAGGCGATGGATCAAACGATCAACGCCTTCAAAGACGGAAAGCTGCTGTTTGCCTTCTATCCAAATCTGGACACCCTGAAAAAGTCGGGCTTCAGCGATTACTCCATCGTGACAGTGCCCGTTGGGCCCTCCTGCGAGGAGCTGAACGACACGGTGGGCGCCTTCGCCTTCTGGTGCCTGCCAAAGGAGTCCGATTTCAGCGCGAGCGACCGGGCCAAATTCTGGATGGAAGCCAGGCGCACCTGGGATCCCGCGGATAAAAAGGGCTACTTCGAGGCGGACGATGAGACGATCCTGGACGAGCGTTGGGACAAAAAGTACATTTCGATGGAGGACGCCGAATTCATGCTGGAAATGGGCAAGCAGATCGAGCTTTACCCCGCTGTCAGCCTGGATCTGGGCTCTCTTGTCGCAGACGACATCTTCGGCATGGTGATCCGCGGCACCAGCACGCCCTCTGCCGTCATACAGGCGACCGACGGCAGGCTGCAGGCGATCATCGACGCCACGTACAACAATTACCTTGGGTCCTGACGGGCCCTGAAGCCGGAAAGCGGAGACCCTGTACAGCCATATAAAGATTTTTCATAAACCGGAGGAAGCCCTATGCCTGGAAAATGGAAAGCAGTCCTGTTTGCATGTGCGCTGCTTTTGTGCCTGACGCTTGGCGCATGCGGCGTAAAGGATGCAGACACTGCGGGCAGATCCGGAAGCCTTGCGGCCCTTACGAAAAGCGAGTATGAAGAATACATTGCTGGCAGGGACTCCGCTCCGGCAGGCGCGCTGATCGAAATCAGCGCCCTTGACTACGCCGACTTTACGGGTGACGCGCCCACCCATGTGGTGCTGGGCGGAAAAGACGCCCTGGCGACCGCCGGGACGGGCAGCGTCACCTACCGTTTTGACGCAAAAGACAGCGGCCTTTACACGCTGTGCTTTGAATACTATCCCCTGGAGGGATACGGAGACGCCATCGAAAGAGGCCTGTATCTGGATGGCAAGCTGCCCTACGAGGAGGCGCGAAGCCTGCTGTTCACGCGCTGCTTCATGGACGAAGGGGACAAGCGGTATTCGACCGCGGGCAACGAGTATCGCCGCAGGCAAAAGGAGATCTTTGACTGGTATACTACGGATGCGCGCAGCAGCTACGGCTTTACCGACGCTGCGCTGAAGCTTTTTCTGGAAAAGGGCGAGCATACCATAACGCTTGAAGGCATCAAGGAGCCCATGGCTCTAAACGCGATCCGCCTGTACGCAAGGCAGGAGCAAATACGCTACGCCGAAATGCTTGAAGCCTGCAGGCGGGAAGGGCTTACGCCCAAACAGGGCAGCATCGTTATCGAAGCGGAGGACGCATACAGAAAATCCGCCTCCACCCTGTACGCGGTCGAGGACAGAAGCTCCGTCGCCGCAACGCCCTACGATCCTAAGAGGATCTTGCTCAACTGCATCGGCTCCAACAACTGGAAATACTGCGGACAATGGATAGAATGGGACGTATCTGTGCCGGAGGACGGCCTGTACAGCGTTTCGTTCAGAGTAAAACAGGACTATGTGTCCGGCGCAAGCGCCGCGCGCCGGCTGTATATAAACGGAAAAGTGCCCTTCAGCGAGGCGGAGGCCTTAAAGATCCCCTATAGCCTGAGCTGGCAGATCTTTACCCCCGGGGACGAAAACGGCGCTTACCTCTTTCCTTTGCAAAAGGGCGAAAACCTCATCCGCCTGGAGGTGGTCACGGGCGAGCTGTCGCCGATCCTTACGCAGGTGCGAAGCACCGTGGCGGAGCTTACCGTGCTGTACAGGCGCATAAACGCGATCGTGGGAAGTTATCCGGATCCCTTGCGGGACTATCATCTTGAGGAAGCGATCCCGGGCCTCATCCCCTCGCTGCAAAAGGCGCTTGACGAATTGACAAACGCCGGGCTCCTGCTTGAAAAGCTTGGCAAGGGAGAGGGCGAGCAATCCTCCTACATCACGCAGCTTACGATCCTGCTGGATACGATGATACGGCGAAAGGATATCATCCCCGAGGAAATGTCCACCCTCTCCGACCGGATGAACAGCCTGTCCTCCTGGGTCACGTATGCCTCCGAGGTGCCGCTTTTGATCGACAAGATCGCCGTGCACGGGATTACGGAAGCGCCGCTTATCCGGGACGGCAATGCGCTTGAAAGGACCGTATTTGCCATAGACAATTTTGCGGCCTCCTTTATGGTGGATTACTATTCCGTAGAGAGCATGGTGGAGCAGGAAACCACCCGCGAGGTGACGCTGTGGCTTGCAAGCACCTCCGGCCGCGATCAGGCAAGCATCTTAAGAGACCTTGCGGACAGCTATTTTACTACGGAAACGGGCATTGATCTTAACATCCGCCTGGTGGACATGGGCGTACTGTGGCAGGCGGTCGCAAACGGCGTGGGGCCGGACGTCGCGATCCTGCAGGGGCAGGCGCAGCCGCTGAATTTTGGCGTAAGGGGCGCGCTTTACGATCTTGGCAAATTTGACGACTGCGCGCAGGTGCTTTCGCGCTTTGATGAAAGCGCTGTAACGCCCTTTAGGCTTGGAAACAGCATCTACGGGCTTCCGGAGCAGCAGGTGTATCTTATGATGTTTGCGCGCACGGACATCCTGGATGAAATGGGGCTGAAAGCGCCCGAAACCTGGGACGAACTGTATCAGCTCGTGCCAAGCCTGCAGGAGCAGGGGATGGAGATCGGCCTGCCCCAGCCCTCCCAAGTGCAGTCCGGCAGCGACTCCACGGCGCTCAATCCGATGTTTGCGACGCTGCTTATGCAAAAGGGCGGCCGCGTCTACGACGAAGAAGACAGGCTTTGCGTACTAAACGAGCTGACCGCGGTGGACTGCTTTACCGAGTGGTCGGAATTCTACACAAAGTACAATTTTACCAAATCCTACAGCAACGTAAACCGCTTCCGCACGGGGACCATGCCGATCGTGATCGCGGATTACACGCTGTATAACTCCCTGGTGATCGCCGCGCCCGAGATCGCGGGCATGTGGTCGATGTACCCGATCCCAGGCGAGAAACGGGCAGACGGCACGATCGGCCGCGAAACCTGCCCCTCGCAGTCCGCATGCATGATCTTTGCAAACACCCGCGACGCCGACGCCTCCTGGGAGTTTTTGAAATGGTGGACCTCTGAAAGGACGCAGGAGCAGTACGGGCGCGAGCTGGAAGCGATACAGGGCGCGTCCGCCCGCTGGCCCACGGCAAACCTCGAGGCGTTTGAGCGGCTCGGCTGGACGAGCGACGCCCTTGCAGCCCTGAACGAGCAGAGAAAATACCTGATCGGCATACCGGAGGTGCCCGGCGGCTACTATGTAGGGCGCACGGTATCCAACGCGATCAAATCGGTCATCAACATGGGCAAGAGCCCGCGCGAAACCATTTTGGACGCCGTAGACGATATCAACGAAGAAATTCTGACCAAGCGCCGGGAGTTTGGCCTGGAGGAGCAAGAGCCATGAAGCTGAAAGACCTTAAGGGAAGGATCGCCTTCAACTGCCGCGTTGCGTGGAACAATCGCAGCGCTTATCTGCTCATGGCTCCGTTTATGATCATCTTTTTCACGTTTACGGTCTTTCCGGTGCTTATGACCATCGCGCTTAGCTTTACCCGCTACAACATCCTGCAAAAGCCGGTCTTCGTCGCCTGGGACAATTTCAGGCAGCTGTTCGTAAACGACGAGGTCTTTGCGATCGCCCTTAGAAACACCATCGTATTTGCCCTGATCACGGGGCCGCTTGGCTACTTTCTGTCCTTCTTTGCGGCGTGGCTGATCAACGAGTTCAAGCCCTTTTTGCGGGGGCTGCTCACGTTCATCTTTTACGTGCCCACGATCTCCGGCACCGTGTACACGATCTGGAGCATCATTTTTTCAAGCGACATGTACGGCTACACCAACAGCTTTCTGATACGGCTCGGCATCATCAATAACCCGATCGAGTGGTTCGGCACCGACAGCTACATTTTGCCGCTGATCATCGTGGTGCAGCTGTGGATGAGCATGGGCTCCGGCTTCTTGGTGATGCGCGCGGGCACGGCCTCGGTCGACCCGCAGTACTACGAGGCCGCGGCCATCGACGGCGTAAAAAACCGCTTTCAGGAAGTGATCTATATCACCGTACCCATGATGGCCCCCCATCTGGTCACCGCGGCGGTGCTTCAGATCACGGGAATGTTTGCAAACGCCGGCGCGTCCATCCAGCTGGCGGGCTTTCCCTCCACGAACTATGCGGGCCATCTCATCATGACGCATTTGATGGATTACAGCGCCTACCGCGTAGAGCGCGGCTACGCGTCCGCGATCTCGGTGGTTTTGTTCGTGCTGATGATCAGCATAAACAAGCTGTCCGTCCGCCTGCTAAGAAAGGTTGGTGCTTGATATGGCCCCCGGCACCCGCAGGCTCAAAAAGCCGCGCCAGCACTTTCGCCTGATCGGAAACGAGGCGCAGCTGGGGCGAAAAAGCTCCGGCGACGTTTTGATGCTGCTGATCGTTGGCATCATGGCGGCGTTCAGCTTTTTCCCGCTGCTGATGGCGATCAACATGGCGATCAAGCCGATCAACGAGCTGTTTTATTATCCGCCAAGGCTGTTTACGGCCCACCCCACGCTGGACAATTTCAAAATGCTGTTCAGCCTGATGCAAAATACGCGCGTGTCGTTTTTGCGCTATGCCTTCAATACCGTCTTTATCTCGCTTGCGGTCACGCTGGGGCACGTGTTCATCGCCTCGATGGCGGCCTATCCCCTGGCCAAATTAAAGCTGCCGGGCCTTAAAACGATCAACGCCCTGATCGTGTTTTCGCTGATGTTCGTTTCCACGGTAACGGACGTGGCAAACTATCTGACCATCAGCTGGCTGGGCTGGCTCAACACCTATTTTGCAAGCATCATCCCGCCGATGGGCGCGACGCTTGGCCTTTTCATCATGCGCAACTACATGACGACGATCCCGGATTCCCTTTTGGAGGCGGCGCGCATCGACGGCTGCTCCAATTACCGGATCTACTGGCAGATCGTGATGCCCCTGTCCAAGCCGGTCTGGCTCACGGTCGCGATACTGGTGTTCCAACAGGTGTGGAGCGTGGACAACAGCGGCTACGTCTACAGCGAATCCTTAAAGACCCTGCCCTACGCCCTGCGCCAGATCACGAACGGGGCCATGGTCCGCATGGGCGCAAGCCAGGCGGTGGGCGTGGCGATGATGATCATCCCGGCGCTGTTCTTCATCGTAAACCAGACAAAGATCATAAACACCATGGCGACCTCCGGAATGAGGGAGTGAGGATGCGTATGAAGGGCTTAAAGAGGATTTTGGCGCTCAGCCTTTTGTTACTTACTCTTGGCCGCGCGCTGGCGGTCGATCCCTACAAAAGCTATCTGTATTCCACGACCGACGAGGGCACGCTGGATGTGGCCGCCCCGCAGGCCTTCATCCCGGGCAGGGTGTATGGATCTAAGCACTTGGGCGTGCAGCTTTCTTCGCCCGAGGATCTGCTTTTCGATAAGGACGGAAATCTGTATCTTTGCGACGCAAGGGCAAACGCGGTATTTGTGTTTTCACCGGAGCTTACGCACCTAAAAACCATAGACGCGTTTGAAAACGATGGCAGTATCGACCGCTTCTCTTCGCCAAGCGGCATTTGCCTGGACGAGGACGGCAATCTGTACGTGGCCGATTACGGGCATCAGCGCGTGGTAGAGCTTGCCCCGGACGCGCGTGCGCTTATGATCATCGAAAACCCGCAGGCGGAGATCCTTGGCGAAAACTACGTCTTTCAGCCGCAAAAGGTCCTGGCGGACAAAACGAACCGCATCTTCGTGCTGTCCAAAAACACAGGCGAGGGCATGCTGCAGTTCACAAAAACGGGCAGCTTTCTCGGTTTTTTCGGCAGCAACACGGTAAGCGCGAACATTTTTGACCGGATCTGGAAGTGGATCATGACCGAGGAGCAGACCTCCAAGCTTACGCAGTTCGTTCCGGTGGAGTATACGAACCTCTCCCTCGACGACAAGGGCTTTCTCTACGCCGTGACAAAGGTATCCGACGTGAACCACCCGATCCGGCGGCTCAATCTGTTTGGCGGAGACGTGCTGGTGCGAAAGCCCATCGACGGCTCAAAGCAGGTGGTGGGCGACGTATCCTACCCCTACGCCGGGGTGTCCGGCATAACGGGGCCGTCGAGCTTTGTGGATATCACCTCGGATGCGCTGGGCAATTACTACGCTCTGGACGACAAGCGCGGCAGGGTGTTCGCCTACGACGAGGAAGGCAATCTGCTTTGCGTATTCGGCTCGCTATCCTCCGGGCAGACCGGCTCGTTTGAGTCCCCATCGGCGATCTGCTTTCATGACGGAAAGCTGTATGCCCTGGACAGAGGCACCCAGGAGCTGATCGTATTTGAACCCACGGACTACTGGTCCACCATGATGCAGGCCATGGAAGCGTATTACGCGCAGGATTTTGAAAAGAGCCTGAGCCTTTGGGAAAGGATCATCGAGCGCAATATCAATTTTGACCTTGCCTATTACAAGGCGGGGTTTTGCCTGTACCGACTTGGACGATACGAAAAGGCGATGGAATACTATAAGCTGGTAAACGCCAGGGAGGCGTATTCGGACGCGAGCGCCAAGCTGAACCGCGTAAATCTGAACCGCAATTTCAAATACATCGCGCTTGGGGCGGCTTTCGGCGTGCTGGTGATCGTAGCGATAAGCATATTCTGCCGCCACAGGCGCATGGACAGAGGATCAGTATGAAGCAGGCGTTTTATATTTTAAGACACCCGATCTACGGGCATTGGGAGATGAAAAGGGACAACACCGGGCGCTATGCGGACGGGATCGTCATCCTGCTCATCGCCATTGCCGCAAGCATCTTCAACCGTCAGGCGAGGGCGTTCGTATTCAATATGAGCTACAACGTGCCCCTCGACATCCTGAAGCAGGCGGCCAGGATCGTGCTGCCGGTGATGCTGTTCAGCGTATCGAACTGGGCGGTCACTACCCTCTACGACGGAAACGGCACCTTCAAGGACGTGTTCCTCGTATGCTGCTACAGTCTATTGCCGTTTATATTCTTTAGACTGCTCACGCCCATTTTGTCGCATCTGCTCACACTGAACGAAACGCTCTATCTCAATCTGATCGACATGATCGGCTACGGCTGGACGGGCGTGATGCTGTTTGTCGGCATCAAGGAAGTGCACGAATATGAGGCGGGAAAAATGCTGCTCACCCTTTTTATTACGGCGGTTGGCGCGGCGATCATCATATTTATCTTTTTGCTGTTTTTCAGCCTTTTGCAGGAGCTTGGCAGCTTTGTTTACAGCATATACAGAGAACTCTCCCTGCGCCTGTAAGCGCGGTTTATGAGGTATAAGCAGATGAAGACCCGAAAGCGGTACGCGATCCTTCTACTCCCGGCGCTCGTGCTTGCCGCCGCCGCGCTGATCTTGGCCCTTAACGCAAGCGACAGGGAGAAGCTCGCCGACCGCGTTTCCACCGCTGCGCCGCTAAGCGGGCAGGTTTCTCCCGACGCGGGCGCGGCCTTGCTTGAAAAAAACGGCATGAAGCTGTTTCTTGAAGAAAACATGGCAGTCCGCCTGGAGGACGGGCGCGGCGGCGTTTGGAGCACCAACGGGCTGTCGGCCGCGGGCAGACAAACGGCCAATCAGTTCAAGCTGTCCTACTATACGGCAAACGCGGCGTATTCCTACATGGAAAGCCAGAGCGACTCTGTGGACATGCAGCAGGCGGACGCCTTCGTTCAGGACGGCGCTTTGTACGTGGAGTACCGCCTGGGAGACTATGACCGCACGCTCGACGACGTGCCCGCGTATCTTGCCGGCAAGCGCTTTCAGGAGCTGTTTCTGGATAAGCTTTCGGCGGAGGACGCAGACGTCATCCAGTCATATTATAAATACTATGACGACGAGGACGCCTGGCGCATAAAGTCCAAGGGCAGAAACAATTACAAAACCATTCTGAAGTACATGGACGAGGTCGGCTATACCCCGGAGGATCTGCTTGTGGATAACGCGGACGGGGAGATCGAAACCGACGTGATGGTAAAGCCCAAATTCAAGATCGTGCTGCGCTATGAGCTGTGCGACGACGGGCTGATCGTTTCCATGCCCGCGGAGAGGATCGAGTATCTTGCGGCGTATCCGCTGTACGAGGTCGATCTGCTACCGCACTTTGGCCTGGTCAGCCAGAATGAAGAGGGCTTTGTTTTGCTGCCGGACGGAAGCGGCGCCCTGATGCGCTTTCAAAGCGACTACAACGCCCGCACGGAATACGCTATCCCCATCTATGGCCTCGACTGGTCGGTGGCAAGCGATACCCTGTCTACCGGTCAGTATCAATACGAGCTTGCCGCGCTGCCCGTGTTCGGCATGAAGGACGGCGCGTCCGCCTGCTTTGCCGAGATCAGCGGCTGCCCGGAGAAGGCGACACTCAAATACCATCCGGCAGGGGCCTATTTTCCGCGCAACGAAATCTATCCCAGCTTTCGCATGATCAACAAAGACAGCGTTTACCTCTCCGGCAGCGACAACAGCTCCAAGGTGATCCTTTTTGAAGCGTCCCTTTCGGACGCGGACTGCGCCGTCAGCTATCATTTTCTGCCAAACGACAGCGGCTATGCCGAAATGGCCGCCTTCTACCGCTCCCAGCTGTATGACCGGGGCGTTTTGCGAAAGCTTGACGAAGGCGCTGGCGCCTCGCTGCTCATCGAAACGATCGGGGCCGTGCGCAGCAAAAAAAATACGCTCGGCGTTTCCTACGAGGGCCTCACCGCGGCGACCAGCTACGAAGAAAACCGCCTGATCGCAGAGGAGCTGATGGCGGGCGGGATAAAGGCCGTCGATCTGCGGCTGATCGGCTGGTTTAACGGGGGCGTATATCATTCCTATCCCGGCAGAGTGAAGCTGAATTCCGTGCTCGGTGGGAAGGACGAGTGGCAAAAGCTTTTGTCCTGGGCCTCCGAAGCGGGAGTCGGGATCTACCCGAACGTGGATCTTCAAAGATTTCCCAAAGGCTCCGGCGGCTTTCGCCCGGCGAGGGATTCCGCCTTCCGCCTGGACGGGCACGAGGCCATGTACTCCATTCTTTCGCGCGCGCTTCTGCTGGAAAAAAACGACATCGGCCTTACGCCTTCAAGCCTCTATCTGCTCTCCCCTGCGAAATTTGAGCGCGAAGCGGAAGCGTTTATCAAAAAATACAGCGGCCTCTCAAGCGGCGCACTGTCGCTTGGATCTGCAAGAGTCTACTCCGATTTCAATAAAAAGGGCATGCTCTCGCGCACGCAGGCGCTTTCCCTCCTGCAAAGGCAGCTGGAAACGCTGAGCGGCAGCTGCAAGCTGATGGTGGACAGTGCTTGTCTGTACAGCCTTCCCTATGCAAGCGTTTTGAGCGCCGTGCAGGTAGATTCCAGCCATTACCGCATCGCGGATGAGACCGTTCCGTTTTTGCAGCTGGTGCTGCACGGCGCGGTAAAGATGTACGCTTCGCCCCTAAACCTCAGCTCCAATAGCGCGCAAGCCGCGCTCAAGGCGATAGAGTACGGCGTGCTGCCCTGCTTCCAGGTGACGTATGAAGCATCCAGCGTTTTGAAAAATTCGGAGTATCAGGACAATTACGCATCCGGCTTTGCCTCCTGGCGCGAAGAGATCATCTCCTGCGCCAAAGCGTCTGATGAGGCGCTGGGGGGCCTGATCGGCGTTCCTATGACCGGGCACCGAAAGGTCACAGAGAACGTCTACCAGACCAGCTACGAAAACGGCGTGACGATCTATGTCAACTACAACGCGCACGAGGTCAGGGTGGATGACGCCGTCATCGGCGCATGCTCCTTCCTCAGAAAAAATGGTGATTGACGATGAAGCACAGACATTCCTCCCTGATGAAGAAAAGGGCCAGGTGGGCATACTTCTTTTTGCTCCCCTGGCTGATCGGCGTGGTGGCGGTATTCGTGATCCCGCTGTTTCTGTCGCTGTCCTTTTCCCTGTCCGAGGTGACGGTCGATTCCGGCTACAGCCTGCGCCCGGTCAGCCTTGCAAACTACAAAACCGCGCTCTTCCTCGACGAAAACTTTCTGCGCTATTTTGCTTCGACCATCGGAGACCTTCTGTACCGGGTGCCGATCATTTTGGTTTACAGCTTCATGGTCGCGCTGCTGCTAAAGCAAAGCTATTTCGGTTCACAGGTGTTCAAATTCGTGTTTTTCCTGCCCGTGATCCTCTCCTCCGATCTATTCTTTAAGCTGCTAAACAACTTTGGCACAAAAACCACCTCGAGCCTCGACGCCGTGATGAGCAGCTCGGTAAGCGTGCTAAAGAGCCTGAACCTCTCCAAATATCTTACCGATCTGGGCCTTTCCGCAAAGGCGATAGAGCTGCTCACCGCGCCGGTCAACAAGGTCTACGAGATCGTCACCTGCTCCGGCATACAGATCTTCGTTTTCCTGACGGCCCTGTACTCCGTGCCGTCGCACCTGTACGAGGCGGCGCACATGGAGGGCGCAAACGCCTGGGAGCAATTCTGGAAGATCACGTTTCCCATGGTCATGCCGATGGTGCTGGTAAACGTCGTATATTCGATCGTGGATACCTTTGTCACCCAGAGCAATCAGGTGATGGAGTACGTCTACCAGCTGTCGTTCAAAAACTTCAACTTCGGCCTGTCAAGCGCCATAAGCTGGTTGTACTTTATTGCGGTGGGATTGATTCTGGCGCTGGTTTTCTGGCTGGTCAACCGCCGCACGTTCTACTATACGGATTAACCAATGCGATTTGTTTTAGACAGGAGCAAAGAAATGAAACCGAGCGTGAGCCGCAATACCCTGCGCAAAAACGGCCCGAAGGCCGCCTTTGCGATCCTTCGCGCCGTGATGCTGATCGGGTTTTCCTATATCATCCTGTATCCGATCATTCTGATGATATCCAAATCCGTCATGGCCCAGACGGATGTGTTCGACAACAGCGTTTTGTGGATCCCAAAGCATTTTACGCTGAGAAACCTGCGCGTCGCGGCGTCCTCCATGAAATACGGAAAAGCCCTCGCAAATTCGCTGCTCGTCGCCGCCGGCAGCACCCTCATGCAGACGTTCCCCTGCATGATGGCCGGCTACGCTTTTGCGCGCTTCAATTTCAAGGGGCGCAGGCTCCTGTTTGCGGTGGTGATATTGACGATCATCGTGCCGCCGCAGCAGTTTATCACCCCGCTGTATCTGCACCTGTCGCGCTTTGACATATTCGGGCTCATCAAGCGCATAAACAACGGAAAGACCCTGAACCTCATGAGCACGTCTTTTCCGTATTTCCTGATCTCGCTTACGGGCTTTGGCCTGAGAAACGGCCTGTTCGTCTTCCTCTTCCGCCAGTCCTTCCGGGGCATCCCCAAGGAAATGGACGAAGCCGCCATGATCGACGGCGCGGGGCAGATCCGCATCTTCTGGCAGATCATCCTTCCCAGCGCCGTCACGATCACGGTGACGGTCATGCTGTTCTCCTTCGTATGGCAGTATAACGATACCTATTATACAAACCTGTTTTTGCCCAATCTCAGGACCCTGCCGAAGGCCTACGGCCTGTTCGAATCCGCCATCACGGGCTGGAACGGCGATAAGACCATCAATGATCTCCTCTCCCAGTACGTGCTGGACGACAATAACGTGCTCTCGCTTCTGCGCAATTCCGCGATGCTGCTGATCCTCACGCCGATCCTGCTGGTCTACGCCTTCGCGCAGCGCTACTTCATCGAATCCATCGAACGCAGCGGGATCGTGGGGTGATGGGGCAATCTGTAGTCCAACAGGATCCAAACGACTGCTGATGGACCGCGCGGTATGCCTGGGCAGACCGTCGATGCAAAGGGATCGATTCTGCCATCAGCCCCTTCTGCGCCGTATGCTGCGCTTATTCCTGCCGGCGCATCATTTTGTTCATTTTGGCGACCTTCACGCGGATGGGGATATAAATGCTGCTCCAGATCAGCACAAAACCTCCCACAAAAATCAGCGTGAAGACGCCGATCTTATTTACAGGCACCCAGCCGTTCAGAAGGTAAATCCCCAGATAATCGATATAGAGCACCGATGCCTGGATCAGCCCGGCAAAGGGCTTTGGCAGATTTTCCATCTGGTATACGACCGAGATGCCAGCGGCGACAAACGCCATGAGGGTCGTGGAAAAGATCCCAAGAGCTGCCTGGCCGACGCTTAGCTCACTGAGCACGCCGGATGCCTTGAGGCACAGCCATACAACCGCCATGATCACCGGCCCGCCCCAGGCAAACATCATTCCCCTGACGCAGAATTCCTTTATAAACTTCTTCATAGTCCATACCTCCTCTTTAATTCGGCAAAGCATCTGCGGGAGATGCACTCCACATAGCCGCTTTTGAAAACGGCGTCCACAGCGCCTGAAAGCTGCACCGTAAAGCGCGTTATCGCCTTCCAGTTCGCAAGCGCGGATTTGCTGATGCGTTCAAAGCCTTCGGGCAGCTTTTCCTCCAGCTCGTACAGCCTTTTGCGGACGATGTACCTTTTCCCGTCGCTGTAAACGGCGAAGGTCTTTTCGCCCTCCACCACAAAGCATTCGATCCGGGAAATGCTCAGCATGACGATCTCGTCCTCCTTATAGCCTGGGATCTGATCCGTAAAACTGTCCCGCATCACCAGCCTTTCGATTTCGTCGATCAGCGGCGTTCGCTCGTGAACGGTAGCCGTCACTTCCTCCGGCTTGTTGCGATCAATGAACAGCTTGAAGATCAACTGCATCACCTCCGATGCATGCATTATACAACGCCCGAAGCTTCCTGTCACAAACATTCGGTATTCGGTCAAAAAACAGCAGTATTCGGTTGGTAAGTGCGATGGAAAGGAATAAAAAGCAGACCTATAGCAAGAAGATGTTTGGGCCAGGTATCATTTTCATATTTCCGCATAAAAAAACGGAGCTGTTGGACAGCTCCGTTCAGACCATCAACAAAGTCACACTACAGATTCTGCGGTGTGACTTTTAACATAGACTAAACA
>CADBNW010000069.1 GCA_902796025.1 uncultured Eubacteriales bacterium
AGCTTCAGATTATCGATGAAGCGGAAGGCCTCCTCTTTGCCGCCCTTGATGTTGAAGGTGAAAATGGACGCGCCGCCGTGCGGGAAATACTTCTGATACAGCGCGTGATCCGGATGGTCCGGCAGCTGGGGATGGTTCACGCTCTCCACCAGCGGATGGGCGGCAAGGTACTCGACCACCTTTTTGGCGTTTTCCGCGTGGCGCTCAAGGCGCAGGGACAGGGTCTCGGTGCCCTGCAAAAGCAAAAACGCCGCAAAGGGAGAAATGCACGCGCCCGTGTCGCGAAGCAAAATCGCGCGGATGTAGGTTGCAAAGGCCGCCTTGCCCGCCGCCCTGGTAAAGCTTACGCCGTGGTAGCTGGGGTTGGGGGCGCTGATCCAGGGATACCGGCCGGAGGCCTCCCAGTCGAAGCTGCCGCCGTCCACGATGACGCCGCCCAGGGTGGTGCCGTGGCCGCCGATAAACTTGGTGGCGGAGTGGACCACGATGTCCGCGCCGTGCTCGATGGGGCGGATGAGGTAGGGCGTGCCGAAGGTGTTGTCGATCACCAGCGGCAGGCCGTGGGCGTGCGCAAGCTGCGCAAGGGCGTCGATATCCGGGATGTCGCTGTTGGGATTGCCCAGGGTCTCGATGTAGATGGCCTTGGTGTTTGGCTGGATGGCGGATTCGACCGCCTTTAGGTCGTGTACGTCCACGAGGCTGGTCTTTATGCCGTAAAGCGGCAGGGTGTGACTGAGCAGATTCGTGGTGCCGCCGTAGATGGTCTTTTGGGCGACGATGTGCTCGCCCTCCCTGGCCAGCGCCTGGATCGTGTAGGTGATGGCTGCCGCGCCGCTTGCGACCGCCAGGCCCGCGACGCCGCCTTCCAGCGCCGCGATGCGCTGCTCGAACACGCCCTGGGTGGAGTTTGTGAGCCTGCCGTAGATGTTGCCGGCGTCTGCAAGGCCGAAGCGGTCCGCCGCGTGCTGCGAGGAGTGGAAGACATAGCTGGTGGTGGCGTAAATGGGAACGGCTCTTGCGTCGCTTGCGGGATCGGGCTGCTCCTGGCCTACGTGAAGCTGCAGGGTTTCAAATCTATAGTCTGACATGTGCGTTACCTCTCTCTCAATTTATGTGTGATTTTTTAAAGCGTACACAAATTGCGAGGCCACATTCGCCCTGTCTGACAGTTCGCCCGGGCAAACAGACGCCGCGCACACAGCGCGCTTGCTGCCGCCCCTGCGCTATACAGGTATTTTTGCATCCTCTGTCGCCCTCCCTTTGAAAATATGCGCACACTATACGCCTATTTAACTACTATGTCAATAGGTTTATGTGAGATATAACAATCGTTTTACCTTGGAGGGGCAGGCAGGGGCAGCGGGATCAGGCCAGGCGGATCGCATACAGGACCTCCTGCGCGCCCAGGGCGGTGGCGCTGTACCCGGTAAGCTGAAAGCCTTTGGCCTCGTAAAACGCCCTTGCTGGCAGGTTATCCCGAAAGACCCAAAGCACAGCCTCCCGGTAGCCCGCGCCGCGGATGTCCGAAAGCAGAAAGTCCATCATTTGGCTTCCGTAGCCCCTGCGCCAGTTGTCCGGCAGGCTGTGGATGCAGATGATCTCCGCCTTGCCCGTCAGTCTTTCGTCCCGCGCGGCGTCCCACCAGGCGATGCAGTGGGGACGGTCGCCGATAGACAGGATATAGCCCCGCCCCAGCTGCTGCTGAAGGGTTCGAAGGTACATGGCCTTTACCCGGCCAGGCTCCGTGCGGCTTTGCAGGGTCTCCGGATCCAGAATGCCCGCAAAGGCCGCCCGCCAGCTTTCCGTCTGGATGCGAGCCAGGATCGCTTCGTCGCCCAAACGGGCGCGGCGGATCGAAACATTTTCCTTCACCGGTACACCACCTCCGTTGTATCCGGAAGGCGCTCGAGGATGAAGCGCTTTACAAAATCGAACTCCTCCGGCGGCACGAACACCGGGCCGGAGCCGACCTTCTGGTACAGCTCAATCATGCTTCGCTCCGGGTAGACGACCGCCTTTTTGATGCTTTTAAAGGGGAACAGAGCTTCATAGCGCCGCTGGTGGAAATACACGCCTTCCTCGCTCATCATGTATCGCTGGGTGCGCTTGCCCGCGTTCAGGCTGAACAGTCCGCAGGTGAGCGCAGCGACCGCCATCACCCCCGCGCACGAAAGCAGCACGACCCAAAGCATCTCGCTGCCAAGCAGAAGGCTCATCAAAATGATGAAAAGGCAGATGCCGCCGCACACCCCGAGGGTGATCTTGAAGGTCTTGCCCTCGTAGGCGCGGTCGATCCTTCCCGCCCAGTGATAAGCACCGCGCGCATCCTGCGTGAAAGCATCCATGAAGATCGCCTCCCCCATCTCCCAGTCTCCTTGCGGGTTTTGTAATTCCGTCCTACGGTCATTATACCAGTGCCAAGGGGATTTGTCAGCGCCTTAGGAAAAATTTCTGCGGCGCAAGCGCCGGGCTGAGGCGGGATTGATTTATGGAGGCGCAAATGTTATAATGCCAAAAAGAACGTCCGGAAAGCACGTCCTGTTTTCAGGAGCAAAAATACAAAAAGGAGCGATAGCATGGTTCAATCAATCGACCGGGATCCCGCGTATCTTGCCAAGATCGACGCGCGCGTGGAAGCGCTGATGCAGAAGATGACGCTGGAGGAGATCATCCTGCAGACCGACCAGTACTTTAGCCCGGACTTTACCCGCGTAAACGAAATGGGCGACGTGGAAAGCATCGACACGGACAAGCTGCACGCGCTGCTTCGCGGCAACAGCGTGGGCTCCATCCAGGCGCGGGGCATGACGCCGGAGCAGATCAACGAGCTGCAGCGCTACGCCGTGGAGCGCACGCGCCTTGGCATCCCCTTTTTGTTCAGCGAGGAGGCGCTGCACGGCCTGAACCATCGCTTTGCCACCTGCTTTCCGCAGCAGATCGGCCTTGCGGCGAGCTTTGAGCCGGGGCTTGGCCGCCAGATGGGCCGCATCATCGGCACCGAGGCCCGCGCCATGGGCATACACGAGACCTACAGCCCCGTGATGGATCTGATCCGCGACCCGCGCTACGGCCGGGCGGAGGAGTCCTACGGCGAGGACACGTTTTTGTGCCGGGAATTCGCAAGGGCGGTGGTCACGGGCATGCAGGGCGAAAAGCTGAGCGACCCGGACGCCATCGCCGCCGAGCCAAAGCACTACGCGGGCTACGGCGCGCCCGTGGGCGGGCTGAACTGCGCGCCCTGCGCCATGGGGCGGCACGAGGTGTACAGCGACTGCCTGCCGGTGTTCGAGGCCGCGTTCAAGGAGGCCGGCGCGATGGACGCGATGTGCTCCTATAACGCCATCGACGGCGTGCCGGTGTCCGCGGACAGCGAGCTGCTGACCAAGGTGCTGCGCGGCGACTGGGGCATGCGGGGCTTTGTGCGCAGCGACCTTACCGCCGTGGCGCGCCTGTACGACAACCACTATCTCGCCCCCACCCGCAAGGAGGCCATCGCCATGGGGCTGGAGGCCGGGGTGGATCTGCAGCTGTACGACTTTCCGCACGAGGAATGGCAAAGCGGCATAAAGCAGCTGGTTGAGGAAGGGCGGCTGGACGAGCAGGTGGTCCGCCGCGCCTGCGCGCGCGTGCTGCGGGCAAAATTCCTGCTGGGTCTGTTCGATCACCCCTACGTGGACGAGGGCCGCCGCGAAAAATATGTGCACACGCAAGAGCATCTGGAGACCGCACAGAAGATCGCGGAGCAAAGCGCGGTGCTTTTGAAAAACAAGGGCGGGCTTTTGCCCCTGTCCAGGGAGCTTAAGACCATTGCGGTGCTTGGGCCCGGCGCGGGCAGCGCGATGCTTGGCGACTACACCGTGGAATACAAAGAGGGCGTGTCCATCCTGGAGGGCGTGCGCCGTCTCGTGCCCGGGGCAAACGTGCTGTACGACCGGGGCTGCGGCTTTCTTGGCGACGCGGTCACGCCCATCCGCCCGGAGTGGCTGAAGGACGAAGACGGCAAGCCGGGCCTTACCGGCCGCTACTACAACGGGCGGGATCTTGCGGGCGAGGCGCGGCTTTGCCGAAACGACCGGATGATCAACTTCAACTGGATCATGAACAAGCCCTGCGACGAGGTGGACGCCTACTGCTTCAGCGTGCGCTGGACGGGCACGCTGAAGCCGCAGGAGAGCTTTGACGGCTTCATCGGCTTTGGCACGCAGGACAGCATGCGCCTGTACGTGGACGGGCAGCTGATTTTGGACGGCTGGGGCGAAAAGAGCGCAAATCGCTCCGTGCCCTTCCGCTTTGAGGCGGGGCGGGAATACGCGCTGTGCATCGAATTTACCAACGACCAAAGGGGCGCGCGCGTGGTGTTTGGCTATTGCCGGGAAAAGGAGGACTTCAGCCGCGCCCTGTCCCTTGCAAAGCAGGCGGACGTAGCCATTTTGTGCATGGGCGACAACGCGGAGACCAGCGGCGAAAACCTCGACCGCTCGAGCCTGGATCTGCCGGGCAGCCAGCACGAATTCATCCGCAGGGTATACGAGACGGGAACGCCCGTGGTGCTGCTTTTGCAAACCGGACGGCCCGCGTCCATCGTGTGGGAAAACGAGCACATCCCGGCGATCTTGGAGTGCTGGTTCCCGGGCGAAATGGGGGGCCTTGCCGCGGCAAAATTGCTGTTTGGCGAAGTCAATCCCTCCGGCCATCTGCCCATGAGCTTTCCAAAGAGCGTGGGACAGATCCCCTGCCACTACTCCAGGCGTCCCGGCGGCGGAAAGCGATACGTGGAAATGGACTGGCTGCCCCTCTACCCCTTTGGCTACGGGCTTAGCTACACCACTTTCCGCTATGAGGGCCTTGCGCTGTCGGCTGAAAGGATCCGCGCGGGCGAGGCGCTTTATGCAAGCTTTACCGTTACGAACACCGGCGGTGTCCCCGGCGCGGCCGTGCCGCAGATCTACCTCAGGGACGATTTCAGCTCCACCGTAAAGCCGCAGATGGCGCTTGCAGGCTTTGAGAAGGTGTTTTTGCAGCCGGGCGAAAGCAGGCGCGTGACGGTTTCGATCGCCCCCGAGAGTATGCGAACCCTTGGCCGGGACTACGTATGGCGCGTAGAGCCCGGAGACTTTACCGTGTACCTGCGCGTAAACGCGGAGCAGCCCGTGGAGGAGAAAAAGTTCCGCGTGGAAGCCTGAGAGAAAAACACAGATCTCAAAAAAGCGAAGGAGGACGAAGTATGAGCGCTTTTCCAAGAACGGAGGTCGCCGGCGTATCCCTGCCCCGGCTGCTGATCGGCACGAACTGGATCCTTGGCTACAGCCACACCGGACCCGCCGCGGACGAGATGATCCTTGGGCGAAACGGCGTAAAGGAAAACTGCGAAGCGCTGCTTGACGCCTACATGCAGTACGACATCGACGCGATCATGGCGCCCTCCTTTGGGGGCGAAATGCCCTTAAGGCAGGCAATGCGCGCGGTGGAGGAAAAGTACGATAAGCCCTTTTTGCAGATTGCGACCCCGCAGATCAACGTGGACGACAGCCCCACCGCCCGCGCGGAGGCGGAAAAGACCATCGCAAAATGCGCATCCGACGGGGCGCGGTTTTGCCTGATCCACCACTTTAGCGCAGAGCAGCTGGTAAACAAAAACAGGCAGACGATGGATCGCCTGCCGGATTACCTGGACATGATCCGCTCCCATGGCATGATCCCGGGCCTGTCTGCGCACATGCCGGAATTGGTGCTTTACTCCGATCAAAACGGATACGACGTAGAGACCTACATCCAGATCTACAACTGCATGGGCTTTATGATGCAAATCGAGGTGGAGGGCGTAAACAGCGTGATCTGGAACGCCAAAAAGCCCGTGATGAGCATAAAGTCCATGGCGGCCGGGCGCTGCACGCCCTTTGTGGGGCTTACGTTTTCCTTTGCCACGCTACGCCCCTGCGACATGGTGACACTTGGCGCCTTCACGCCCAGCGAGGTGCACGAGGACGTGGAGATCGCCCTTGCCGCCATCGAGCGCCGCCACCCGCTGCTTGGAAAGCGCAGCAGCCCCGCGCCGTCACCGATCTTAAAAGTCAGGGAGTAAAATCAGCGCGTAAAATGAGATCTCCGCAGAAGCGACGGGCTCTGCGGAGATCTCTTGTTTTTAGAAAGACACTTCTCTCGGGGCTATCTTTCCTCTCTGAAATAGCTCAGGCCCAGCGAGGCGGGGGGCTGGTTTTCGCGCTTGTTGCGCACGGAGGAGATGACCAGCACCACGATGGTGAACACGTAGGGCAGCATTTTCAAGATGGGCTTTGCCGCCATGGTCACGGTGATCCAGGGGATGTTTGCGATGTGCGAGGAGCAGGAAAACAGCACGCCGAAGATGAAGGAGCCGGGGATGGTCATGTGGGGCTTCCACAAAACGAAGATGACCAGGGCGATGGACAGCCAGCCGTAGGCTTCGATGCTCAAATACGCTTCCTGCGAGGCCATGTAGTCGATGATATAGTAAAAGCCGCCAAGGCCCGCGATGCCGGAGCCCGCGCAGGTGGCAAGGTACTTATAGCGGGTGACGTTGATGCCCGCCGCGTCCGCCGTGCCCGGGTTTTCGCCCACGGCGCGAAGGTTCAGGCCCGTGCGGGTGTGATACAGGATCCAGGAGCTCAGGCAGGCCAGCAGCACCGCCAGAAAGAACATGACGCCCAGCACCTGAAGCGAATCCGTGCGCCCCGCGAAGGGGAAGCGGTAATACTGCTTGGGAATCACCAGGTAGCGCTTTACGCTGATGCGGGTCTTGTCGCTCATGAGCACCTTCATAAGGCCTACGCCGAAGGTGGTGAGGGCAAGGCCCGTCACGTTCTGGTTGGCGCGCATGGAGACGGTAAGAAAGCTGTAGATCAGTCCCATCAGCGCGCCGGTCGCAAAGGACGCAAGGATGCCGAGGATCACGATCAGAAACGGCGGCAGCGCGCTTTCGCCGATCAGGTTCAGCATCAGGCAGCCGCCCGCGCCGCCCATGCACATGATGCCGGGGATGCCAAGGTTCAGGTGACCCGCCTTTTCGGTCAGGATCTCACCCGTGGAGCCGTACATGAACGTGGCGCCAAAGCCCAGCGAATCGATCAGAAAATCTACCCAGGGATTCATCTTAGCGCCTCCTTCACTTCGCGCTTGCGGAAGTTCAGCCTGTAGTTGATAAAGAACTCGCTGCCGATGATGAAAAACAGCACGATGCCGATGATGACGTTGGGCAGCGCTCCGGAGATCTCAAAGGTGGTGGAGATCTGATCCGCGCCCTGGTTCAGAAAGATGATGACGCCGGAGGTCAGGATCATCATGAGCGGGTCAAACTTTGCAAGCCACGCCACCATGATCGCGGTAAAGCCCTGTCCCCCAACGGAGTCGGTCGTGACGGAGCGGTCGAGGCCCGCGCCGATCAGATAGCCCGCAAGGCCGCAGAGCATGCCGCTTACCAGCATCGTGCGGATGATGACCTTTTTGACGTTGATGCCCACGTAGCGCGCGGTGCGAAGGCTTTCGCCAACGACGCTGATCTCGTAGCCGTGCTTGGAGTAGTTGAGATAGATATAGATGAGCGCCGTTATCGCAAGCACCACCAGAATGATCAAAAGGTAATCGCTGTAGGCGGGGCGCTTAAAGCCCGTAAACACCGTGGGCAGCTTGCCGCTTGAAAGCTTTCCAAGGGAAGATGAGCCGCTTGGCACCCATTTGATCAGGCAGTAGGAAACGAGGAAGGTGGCGACGTAATTCATCATCAGGGTAAAGAGCGTCTCGTTCGTGTCCCATTTGGCCTTGAACAGCGCCGGGATCAGCCCCCAGATCGCGCCGGCTGCAAGCGAGGCAAACAGCATCACGATCAAAAGCGCCCAGTCCGGCCAGCGCACGGCGGGATCGAATTTGCCGCCCAGGTAGAAGTTTACGGCGATGGCCGCAAGCACGCCCACCAGCGTCTGTCCCTCCGCGCCCGTGTTCCAAAAGCGCATGCGGAAGGCGGGCGTAAGCGCAAGGGCGATGCACAAAAGCACCGCGATGTTTTTGCCGAACTTCCAAAGCTTTGCCTCTGTGGAGAAGGAGCCCTTCAGGAAGCAGTCATAGAATTCCCAGATGCGGCCGGGATCCTTTTGCAGCTTGCCCACCAGCAAAAACGCCACCAGGCCGCACACCAGCATGCCCAGGGCAAACGCGGCCACGCGGATCAGCATGGACGCGAAAAAGCCGGGGGCCTCGCGGCGCGTAAGGTGGATCAGCGGCTCCTTTACATGCGCGTGCATCTTTGCCATCAGGCTTTCTCCCCTTCCGTGTGAGTCTTGGTCATGAGGTAGCCAAGCTCTTCCTTTTTGACGGTCCGTCCGTCCACAAGTCCCGTGACGGCGCCGGAATTCATTACAAGGATGCGGTCGCACAGGGCCATCAGCACATCCAGATCCTCGCCCACAAAGATGACCGCCGTGCCTTTTTCTTTTTGGGCGTTCAGCAGGTTGTAAATGGTGTAGGAGGAATTGATGTCAAGCCCGCGCACGGGATAGGCGGCCATAAGCACCTTTGGGGAAGAAGCGATCTCGCGCCCCACCAGCACCTTTTGCACGTTGCCGCCGCTTAAGCGCCTTACGGGTGTGCGCACCGAGGGCGTGACCACGCCAAGCTCGTGCACGATCTCCTCGCCCAGCTTTCTTGGGCGGCTGCGATCCAGAAACACGCTGTGGCCCTTGCGGTAGGAGCGCAGCATCATGTTGTCGCTGATGCCCATGCTGCCGACCAGGCCCATGCCCAGGCGGTCCTCCGGCACGAAGGAGAGCTTTACGCCAAGCTCGCGGATCTCAAGGGGCGTTTTGTCCCTTAAGTTCATGATCTCGTCGTCGTTAAACAGGATCTGTTCGTCGTTTACCAGCTGGCGGACCTGCTTGTCGCTCAGGCCCTCGAGGCTTACGGTCTTGCCCTCAGGGGTGTGGAACAGCCCCTCCTTTGCCATGCGGCGGATCTGGGGCAGCTTTTTGTGGAAGAAGGTGACGGGCCGGTTCTTTTTGGGATTGGTAAAGATGATCTCGCCGCTGTAGGGGCGAAGGAGGCCCGCGATGCACTCCAGCAGCTCCCTTTGTCCGCTGCCGGCGATGCCAGCGATGCCCAAAATCTCTCCGCCGCAAACCGTCATGGAGACGTTTTTCAGGGTCTGCAGGCCCTCGGCGTCAAAGAGGTTCAGGTTTTTGACCTCGATGCGGGGCTTTGGATCCACCGGCTCGGAGCGGGCGATGTTCAGATCCACCTTGCGGCCCACCATCATGTCGGTGAGCTCGCCTTCGCTGGTGTCTTTGGTGTTAACGCTTGCGATCAGGCGGCCCTTTCGCATGACGGCCACGCGGTCGGAGACCTCCATGACCTCGTTCAACTTGTGGGTGATGATGATGACGCTTTTGCCGTCTGCCACCATGCGGCGCAGAACCTCAAACAGCTTTTTGATCTCCTGCAGGGTGAGGACGGCGGTAGGCTCGTCCAGAATCAGGATGTCCGCGCCACGGTAGAGGACCTTGATGATCTCCACGGTCTGCTTTTCGCTTACGGACATATCGTAGATTTTCTTTTTGGGATCTATCGTAAAGCCGTACCGGGAG
>CADBNW010000070.1 GCA_902796025.1 uncultured Eubacteriales bacterium
AAGCGACGCCGTGATCGCGCTTGGCGGCGGGGTGTGCGGCGACCTTGCGGGCTTTGCGGCCGCGACCTACGCGCGGGGCATGAAGCTTTGCATGATGCCTACGTCCCTGCTTTCGATGGTGGATTCCTCTGTGGGCGGCAAGACCGCGATCGACCTTGCGGGCGGCAAAAACATGCTGGGCTGCTTTTACCAGCCGCATCTGGTGCTGTGCGACGTGGACGCGCTTGACACCCTGCCGGAGGCGGAGTACGAAAACGGATGCGCGGAGATCATCAAATACGCGATGCTTGGCAGCCGGGAGCTGTTTGACGAGCTGCTGGCCGTGCCGGTCAGGAACGCTTACGAAAAGATCATTTCCGCCTGCGTGGACATGAAGCGCGCCTTTGTGGAGGCGGACGAGCGCGACACGGGGGAAAGGATGAAGCTGAACCTCGGCCACACCCTTGGGCACGCGGCGGAAAAGCTGAGTGCTTATCAGATCCCCCACGGGCGGGCGGTCGCAATGGGCATGGCGGCCATCACGCGCGCCGCCTGCGCACACGGCCTGTGCGGGCGGGATACGCTAAAGGCGCTGTTGAAGGCGCTTTCGGCCTACAGGCTGCCGACCCAAATGCCCTACAGCGCAGCGGAGCTTGCCCCGGCGGCGCTTGGCGACAAAAAGACGAGCGGCGATATGATCAGCCTGATCGTGCCGCGAAGCGTCGGGGAGTGCGAGATCTTGCGGCTTCCCAAGGCGGAGCTTGAAGCCTTCATCAAAGCGGGGGAGCAGGCATGAGCTACCGCATATGTCCCGGCGCGCGGCGAGGCGAAGTAAAAGTGCCGGTTTCAAAATCCGAGGCGCACAGGGCGCTGATCTGCGCCGCACTGAGCGAAGGCGGCGGGGAGCGCAGCGTGCTGGTGGGCGCGCCCTCCGAGGACATCCGGGCGACGATTGACTGTCTTAGCGCCCTTGGCGCGGGCATAGAGATGCAAAACGCCTGGGCGAGGGTGACGCGCCCCGCCGCTCCGCGTGATGGCGAAGCGCTTTTGGACGTGCGGGAAAGCGGCTCCACCCTGCGGTTTTTGCTGCCCCTGTGCGGTGCGCTTGGACAAAGCGCGAGGCTCAAAATGCATGGGCGGCTGCCCCAAAGGCCCATGACGCCCTTTATAGAGGCGCTCACGCTTCGCGGCATGCGGATAAGCAGCGAGGGGGACGAATTGATCTGCGAGGGGCAATTGCAAAGCGGAGATTTTACCCTGCCCGGCAACGTGTCCTCCCAGTTCGTAAGCGGGCTGCTGTTTGCGCTTCCTCTGCTGAAGGGGGATTCCCGCATCCTTCTGACAAGCGCGATGGAAAGCGCGGGCTACATCGACCTTACGTTGTCGGCGCTTGCGGACAGCGGCGTGCAGATCACAAAGGCCCCCGGGGCGTACCTCGTGCCGGGCGGGCAAAGCTATCAAAGCCCATTGTGTCAGACGCCTGGGGGCGACTGGTCGGGCGCGGCGGCGTTTTTGTGCATGGGCGCGCTGCCGGGCGGGTGCGTGAGCGTAAAAACGCTCACCTATCCCTCGCCCCAGGGCGACAGCCAGGTGCTTGAGCTGCTCAGGCGCATGGGCGCGCAGGTGGATTATACTGACGGGACCCTTAGCGCGCGGGGGAAAGCGCTTGGCCCCATCGACATCGACGTATCCCAGATCCCGGACCTTGCGCCCGCGCTTGCGGCGCTGCTTTGCGGGATCAAGGGCGTAAGCCGCATCCTGAACGCGGGACGCCTGCGCATGAAGGAGAGCGACCGCCTGAACGGCACGGCCAGCCTGCTTAAGGACCTTGGAGCGGACGTGCGCGTGGAGGGCGAAAGCCTGATCATCTGCGGCACGGGCCGCCTTGCGGGCGGGCGCGCGCGGGTGCTTGGCGATCATCGCCTGGCGATGGCGGCGGCGGTGGCCGCGTGCAGTTGCGACGCGGAGGTTGTGATCGACGAGCCCGCCTGCGTCGCCAAATCCTTTCCGGACTTTTGGACCCAGCTTGAGGCACTGGAGGTTTTACGGTGAACACGTACCATGGACAGATGCTGACGCTTGGCATCTTTGGCCAGTCCCACTCAAAGGCGATCGGCATGACGCTTGAGGGGCTGCCGGCGGGGGAGAAGATCGACCTTGAAAAGCTTAAGCGCTTTCTTGGCCGCCGCGCGCCGGGCAAAAACGCCTGGTCCACCGCGCGGCGGGAGACGGACGATGCAGACTTTGTGGGCGGCCTCGTGGACGGCGTCCTTTGCGGCGCGCCGCTTTGCGCCCTGATCTGCAATGCCGACCCGCGAAGCGGGGATTATGAGGCGCTCAAAAAGACGCCGCGCCCGGGGCACGCCGATTTTGCCGCCCACGAAAAGTTTTTTGGCTTTAACGACGTGCGCGGCGGCGGACAGTTTTCCGGCAGGCTCACCGCGCCGCTGTGCATCGCCGGGGGCGTGTGCCTGCAGCTGCTGGAAAAAGAAGGCATTTTTGTGCTGAGCCGCGCGCTGTCCATCGGCGGCGTGTGGGACGAGGGGGAGCTGACAAGTTCAACTGCCCAAAAGGACTTTCCCACCGTGAGCGACGAAGCCGGAGCGCGCATGCGGGCAGTGATCGAGCAGGCGCGCGCCCAGGGCGATTCCGTGGGCGGGCGCATCGAGGTAAAGGTGACGGGGCTTCCCGCGGGGCTTGGCGAACCGATGTTCGCGGGGCTTGAAAACCGCCTGTCCCAGATGCTGTTTGCGATCCCCGCCGTAAAGGGCGTGGAGTTTGGCGACGGCTTTGCCCTTGCGGATCAAAGGGGCAGCGAGGCAAACGACGCCTTTTGCCTGCAAAACGGGCGCGTTTCAAGCCCCACCAATCACATGGGCGGCATCCTTGGCGGCATCTCAAACGGCATGGAGCTGACCCTGCGCCTTGCCGTAAAGCCCACGCCCTCCATCGCCCTTGAACAAAAAAGCGTAAACCTTGAGGACAAGACCGAAACTTCCCTGATCGTCGGGGGCCGACACGACCCCTGCATCGTGCCCCGCGCGCTGCCCTGCGCCGAGGCCGCCTGCGCGATCGTGCTGTACGACGCGCTTTTGAAAAGAAGGAGCGAGCTGTATGGAGCTAAGTGAACTGAGGACCCAAATGGACGAAACGGACGGAAAGCTTTTGGAGATGTTTGTTCGGCGCATGGAGCTGTCCTCGCAGATCGCGCAGTACAAAAAAGATAAAAATCTGCCGGTACAGGATCTGAGGCGCGAGCGCGAAAAGCTGGTAAGCGTGGCGCAGGCGGTGCCGGCGGAGCTTCGGGACTACGCAAGCGGCCTGTACTCCATGCTGTTTGAGATCAGCCGCAGCTACCAAAACCGCCTGATCGGCACCTACAGCGAGCTGTCGGACAGGGTGGGGGAGGCGCTTCAAAAAACGCCCAACATCTTTCCGGACTACGAGGCCGTGGCCTGCCAGGGCATCGAGGGCGCAAACAGCCATTCGGCCTGCCTCAAGCTCTTTCCTCACGCAAACGCGATGTTCTTTTCCAGCTTCGAGGCGGTGTTCACGGCCATCGAAAAGGGACTTTGCCGCTACGGCATCGTGCCGGTGGAAAACAGCACCGTGGGGTCGGTCACCCAGGTGTGCGACCTGATGATGAGCCACCGATTTTCCATCGTGCGCTCGGTGCGCCTGCGCGTGAGCCACGACCTGCTGGCAAAGCCCGGCACGAAGCTTGAGGACATCAAGGAGATCTACTCCCATCAGCAGGCCATCAGCCAGTGCTCGCGCTTTTTGTCCGGCCTAAAGAACGTGCGGGTGATCCCCTGCGAAAACACCGCTGTGGCCGCAAGGCTGGCCGCGACGAGCGAGGAAAAGGGCGTGGCTGCGATCGCAAGCCCGGAGTGCCTCAGGTACTATCCGCTTAGCTGCGTAAAGGCCGGGGTGCAAAACACAAGCGACAACTACACCCGCTTTATCTGCATCTCCAGAGAGCTGGAGATCTATCCCGGCGCGGACCGGACAAGCCTCATGCTTACCCTGCCGCACGAGCCGGGCGCGCTGTGCCGCCTGCTAAATGGCATCTACGCCCTGGACATCAACCTTGTAAAGCTGGAAAGCCGCCCCCTGCCCGGGCACAGCTTTGAGTTTATGTTCTATTTCGATTTGGAGGTGCCGGTGTATTCGCAAAAGCTCACCCAGCTGCTCAGCGAGCTTCCGGGGGCCTGCGACAGCTTTACCTACCTTGGCAGCTACAGCGAGGTGCCGGGATGAAGACGCGCTGCGGGCTGCTGGGCGAGCATCTGGGGCACAGCTATTCGCCGCAGCTGCACCGCTTATTGGGCACGTACCCGTATGAACTGTGCGAGACTGCGCCCGAGGGCATCGGGGCCATCCTTGCGGATCTGTCCTTTACGGGCTTTAACGTGACCATCCCCTACAAGAGAACGGTGATCCCCTTCATGGACGAACTAGGCCCCGCGGCAAGGGCGACCGGCAGCGTGAACACCATCGTGCGAAGAAATGACGGAAGCCTTTTTGGGGACAACACGGACGTGTACGGCTTTGGGAGCATGCTGGATAAAAGCGGCGTGGACGTGCGGGGCAAAAAGACGCTGGTGCTTGGAAGCGGCGGCGCGGCCTCCGCGGTGTGCGAGGCGCTGAAAAGCCGAAGCGCCCAGATCGTGACCGTCAGCCGCAGCGGCGAAAACAACTATCAAAACCTGCGCCTGCACGCGGACGCGCAGATCATCGTAAACGCAACGCCCGTGGGCATGTATCCAAATAACGGCGTTTCCCCGCTGGACATAAGCGCGTTTCCAAAGCTTGGGGGCGTTTTTGACCTCATCTACAACCCCGCGCGCACGCGCCTGATCCAGGACGCCAAGGAGCGCGGCATCCCCTGCGAAAGCGGGCTGTACATGCTGGTGAGCCAGGCCGCGCGCTCAAGCGAGCTGTTCACCGGCGCGCCCATCGGGCAGGCGCAGGTGGATAGGGCGTATCAAACGCTGCTCAACGACATGCAAAACATCGTGCTTATCGGCATGCCGGGCTGCGGAAAATCCACGGCGGCACGGGCGCTTTCAAGGCTTACGGGCAGGCCCTTCATCGATTGCGACGAGGAGATCGAAAAGCAAACGGGCTTGTCTCCAGCTTCGATCATCACCTCGCAGGGGGAAGCGGCCTTCAGAAGGATCGAAACGGACGTGCTGCGGGAGCTTGGCAAGCGCTCCGGCTGGATCGTCGCGACCGGCGGCGGCGCGGTCACGCGGGAGGAAAACTATCCGCTGCTTGGGCAAAACGGCGTGATCGTGTATCTTCGCCGCCCGCTTGAAAAGCTGCCCCTGGAGGGAAGGCCCCTAAGCGCCCGGGAGGGCCTGAAGGCGCTGTACGAACAGCGTAAGGGGCTGTACGAGCATTTTGCGGACAGAACGGTGGACGCAGACGACGACGCGGACAAGACCGCGGAAAAGATCCGAAATACGGTTTATGGAAGTTAGGAGTGAGGAGTGAGGAGTTAGGAGTGAGAAGTTAGGAGTGAGAAGTTAGGAGTGAGGAGTGAGGGGTTAGGAGTTAGGAGTTTGAATGGCCGCGTTTCAAAAAAAGCGTTATTCATAACTCCGCCTCGCGCTCAGCAAAGACCAAAGGAAGGGGAGCGTTTGTGCTTTCTTCAAAGAAACGCCGCAGGCGTTTGATCCACCGCTCCTGACTCCTGATTCCTAACTTTATCAAAACGCTAAAAAGCAACAGGAGCATAGATATGAAGATCCTTGTCATCAACGGTCCGAACCTGAACCTCCTTGGAGTGCGGGAGCCGGGGATCTACGGAAAGCAGAGCTACGAGGAGCTATTGCGTTCGATCCGCGAGGGCGCGGCGCGTCTGGGCGTGGAGGTCAAGTGCTTTCAGTCCAACCATGAGGGCGCGATCGTGGACGAGATCCAGGCGGCGCTGGGCGCGTTTGACGCGATCGTGATCAATCCCGCCGCCTACACCCACACCTCGGTCGCCATTTTGGACGCGCTGAAGGCCGTGGGGCTGCCCACGGTGGAGGTGCACATCAGCGACATAAGCCAGAGGGAGACCTTCAGACAGTTTTCCTACGTGTCCCTGTACGCGGAAAAGACCATCGCGGGGCAGGGCTTTGGGGGCTACATCCAGGCGCTTGAATATTTGAAGCAGCGCCCGGTTCAGCAATAACGCTTGACTTGGGAGGTGGATATGCGCTATCATACCAAACGCTGGCGCCGCGCGCGCCGAGCATGAAAAAACGGGAAAGACACAGGATTTATCAGGTATTTCAAGGGTAACTCAGGGTACAGACCATCCCCAAAAATCTATTTGAAAGGAAAAGAACCATGAGCCAGATACCGTATAAAATCTATCTTACCGAGGACGAGATGCCCCGCGCATGGTATAACCTGAGGGCGGATATGAAAAAAAAGCCTGCTCCCCTTCTGAACCCCGGAAACGGCCAGCCCATGAAGGCGGAGGAGCTTGAGGCCGTGTTCTGCAGCGACCTTGTCAAGCAGGAGCTGGACAACGACACCCCCTATTTTGAGATCCCGGACGAGGTGTACAACTTCTACAAGATGTACCGCCCCAGCCCGCTGGTGCGCGCCTACTGCCTTGAAAAGGCGCTGGACACCCCCGCGCACATCTATTACAAATTTGAGGGCAACAACACCTCCGGCTCCCACAAGCTGAACAGCGCCATCGCCCAGGCCTACTACGCCAAAAAGCAGGGCTTAAAGGGCGTGACCACCGAAACCGGCGCCGGCCAGTGGGGCACCGCGCTGTCCATGGCCTGCAGCTACCTGGGGCTGGACTGCAAGGTGTACATGGTAAAGGTGAGCTACGAGCAAAAGCCCTTCCGCCGCGAGGTGATGCGCACCTACGGCGCAAACGTCACCCCCTCGCCGTCCGAGACCACCGAGGTGGGCCGCAAGATCCTGAAGGAGCATCCCGGCACCACGGGAAGCCTGGGCTGCGCGATCTCCGAGGCCGTGGAGGCCGCGGTCAGCACGCCCGGCTACCGCTACGTGCTTGGCAGCGTGCTGAATCAGGTGCTTCTGCACCAGAGCATCATCGGCCTTGAGACCGAGGCGGCGCTCAAAAAGTACGACATCGTGCCCGACATCATCATCGGCTGCGCGGGCGGCGGATCGAACCTCGGCGGCCTGATCGCCCCGTTCATGCGCGACAAGATCCAGGGCAAGCTGGACGCCCGCATCATCGCCGTGGAGCCCGCCTCCTGCCCGTCGCTGACCCGCGGCGTGTACGCCTACGACTTCTGCGACACCGGCATGGTGTGCCCGCTGGCCAAGATGTACACCCTGGGCTCCAGCTTTATCCCCTCCCCGAACCACGCGGGCGGCTTGAGATACCACGGCATGAGCTCCATCTTAAGCCAGCTCTACGCCGACGGCTACATGGAGGCGACCAGCGCCGTGCAGACGGACGTGTTCGCCGCGGCGGAGAAGTTTGCAAGGGTCGAGGGCATCCTGCCCGCGCCCGAAAGCTCCCACGCCATCAAGGTGGCGATCGACGAGGCCCTCAAGTGCAAGCAGACCGGCGAAGCGAAAAACATCGTCTTCGGCCTGACCGGCACCGGCTACTTCGATCTGGTCGCCTACCAGAAGTACCACGACGGCGAGATGAACGATTACATCCCCACCGACGAGGACCTTGCAAAATCGCTGGCGCTGCTGCCGAAGGTGTGAAAAGAAATGGCCGCCAGCCCTTCGCGGAAGGGCTGGCGGCGGGACGGAAGTTTGCGAATGAATATTGAATACTGAAAACTGAAAAACCGTCAAATATTGCTGCGTTCCTGTAAGAGTGTTTGGCTACGAACCAAAAGGTCGGGGGTTCGAATCCCTCCAGGCACGCGGTAATAAAGTCCGGATTTGTCAAGCCAAGTCC
>CADBNW010000071.1 GCA_902796025.1 uncultured Eubacteriales bacterium
CATCAAGGAAAAGCAGCTGCCGGAGCTGGACGAGGACTTTGCAAACGACATGAGCTTTGACACCCTGGACGAGTACCGCGCCGACGTTCGCGCCAAGCTCGAAAAGGACGCCCAGACCAAGGCCGAAAACGATTTTGAAAACGAAGTGCTGGAAAAGGTGTTCGACTGCTGCCAGGTGGACATCCCCGACGCCATGATCAGAAGCGAGATCGACGACATGATGCGCGACATGGAGATGCGCCTGCGCTATCAGGGCCTCAAGATGAGCGACTACCTGATGTACATGGGCCAGACCGAGGAGCAGGTGCGCGAAATATACCGCGAGCAGGCCACCAGCCGCGTAAAGGGCCAGCTGGTGCTGGAGGCCATCCGCAAGGCTGAGGCCATCGAGGCCACCGACGAAGAGGTGGACGCGGAGATCGCCAAGGCCGCCGAGCAGCGCAAAAAGTCCCTGGAGGACTACAAGGCCCAGATGTCCGAAAGCAGCTTGTCCTACTTTAAGAACATGACCACCATGCAGAAGGTCGTGGACTTTTTGAAGTCCTGCGCCACCCCCGAGCCCGAAGATGAGGCCGGAGAGCAGACCGAGGACAAGGCCGAAGACAAGGCCGAATAATCCCTGTCGGCGCGCAGGCGCCAAAAGAAAGCGGCGCGGCATGACCGCGCCGTTTGAATCATTTCGCTGGGAGGAGCTATGAAGAACTATTTGATCCCCACTGTTATCGAAAAAAACGACATGGGCGAGCGCGCCTATGACATCTACTCCCGCCTGCTGAAGGACAGGATCATCTTTTTGAGCGGCCCCATCGACGACGGCGTGGCAAACACCGTGGTCGCGCAAATGCTGTTTTTAGAGATGGAAGATCCCGACCGGGACATCATGCTCTACATCAATTCCCCCGGCGGCTCCATAAGCGCGGGCATGGCGATCTATGACACCATGAAGTATTTGAAGTGCGAGGTGTCCACCCTGTGCATCGGCATGGCGGCCTCCATGGCTGCGTTTTTGCTGGCCGCGGGCGCAAAGGGAAAGCGCAAGTCGCTGCCCAACAGCGAGGTCATGATCCATCAGCCCCTGGGCGGCACGGAGGGACAGGCCACGGAGATCCTGATCCACGCGGAGCACATTCGCCGCATCCGCCAGAAGATGAACGAGGAGCTTGCCAAAAACACCGGCAACGACGTGGAAAAGGTCGCCGCCGATACCGAGCGCGACAACTACATGACCGCGCAGCAGGCGCTGGACTACGGCATCATCGACGAGATCATCGCCCCCAGAAGGTAACAGGAGAACACGTACACTATGGCAAACACAAACGATAACGGCCGCGAGGCGCGCTGCTCCTTCTGCGGAAAGAAAATGAGCGAGGTGCGCAGGCTCATCAAGGGCCCCGCGGGCGCAAACATCTGCGACGAGTGCCTGTTTTTGTGCCAGGAGATCATGAGCGACGACGTGCTGAGCCCCTCCACGAGCGGCGGCGCGGAGGTGCGCGCCATGCTGCCCTCCCAGATCAAGGAGGTGTTGGATCAGTATGTCGTAGGTCAGGACAAGGCCAAAAAGGCGCTGAGCGTGGCGGTGTACAATCACTATAAGCGCATCAACTACAAGGGCCGCAAAAACGATGTGGAGCTGCAAAAGTCCAACATCGTGATGCTTGGCCCGACCGGCTGCGGCAAGACCTACCTTGCCCAGACCCTGGCCAAGGTTTTGAACGTGCCCTTTGCCATCGGTGACGCCACCAGCATCACCGAGGCCGGATACGTGGGCGAGGACGTGGAAAACGTGCTGCTTCGCCTTTTGCAAAACGCCGACTGGGACGTGCGCAGGGCGGAAAAGGGAATTATATACATCGATGAAATAGACAAAATCGCCCGCAAGAGCGAAAACCGCTCCATCACCCGCGACGTAAGCGGCGAGGGCGTGCAGCAGGCGCTGCTTAAGATGCTGGAGGGCACCGTGGCCAACGTGCCGCCGCAGGGCGGGCGCAAGCATCCCCAGCAGGAGTTTATCAAGATCGACACCACCAACATCCTCTTTATCTGCGGCGGCGCGTTCGAGGGCATCGAGCACATCGTGGAAAGCAGGATCGGCGTAAAGAGCCTGGGCTTTGGCGCGGAGATCAAGGGTCAGAAGGAAAAAATGAAGGACGACGTGCTGAAGTATCTGGAGCCGGAGGATCTTTTGAAATTCGGCCTGATCCCGGAATTTATCGGCCGCCTTCCCCTGATCGTCACGCTCAGTCCCCTGGACGAGGACGCGCTGGTGAGCATTTTGACCAAGCCCAAAAACGCGCTGTGCCGCCAGTACGCAAAGCTGCTGAGCATGGACGACGTGGAACTGGAATTTACCGACGAAGCGCTTAAGACCATCGCGGCCAAAGCCATGGCGCGCAAAAGCGGCGCAAGAGGTCTCAGAGCCATCATCGAGGAGATCATGACTGACACCATGTTCGACCTGCCGGACAAAAAGAACGTGAAAAAGTGCGTGATCACCAAAGAAGCGGTGGAGAGGACCGCGCCGCCCACGCTGATCTATCAGGAGGGCAGCGCGCTGGAAGGCAGCGATAAACCGCAGCTAACTGACGGGGAGTCTGAAGACGCATAAACAAAGGGTACCGTTTCGCCTGGCGCGAAACGGTGCTTTCTATAATACAAAATAGGGGTGTAGAAATGGAAAAGTTTCTGGAGAATACGGTCATCGTCAACCATCCGCTGATCGCCCATAAGGTCACGCACCTGCGCGACGTGCATACCGGCAGCAAGGAATTTTGCGAGCTGGTGAACGAGCTTACCATGCTGATGGGCTACGAGGCGCTAAAGGATCTGAAGCTCAAGGACGTGCGCGTGCAGGCGCCGCTTCGCACATTTGACAGCCCGGTGCTTGCGGAGGACTTTACCATCGTGCCCATCCTGCGCGCGGGCCTTGGCATGGTGGACGGACTGCGCGCCCTCTCGCCCACGGCGAAGGTC
>CADBNW010000072.1 GCA_902796025.1 uncultured Eubacteriales bacterium
ACTGCCAGTAGCCAAAGCCCTCGGGACTTGCGCCGTCGTCGCGGTAGCCGTTTTCGTGCACCTGCATGCCCTCAAGCACGCGCATCAAAACCGGAGCAAGGGTATCGGGATCGGTGATCAGATACATGGCGGCGATGCCGATCGAACCCATGCATACGCCGGACCAGTTGTTGGGATTGATTTCAAAATGGGGGAAGGGGGAAAGGCTCATAAAGGGCTTTAGCACCCGCTCGAAGCATTCCTGCCTGGCCCAGCGCAGAAGGTTCTCGTCGATCATCCCCTCAAGCGACTGCGTCATTTCGGCAAGGATCGCGGCGCCGGAGCAGGAGCAAAGATCCAGACACTGCTTGCGGCTTCGCCCGATGCCGCTGATGCGCCCGGTTTCGTCCAAGGGGGAGACGGGCTTGTCCCAATAGTCCTCCAGCACGTTTTCAAAGTGATGGGCAGCAAGCGACCAGGTGTGCAAATGGATGTAGGCGTAAAGCGCGTCCTCAAGCAGCGGCCTTGCGCCGGGGATCTCCACAAGCGTCGCAAGCCACATGCGGTTCAAGCGCGTGCGGATGGCATACATCGCCCGGTCAAAGTCGCCGCGCTCGCCCCGGCGCTTCCAGTCAGCCAGTGCCTGATAGCTGGGAGCGACAACGGGCGTTTTGGCATATTCCGCTACGTGCTTTTCGAAGGCAGGAATAAACCACGTATAGTCCGGGTTTTCGCGCACGGTCTTTATGGCGCGCTGCTTTGCGTCCGCCTCCAGCGCATAAGGCATACCGCTCTGAGATTTCAGAGCGGTAAGAATTTCGTACAGGGAATAATGCTTCATCCTTTTACGCCTCCAAGGGTAAGTCCGGTCATGAAGTATTTTTGCAGGAAGGGATAGACGCACATGATGGGGATCGTGGCAATGAGGATCTGCGCCGCCTGATTGTTTTTGGAGGTGATCTGTGCGTACTTTTGCATTTCTTCGATGGTGAGGGTGGAGAAGTTCGGCGTGGTGACCACCTGGCGCAGGTAGGTCTGCAAAGGATAATCGCGGGAACGCGCCATGTACAGCATGCCACCGAACCAGTCGTTCCAGTGGCCGACGCCCGTAAACAGCGCCATAGAGGCGATGACCGGGACAGAGAGTGGAACGTAGACGCGCACCATTACCTGGAAGGAGTTCGCGCCGTCCACGATGGCGGCTTCCTCCAGCTCGCCAGGCACGTTCCTGAAAAAGTTCATCACCATGAAGCAGTTCCAAAGGCTCAGCATACCGGGCACCACCAGCGCCCAGAAGGTGTTGGTAAGGCCAAGCCAGCTCATCACCAGATACATGGGGATCAGTCCGCCGCCGGTAAGCATTGCGACGATCATCAGGGCCTTGAAAATGGGATTCAGCGGGCAGGCCTCGTTCGACTTGGAAAGGGGATAGGCGGTAAGAATGAGCATCGCCAAGGAGAGGCTTACGCCCACGATGACTCTTAAAACCGATATGCCGAAAGCGCGCATGAAGGCGGGATGATCCAGCGCGTATTTGTAGGCGTCGGTGTTAAAGTCGATGGGCCAGAGGGAAACGATGCCGGCCTTGATGGGATCGGAGCCCGAAAAGGACAGCGCGATCAGGTGGATGAAGGGAAGGATGCAGCTTGCACCCAGAATGCCCAGGATGCCGTAGATCAGAAAGGTGAACAGCTTTTCCACGGGCGAGGAACGAATCTGGCGATTGCGGGTCATTACCAGATTTTTGGCTTTTTCTTCTGCGGTTGCCATAGGTGCTCCTCCCTTCTAAAATACCTTGTAGCCGACGGCTTTTTCAGCAAACTTGTAGCTGCCGACCAAAAGCACCGAACCGATGACGCTCTTTACCATGCCGATAGCCGTGGACAGGGCATACTGGCTGTCCAAAATGCCAAGGCGGTAAATAAAGGTGTCCAGAACGTCTGCAGTTTTGTATACGCGCTCGTTGTAGAGGTTAAAGATCTGGTCGAAGCCCGCGTTCAGGATGCCGGGGATCGACAGGATGAGGTTCAGGGTGATGATTGGCAAAATGCCGGGCAGGGTGATGTGGATCGCGCGCTGCAGGCGGTTTGCGCCGTCGATGGTCGCGGCCTCGTACAGGGCGGGATCGATGCCGGTGAGGGCGGCCATGTAGATGATCGTGCCCCAGCCAAAGCCCTTCCATACGTCGGATACGACCAGCACGCCGCGGAAGGTGGAGTTGCTGCCAAGGAAGTAAACGGGCGTGCCGCCAAAGAGCTTGATCAGATGGTTGATAAGGCCGTTATCCGGATCCAGCATGCTGCGAAGGATACCCGCCAGAATGACCCAGCTCACAAAGTGGGGGATATAGACGAGGGTTTGGATCGTTCGCTTATAGACGGTGTGGGTGACCTCGTGCAGCATAAGGCTTACCACGATCGGAGCGGTAAAGCCAAAGCAAAGCTTTAACAGCGCGATCTCAACAGTGTTTTTGACGATGTTCCAAAAGCCCGGATACATCGTAAATATATATCTGAAATTGTCAAGCCCCTTCCAGGCGGAGTGAAACACGCCCGTGGAAAGCTTGAAATCCTGAAATCCAATCACAAGGCCGAACAGCGGCGCAAATTCAAATATGCCAAGGTAGATAAAGCCGGGGATCAGCATCGCGCAGAGCATGTAATCGGTGCGCACGCTTTTTTTGTGGGGCCGCTTAAGCAGCAGCGGCCTGGAAGCGCCGGAAGTCATAAGGCTATGCCTCCTTTGGTTGTCGCAGTATTGGGAAACAGGTCTTCCTGGGTTTAAAGCTTTTTATCAAGAAATTGGGCTGCCCGCTTCTGCCTGCGGGCTTTGGCGGACAGCCCAAAGTGCGTTAAGCTAACTGCGTCTTAAGGATCAACGGCCAGCGTTTACCTGCTCGGTCAGCAGAGCGCCGCCCATATCCTTCCAGTTCTGTACGAACTCTTCGAAGGTGGTCTCCTCGGTGCCGCAGATGTAGTTTACGTAGAAGGTGTTCTCGTACTGGGTCAGGGCGCCCCACAGGCGGTCATAGTCCTCGCTCTTCTCGGTCAGCGCGTCGAAGATGAACTTGTCGCCGTGATACAGCTCATAGAAGTTGTAGAAGATGCTGCCAACGCCGCCGAAGAGCTTGTAGCTGCCCCAGGAGGCCTTGATGGCGTCCTTGTCGCCGGCTTCGACGGCGGCCAGGTACTTCTGCACGTTGTCATACTGCTGCTGATAATGGGGCTGCTCGGCCAGGTACTGGGTGTTGCCGTCCAGTGCTTCCTTCACGGCCCAGCCGGTCAGGGTGTTTACGTTGGGCACGGACCAGTAGCGGATGGTGGGGTTGTGCATGTGAACGCTGATCTCGGTGCCGTCCTCGAGCTTCACGGTGTGGAAGCGCTCGGTCTCCTGCAGGTCAGGGTCGGTGTTCACGGAGCAGGTGTGGTTGAACAGGCGCAGCACGGCCTCGGGATGCTCGCACTCGGCGTTGACGCAGACGTAGCTGATGGACGCGGCGGAGCCGGTGCCCTGTACGTGGAAGTCGTCGTTGGTCTCGCTGCCGGGCACGGAGATGATGTCCCAATCGATGACGCTGCCATCCTCATAGGTGATGGGGAGCGGCCAGGTGGCTACCCAGAAGTCGCTGCCCAGGATGCCGACCTCACCGTTTTTGATGTAGGCGGTCACGTTGTCGCTGACTTCGGTGGCGAAGGTGGGCTGAATGTAGCCGTTATCGTAGAGGTCCTTGAAGATATCAAGGGTGGTGTGCATGGCTTCGGTGGTGGGGCTGTAAACCAGCTTGCCGTCCTCGCCCTCTACCCAGATGCCCGGATATGCGCCATAGGCGTTGCACACGGCCTGCATGTCGGTGTAGCCGCTGCCGGTCACCTTGTCGGTGAGCACGAAAGCGTACTTGGCAAGGCCTTCATCGACAAACGCTTTGCCCATGTCGATCAGCTCTTCCATCGTGGTGGGAAGCTCAAGACCCAGCTTTTCGCGGTAGTCGCGGCGGATGAAGATGGAGCGGCTTACAGTGCCGAAGCCGGAGGTGGTGATGGCGTAGCGGCGGCCGTCGACGAAGGCGGCTTCCTGCGCGGACTGGGGCTGCGCCTCGAGGACCTTTTCCTTAAGGTAAGGATAGATGTTTTCCTCGTAGTAGTCGGTCAGATCGGCCAGCTTGCCGGCTGCCTGCAGCTCGCGGAACTGCTTCTGATTGAGGACCAGAAGATCCGGCAGCTCGCCGGTCACCATGGCCATGGCGAACTTGGTGTTGTAGGCTTCGTCAGTGTTGGCGTTCCACATCACTTCGATTTTGATGTTGAAGCGCTCCAGCCACTCACGGGTCCACTCGTTGTCTTCCCAGGTCCAGCTGCCGTCTTCGCTCTCGGCGCCGTTTACGACCACGCGCACAGTGACGGGCTCGTCGAAGCGTCCGAAGTACGGATCGTCCGCTGCGGTCTCAGCCATGGCGGCGACGCTGAGCATCAGGCACAGCGCAAGCAGCAATGAGAGAAGTTTCTTCATCGGTTTTCACTCCTTTGTAAATTTCGGGCTTTTGCCCGTGTCAAGTAATAGTGTACACAAAACGAGCTTATGTGTCAAGTGATGTGAAGAAAAAAATCCACAAATTAGGCAGAAGCCCCTAAAACGACGGAAGAAAATTCTATGTGATATTGGAATTTATTTAAATTATTTACTGAAAGAGCTTGA
This sequence comes from uncultured Eubacteriales bacterium, assembly GCA_902796025.1. Classification (GTDB taxonomy): domain Bacteria; phylum Bacillota; class Clostridia; order Christensenellales; family Aristaeellaceae; genus RUG14130. Next base: position 4,672 of record CADBNW010000072.1, read on the forward strand.
AATATAACTTGAATCGCTTGACATTAAATGTAAAAAATGTTATCCTTTGCTTAATAGAAAAGAAGGTGTTTTTATGCCCGAAAAGAATCGCAGAAAAACCGTGACCATGGACGACATTGCCAGAAGGCTGGGCGTGTCTAAAAATGCGGTGTCGCTGGCGCTGGCGGGGAAGGCCGGCGTAAGCGAGGTGCTGCGAAAAAGCGTATTGGAGACCGCCAGAAACCTGGGCTATCTTCGCGGCGAAGCGGGTGCAAGCGAAGCGCAAAGCTGCATCGTGGCGCTGGTCCCTTCCTATATCAGAGACGACGGCTCCTTCTACAGCGACGTATTCTGGGCCATCGAGCATGAGTCGCGCGCGAGAGGCCTTACGATGGTGACTTTTGGCGTAAACACCCAGGCGCAAAGGGAAATGCGCCTGCCTGCCGTGCCGCAGGGCCTGAGCCCGGCAGGGTATCTTGCAATAGGCCGCTTAGATACGGAGTATTTAAAGCGCATCTGCGATTCGGGCCAGCGGGTAGTATGCGTGGATATCCGAAGCGAATTGCCGATATCGTCCGTAAGCGCGGATAACATAAACGCCGGCCGGCGCGCGGCGGAATACCTGCTGGACAAGGGCTTTGGGCGCATCGGCTTTGCGGGCCCGGCCTTTGGAGTGCAAAGCGTATACGAGCGCTGGTGCGGCTTTCGACAGGCGCTGGAAAAGCGCGGCATCCGGCCGGACGAGAGCATGTGCATCCTGGGCAGCCGCCAGTCCTTTGAGCTGTTGGACAGTGTTCCGGCGCTGATGCCCTACTATCACGACCTTGCGCAAAAGCCGGACGCCTGGTTCTGCGCCGGGGACATGATCGCCCTTTCCATGTGCCGCCTGCTAAAAGAAGAGGGCCTTCGCATCCCGCAGGACGTGTCCGTGATGGGCTGCGACGATCTGAAGGTGGCAGAGCTCATCCACCCGCCGCTTACCACGATCCACATCGACAGAAAGCTGATGGGGCGCCAGGCGGTCAGCATGCTGCTGGACGGCGACAGCGGGACGGTGAGCCACATGCTGCTGGAATGCAGCCTTGTGGAGCGGGAAAGCGTGGGCGTGCGCCCGCGGCCGCAAACGCATGTTTGATCGTCCGGCGCGCTTGACAAAACAACAGTTCGGTAGCATAATATGCTTGCAATAATAAATAGGAGGCTGCATATGAAAAAGTGGTTATGCGCGCTTCTGTGCGCCGCGCTGATGCTGACGGCCTTGCCGCAGCTGAAAGCGCTTGCCATTGAAGTAAGCGACGTTATGCAGGTGGTAAAGTGCAACGATTATGTGTCCCTGCGGCAAAGCCCGGACAAAAAGAGCGAGCGCCTTAAAAAGGTACACCTCGGCGAATTGGTGACAGACTGCTCGGACGCTGGAAACGGCTTTGTGTACTGCAAATGGGGCGACACCTACGGCTATATCCTGGCGGACTATCTGAAGACGCGCACGGACATCCCTAGCCCCCAGGACGTTTTGAAAAACCAGATGGTGTACAACTGCAACGAGTATGTTTCCCTGCGTGTGGAGCCGGACAGCAAAAGCGACAGGCTGATCAAGGTGCCCCTTGGCGCGATCGTGACAGGCTGCGTCTACTGGCCGGGCAACTTTATCAAGTGCGAATATAAGGGAAAGACCGGATTCATTCTGTCCAAGTACCTAAAGACCGCGGATTACACCGTCAAGGTCACCCCGACCCCGACCGTTCGCCCAAGCGCGACGCCTACCGCGACCACAGCGGTCGTCTATCCGCCGCTGCCCTTTGCAATGGTGGTCACGAACTGCAACGAGTGGGTCTCGCTGCGCGCCCGTCCCACGCCGAATTCCGCGCAGCTAAAGCGCGTGCCCCTTGGCACCGTGGTGTACGAATGCGCGCAGGTGAGTGACACTTATGCTTACTGCCGAGTGGACGAGGCCTACGGCTACATAAGCCTGCAATACCTCGCCGCTTACATCGAAGAAGTGCAAAACACCAAGAGCCCCTTTGAGGATCTGGACAGGCCCAGCATGGAGCAATTGCGCGCTGCGGGCGAGGAGGTCCTGGAATCGAGCTTTAACGGCTATACGGTGATCGCAAGAAGGGCCTTCACGGGAGACGCCGAGGATATGGTGGTGGCCTGCTACGATCCCAGCGGCAAGTGGCTTTGGCAGACCGGGGAATATATAGATCAGGCAACCGAGCTTACCTCCACCAGCGCCTTTGTGGCCGGTACTGCGGACAAGCCCCTGATCGTCACCTTTGCAAGCGGTATAGGGCTCAAGGCCTACGAGATCGGCCCCTGGAGCGACGAGGTGTGGTCGCTGACCGAAGGCCCCGCGTTGGAGATCAGCGGTGGCATCAGCACAAACGTCCTTAAGGACGGCACGATCTATATCATCGGCTACTACGATGCCTCTCCCGTTTGCATCAGCAATGAAGGACAGGTGCTCTGGGTAGGACACAACGAGGATCTGGACGTCTACTGGCCGGTTTCGATCATCGCAAACGACGCCTACATCCAGGTGGTGTACGACAGCTACATGGATAGCCAGGATCACTGCTACGTGCTGACCTACGGAAACGACGGAGCCCTGCGCAGAAAGGCGATCAGGCCCAAGACTGAGTTTCCCGATGTTTACGATTACCTGGTCGTTCAGGACGGCCAGCCGGTAGGATAACAAGGCAGAGCATTTTAGTAAAAACAAGCGCCGCGGATCAATGAGCCCGCGGCGCTTGCTTGTATGGGATTGGCTTTATTCGAAAATGTCGTTTTCCCGGAACTGCAGGGAGTAGAGCTTTTTGTATGTGCCGTCAAGCGCCATAAGCTCTTCGTGGGTACCCTGCTCGCGGATGGCGCCGTTTATGACCACGGCGATCTCGTCGGCGTTTCGTATGGTGGACAGGCGGTGCGCGACGACCAGGGTGGTGCGGCCCTTGCACAGCTCGTCCCGCGCGTGCTGGATGAGCACCTCGGTGGTGTTGTCAAGGGCGCTTGTCGCTTCGTCCAATATCAGGATGCGGGGATCCTTCAAAAATACGCGCGCGATGGAGAGGCGCTGCTTCTGCCCGCCGGAGAGCTTTACGCCCCTTTCGCCGATCTCGGTATCGTAGCCGTTTTCCAGCGTCATCACGTAGTCGTGGATGTTGGCGCGCTTTGCGGCCTCGATCATCTCCGCCTCGGTGGCGTCGGGGCGGCCGTACATGATGTTGTCGCGGATGGTGCCCACAAACAGGAACACATCCTGCTGCACGATGCCGATGCTGCGGCGCACGCTGTCCAGCGTCAGGGAGCGGATGTCCTGCCCGTCGATCTCGATGGAGCCGGAGCCGTCCTCAAGCCGGTAGAAGTTTGGCAGCAGATGGCAAAGCGTCGTTTTGCCGCCGCCGGAGGGGCCGACCAGCGCCAGCTTTTTGCCCTGCTCGATGTGCAGGTTTACGTTATGCAGCACCTCGCGGCCCTCGTCGTAGGAGTAGGAGACGTTTTTAAAATCGATTTGACCTTTTACGTCTGTAAGCGCGCGGGCGTTTGGCTGCTCGTATTCGGGCTGCACATCCATGATCTCAAGAAAGCGCTTAAAGCCGCTGACACCGTTTTGAAACTGCTCCATAAAGTTGATAAGCGTGTTTACGGGGCTGATAAACAGGTTGACCGACACGATAAAGGTGGAGTAGTCGCCAAAGGTGATCTTGTCCGAGTAGAGGAAAAGGCCGCCCGCGATAAGGATGATGACGTTGAAGACGTCCGTCACGAATGCGGTGGAGGAGAGGAACCGCGCCATCGCGTGATAGGTCTTGCGGGAGGCGTCCACAAATTCCAGATCGCCCTTTTTGAATTTTTCGATCTCAAGCCCGCTGTTGGTATAGGGCCTTGGTCACGCGGATGCCGGTCACGCTGCTTTCGACGGCAGCGTTGATGGTAGCGTTGCTTTTGCGGCGCGCGTCGAAGGCGTTTCGCATGGGCTTGCGAAAGTGCATGGTGACGTATACCAGGATCGGCACGCACGCAAACACGATCAGCGTAAGCAGCGGCTGGATGCTCATCAGGTAGCTGAAGGAGAGGATGATCATGATGGAGCTGATCAGAAGATTCTCCGGCCCGTGGTGCGCAAGCTCGCACACCTCGAACAGATCGCTCGTCATGCGGCTCATGATGCGGCCGGTCTCGTGGTCGTCGTAATAGCTGAAGGGCAGCTTTTCAAGGTGCGCAAACAAATCGCGGCGCATCTGCGACTGCATGCCCACGCCGATCAGATGCCCGTAATACTGCACGAAATAGCGCAGCAGCATGCGAATGACGTAGAGGATCAGCACAACAGCTCCCGCAATCACGATCGCGCGGTAGAGCCTATTGGGAATGTAGTCGTTCAGCATTTTGCGCGTGATCACCGGATAGACCATGCCGATCACCGATATGAACAGCGAGGCCAGCAGATCCAGTGCCAGCATTTTTTTGTGGGGCCTGTAGTAAGCAACAAAGCGTTTCAGCACAGGTTCATTTCCTCCGATTTTAACGTTTTTCGGGCGGCACATAAGCCTGACATCGTATGTACTCCGCCTCGGTGCAGCCGTAAAACGGCCCGTCACAGGGCTTGCGCCGCATATTGAGCATGGCGCTGAGCTCGTCGATCACTTGCTGTAAAGCCTCGCGCTCCACCGCGTAATGGGTGTAAAAGCCACGCTTTACGCCCACGACCAAGCCTGCCTCGCGCAGCAGCTTCAGATGCTGGGACACGGACGATTCACTAAGTCCGCTCGCGTGGGAAAGCGCCTTTACGCAGTAGCTGCGCTCGCTCATCAGCTTCATCAAACGCAGGCGATTCGGCTCGCCCATGGCCTTGATGACTCTGTCATCCACTCCTGTTCACCTCCGCAAGGAAATTATGACGGCATAAATCAATTTAGTCAAGATTAAATTGGATTAAGGAAGGATGAATTGATTGTGAACCAATAAACCGGACGGCAAAACAGGGTCCGCCGTCCGGTTTTGATGCTTAGCAGGATCATTTCATACCGTGCTTTTCGAGGTGGCCAAAGTGCTCCTTGCCGCAAAGCAAGAGGACAAGACCGGCTATGAACAAAAGCGCAAGTCCAAGCACGCCGTAGCTGCTGCGGCCGCTGAGCGCGGCGGTGGTGGAATAGATGACGGGACCAAGGAAGGAGGCGAACTTTCCGAAAATGTCGAAAAATCCGTAGAACTCGTTTGAGCGCTCCTTGGGGATGAGCTTTCCAAAGTACGAGCGGGAAACCGCCTGTATGCCGCCCTGCACCGTGCCGACCAGTACTGCCATGATCCAGAAAAGAACGGTGGATGTCTGTCTGGCGCTTGCGAAGGCGTCGCGCTCCGCCTGAGCGGCCTGGGCGGCCTTTTCCACCTCCGGGGCAAAGCGATATTTGAACTGCTCCTCTTCGCTAAGAAGTGTTGACTCGTCCATTGGCTTAAGGTATTTGCTTAAGGTATCCGCATTGGATAGATGGATGTCCTTTAGTTCTTCGATGACCTCTTCCGCAGCGCTCTTGAGCTCCTCCGGAACATCTGCCGCTGCAAGCGCTTCTTCATAGACCCTGTTGTAGGCCTCCTGTGAGGGCTCCATGGAGTAGCCCATATAGAAGCCCACCATGCACACCAGCAGGTACACGCATACCGCACCGATCAGCGCCCGGCGCGCGGAGATCTTATCCGCAAGGCGCGCAAAGAAGATGGAGCAGGGCACGGCCACGATCTGGGTGAGCAAA
>CADBNW010000073.1 GCA_902796025.1 uncultured Eubacteriales bacterium
CCGTCCAGCTGCGCGCTTTCGATCAGGCTTTCCGGGATGGAGGCAAAGGCCGTGCGGATGATGATCATATTGTAGGTGGAGATCGCGCCGGGCAGGATGAGCGCCCAGATCGTATCCATCAGCCCGTACTGCTGCACGGTCAGGTACATCGGCACCATGCCGCCGGAGAAAAACAGCGTCACCGTGACCATCGCGGTGTAAAAGCGCCTGGCGCAAAAGCTTTTGCGCGTGAGCGGGTAGGCGCAAAGGCAGCTCATCACGATGTTGAACAGCGTTCCCAGGACCGTATAGAATACGGAGTTGCGCATGTAGATCCAGATGTCGCCCTTGAAGATGTTTTTGTAGGTCTCAAGCGTGATGCTCATCGGCAGGAGCGTCACCTCGCCCCGCATCACGTTCATTCCGTTGCTGATGGACACGATCACCGTAAGGTACAGCGGATACAGGGTGATCAGCATCAGCAGCATCAAAAAGCAGTAGTTGAAAACCGTAAAGGCCGTCCGGGCCGCGCCGCCCTCGCGGATGTGGTTTTGACTGGAGGCCTTAAGCTTATTGTTTACAGTGATCATGCTTTCTTCCCCCTTACCACAGCGAGGTCTCCGTGGCGCGCCGGGAAACGGCGTTTGTCACGCTGACGAACAAAAGCGATATCAGCGACTGAAACAGGTTTACCCCCGTTGCGTAGCTGAAGTCGGATTTTACGATGCCCCTTTGATAAACGTAGGTGGAGATCACGTCCGCCACCTGCTGGTTGCCGCCGTTCATCATCAGCCAGATCTTCTGGAAAGAGACGTTCATGATCCTGCCCATCGCAAGGATCAGCATGATCACGATCGTGGGCAGGATGCCGGGCAGCGTCACATGCAGGGTCTGCTTCCAGCGCCCCGCGCCGTCGATTCGCGCGGCCTCGTACAATTCCATGTCCAGCCCGGCCAGCGCCGCTAAAAAGATGATGCTGTCCCAGCCGATGTTCGTCCAGATGTTGCTGCCGATATAGAGGGGCCTGAACCACTTGGCGGCGGTGAGGAACGCGACCTTCGGCGCGCCCAGGGCAGATAATATGGTATTTACCATGCCCGTGGAATTGAACATGTCGTTTATCATGCCCACGATGACCACCGCGCTCAAAAAGTGCGGAAGGTAGGTGATCGTCTGCACGGTCTTTTTGTAGGTCTTGCTGCCGACCTCGTTCAAAAGCAGCGCCAGAATGATCGGCGCGGGGAAGGAAATAATGAGGTTTAAAAGATTCAACGAGATCGTGTTTCCAAACACGCGCCAGAAGTACTTGTCCTGAAAGATCATCCCGATGTAGCGAAAGCCCACCCAGGTGCTGCCCACGATCCCCAGCTTCGGGTGAAAATCCTTGAACGCCAGCACGATCCCGTACATGGGATAGTAGCAAAACATCAGGTAATACACGGTGGGCAGCAGCATGATCAAAAACAGCCAGCGATCGCGCCTGAGGGCGCGGCCCACGCGCTGATACCAGGGTGCGCTGCTTGGCCTTACATGTCTTACGACCGACACGGTGCAATCTCCTTCCAAGAAAAGAAGCGCGCCGCGATCGGGCGCGCGGACTTGCGATGCATGAAACGTTAGCGGTTCATTTGTGCACACTTTTACGGTTTACTGTGCAATTTTACCACGCGTGTTCCGTCTTGTCAACCTTTCGCGCCGGGATTCACCCGCCGGGTGCCCGGCACGACGGCCTGCTGGGGGCATACCAGCGTGCACAGATGGCAGCCCACGCATTTTTTGCCGTTCAGCCTCGGGCGGCGCTGGGCGTCCATTTCGATCGCCTGATGCCCGCCGTCCCGGCAGGAGACCATGCACCGGCCGCAGCCGATGCAGCGCTCGCGCAAAAAGCGCGGATAGATCACGCTGTCGCGCTCCAGGGTGTCCGTGGTGGGGCTTACGCTGTCCAGGCCCAGGCCCACCGCCTGCAAAACGCTGTCAAAGCCCTTCTCCGCAAGATAGAGCTGCAGCCCCGCCTTAAGATCGTCTATGATGCGGTAGCCGTACTGCATGACCGCCGTCACCACCTGGATGGACGAAGCGCCCAGCAGGATGAATTCCAGCGCGTCCAGCCAGGTCTCCACGCCGCCCATGGCGGACAGGTGCATGCCCGAAAGCTTTGGATTTTGCGCAAGCTCCGCGATAAAGCGCAGGGCAATGGGCTTTACCGCGTTTCCGCTGTAGCCGCCCACGGCGCTTAGGCCGTGCACCGCCGGCATGGACACATAGGTATGGGGATTGACCCCCACGATGGATTTGATGGTGTTGATGGCGCTAAGGCCGTCCGCGCCGCCCTGCCGGGCCGCCTCCGCCGCAGGAGACATGTGCGAAACGTTTGGCGTAAGCTTTGCAAGCACCGGTATGGAGCAGGCGCTTTTTGCCGCGGCGGTATAGCGCTTTACAAGCTCCGGCACCTGGCCGATGTCAGAGCCCAGTCCCCCCTCGGCCATGTTGGGGCAGGAAAAGTTCAATTCCACCGCGTCCGCGCCGTTTTCCTGGCACAGGCGGGCAAGCTCGCCCCACTCCGCCTCGTTTTGTCCCATGATGGAGGCCAGAATGAATTTCGTCGGGTAGTTCTGCTTCAGGCTTTGAAAGATGCGCATATTCTCCGCCACGCTGTGATCGGAGAGCTGCTCGATGTTTTTAAAGCCGATGATGCTGCCGTCGGCCCCCGTCACGGCGGAAAAGCGGGGAGACGCCTCGTGGATGTCCAGCGTGCAGACGGTCTTAAAGCAGATGCCCGCCCAGCCCGCGTCAAAGGCTCTTGCGCACATATCGTAGGTGCTTGCGATCACCGAGGAGCCCAGCAAAAACGGATTTTCCAGCGGGATCCCACAGATCTCCGTGCGCAGGCGTCTTTCGTTTGACGCAAGTGGCGTTTCGCACTGGGGCTTTACCTGATAGTAGAGCCGGTTTACGATGTCCCTGATCGGCACGCTGCCCGCCCGCGCGCAGCTCCTTTCGCAGGGCGCGGAGCACAAAAGGCAGGGATTTTCCTTAGGCAGGCGCTGCGCGGCGCACTGCTCGTTCATAAACCATACGCTGCGCAAAAGGGACGCGGGCTTTATATTGTCGCACGCCGCGTCGCAGGGGGCGTTGTCACACAGGGCGCAGCGGATCATATCCGCGCGGGGGATGAGAGACTTATTTTGGATCATGCGCTTCACTCCTTCGCTTCTTTCAGCTGGCGGTTTTGGATGAGCAGATTATAGCATGCGCCGGGCGCTTTGTCTATATTCTGTATTGAAAGCTCCCGGGTTTCCATGCCCGGCTGTTTTTGTACTCTTTCCCCTCCCGCGCTTGCAATCTTCTCCGTCGTGTTATATAATGCAGAAAAACTTAAAGAGGTGTTCATATGGCTGAGACTCACGTCCCCACCCCGCATAACAGCGCCAAAATCGGCGACTTTGCCCAAACCGTGCTGATGCCCGGCGATCCGCTGCGCAGCAAATTCATCGCCGATACCTTTTTGCAGGACAAGGTGCTGGTCAACAACGTGCGCGGAGTGCAGGGCTACACGGGCTTTTATAAGGGCAAGCGCGTATCCGTGATGGCCTCCGGCATGGGCATGCCCTCCATCGGCATCTACAGCTACGAGCTGTACAATTTCTATGGCGTGGAAAAAATCATCCGCATCGGCACCGCAGGCATGGTGCAGCCCACCCTGCACGTGCGAGACGTCGTTGCAGGCCTAAGCGCCTACACCAACAGCGCCTACGGCAAGCAGTTCGGCTTTGACGGCATGGTGGCCCCCTGCTGCGACTACTCCCTGCTGGAAAAGGCCGTAAACGCCGCGCGCAGGCTCGGCGTCCACATGGTGCCCGGCCCCCTCTACTCCTCCGACTGCTTCTATGACGAAAGCCAGCCGCTTGGCAAGCTGCGCGCCCTTGGCGTGCTGGCCGTAGAGATGGAGGCCGCCGCCTTGTATCTGAACGCCGCCCGCGCCGGCAAAAAGGCCCTTGCCATCTGCACGATCTCGGACGACCCCTTCACCGGAGAGGGCCTGAGCGCCGAGGAGCGCCAGGTCTCCTTCACGCAGATGATGGAAATAGCGCTGGAAATCGCTTGAAATGAATCGGAGATTCATTTCAGGCGATTGGCTGTTTTGTTCTTATATGTAAGTTCATCAAAACGCCGGGCGTTTAAGCATGGGCAAGAGGTTTACAGTTTTTGCTGAAATTTCCTGCGGGAAATTTCCGGGCGCAAAAACTGAGCGGAAGCGATTATTTGTTCCGGTCGTCTCCGCTTCGCTTCGCTCCCTCCACAAAAATCACGTCCTCGGGGCGGCAAAGCTGCCCCTGCGGATTGAACTTGGAGGGGTTGCGCCCCCTCCAAGCCTCCCCGGGATATTTTAGTTGTGCAGAAATCCCGGGATTTTTTATGCAGCTTCCCTTTTCGGGAGGCCGCGTTGTGTTATTCTGCCTTTGTGATCAGGGTGGCGCTTATCGGATAGACGGTGAAGGCGCCGCTTGCGCTTTGGGTAAGGTTGGACTGGTCGCCCTGCACGCGGATCGTGTAGCCTGTCCAGCCCTCCGGGGGCGCGAAGCTCAGCTCGCTTTGCCCGGGATTGAGCGCAGCGCGGGCTATGATCTCGCCGTCCCGCGTCCAGGTCATAAGGATCGCGTTGCCGTTTACGATCTCGCACTCGGGCGTGATGTCGGAAAGGAAATCGCAGTCACCCCGGCGAAGGGCGATGAGGCCCGCGTAGTAGCGGCTCATATTATATGCGTCGCTGCCGGGCTTTAGCGCCTCCCAGTCGATGCTGTTGATCTCGTCGGAGGAGGCGTAGCTGTTTTCGTCGCCCTGCTTCGTGCGCAGCATCTCCTCGCCCGCCAGCATAAAGGGCATGCCGCGGGAGAAAAGCACCGCCGCGCCGCACAGGCGGTTCATGGCAAGGCGCTCCTCGTTGCTCGCGTCCGGCGCGGAAAGCAGCAGCTTGTCCCACAGGGTGTTGTTGTCGTGGGAGGAGGTGTAGTTTACCACCATCGCGTCGTTTACCCGCCATGAGACGGCGTTGGACTTTGCCCCGCCCGTGAGGCCGAAGATCACGCGCTGGGCGTTTACCTTGGTGGCGCTGCCGTTTGCCCAGCCCGCGGAGGTTTTGTCAAACACGCTGCCCTTCAGACCGTCGCGGATGGCGTCGTTGAACACGGCGATAGAGCCGATCGCCCCCTCGCTTGCTGCGATCTGGCGGATGTTGGCCTGGCTGGCCTTGAAATTGTCCCGAAGCGCTGAGGTGCCGCCCGTCCAGCCCTCGCCGTAGAGAAGGGCTTTGGGGTTTATCCCGTGCACCGCCTGCTCGATCAGGCGCATCGTTTCCACATCGTGCAGCGCCATAAGGTCAAAGCGGAAGCCGTCCAGCTTGTACTCCGTAAGCCAGTAGGTCACGCTGTCTACCATGTATTTGCGCATCATTGCCCGCTCGGAGGCGGTCTCGTTGCCGCAGCCGCTGCCGTTTGAGGGCGTGCCGTCGTAGCCGTAGCGGTAATAGTAGTAGGGCACCGCGCGGTTCAGATTGGAATCGGCGGAGTAGGTGTGGTTGTACACCACGTCCATGATCACGCCGATGCCGTTTTCGTGCAGCGCCTGCACCATGCGCTTGAATTCGTTTACGCGCACCGCGCCGTCGAAAGGATCGGTTGCGTAGCTGCCCTCCGGCGCGTTGTAGTTTTTGGGATCGTAGCCCCAGTTGAACTGCGCGTCCCCATCCTCGCACATCTCGTCCACCGTGGCAAAATCGTACACCGGCTGCAGATGCACATGGGTGATGCCGAGCTTTTTGAGGTAATCCAGGCCAACGCTTTCGCCGCTTTCGTTTACCAGGCCCGACTCGGTAAAGGCCAGGTATTTTCCGGGGTACTTCGCGCTTTTGATGGTGTTTGAGAAGTCGCGCACGTGCACCTCCCAGATCACCGCATCGGAGTAGCTGTCTATGGCGCTTTCAAAGCCGCTGTCCCGGAAGCCCTCCGGATCGGTCAGCGCCAGGTCGATCACCATGCCCCGGTCACCGTTGGCCCCCACGGCCTTAGCGTAGGGGTCCACCAGCTCCTGCGTGCCAAGGGCGGTGGTCACGCTGTAGGTGTAATACATGCCGTGCCCGCAGGGCGCTTCAGCGCTCCATACGCCCTTTTCGCCCTTCTGCATGGGCAGGGCTTTACAGGCTTTGCCCTCTTCAGAGCCGTCGTCGTTTCCCTTCGCGTACAGGTTCAGCGTTACTTCAGAAGCCGTGGGCGCCCACAGCTTAAACACGGTCTTATCGCCCTGGATCGTCGCGCCAAGGTCGTTTCCGTCGTAGGCGCAGCGCTCATGAAAGGCTTTGCTGTCGAAGATCTCCGTGGGCACGGCGGGCATTTCGCCAAAGCCCTCGATATATACGCTGTAGGACTTTGAAATGTCCAGCTCCTCCCCCACAGTGATCACGCCCGTGACCACCTTGTTGCCAAGGCTTGAAAGCTTTGTGATCGGGACAGCGCGCCCGTCCTGCTTTACCTGCACCTCGGCCAGGCTTTCGATGCGGGTGGCGGGGCTGATCATGTAGCGGATCTCCGTTTCGGAAATGATGCCCGCCAGGGTGAAAATGCGGATGGGCTCGAGCGTCTTTCCGCCGTCCGCGCTGGTATACTGCATACTGTCCCCCGCAAGCAGATAGATTTTGGTGTCGTCGCCCGTCAATACGGCAAAGCGATCCTCCTCCACATCCTTGGTGGCCTGCCCCCAGCTGGCGCCGCCCGGCTCGGAGCAGTTTTTGCGCACGATGAAGCCTACCTCCTTCACGTCCTCAGGCACGTTCAAAACGCACTTCACGCCGTAGGCGCAGGGGTGAAAGAGCTGTCCCCGGCCGTCCGCGCCGGGAAACCACATCCACACGTCGCATTTGGCGTAATCCGCCGTCTCGTCCGCCCAGTACAGGGTCAGCTGCCGGTAGCCCTCCGGCCGCTCGAGGCTGTATTCCTGCTCCATCAGGGCAGGGCAGACGCCAAGGCACAGCGCCAAAATGAGAAGAAGGCAAAGGCTGCGTTTAAAAAGCATAAAATCGACCTCCTGTAAAGAAAAAGTCTGTCAGCCTTCCGTCGTCGTTTGAACTGCCGGGAAGTTACGCGCTTACGGCTCTTTTTCCGGGCGCTTTTCCAGGGTCTGCCGCGCGGCGTATTCGTCCCGCAAAAGGCCGTACACAAGCACGTCTGTAAGCGCGCCGTCGTTTAAGGCCATGTGGCTTCTCAGCCGCCCCTCGAGGGCAAAGCCCACACTTTCGTAAAGAAGCTTTGCCGGCAGGTTTTCCGCTGCGCAGTACAGGTACAGGCGGTTATACTGCAATTCGCAAAACGCCCGCTTAAGCAATAGCGTAAGCGCCTGCCTGCCAAGCCCCCTTCCCCGCGCCTTTGGCAAAAGCACGATCGCGACCTCCGCCCTGCGCGAGGCCTTGTCCGGCAGCATCAGGCGGCATTCGCCTAGGTATTCGTTACTGTCCGCGTCCGCTATAGCCCAGGTCTCGCCGGTGAACTCTCCGTCCAGCGTCAGCGAAATCAGATCCTGCACGTCTTCAAGCGTCCGCTTTTTTTGAAAGCCGCTGCCAAGATACCTGACGCTTTGGGCGTCGTTCATCCAGGAAAGCATCTTAGGCGCGTCCTCCATCAAAAGCGGACGAAGATACAGCTGCGCTTGCTCCATGCCTGTTTTTCTAAGCGACGTCCACAGCTTCGCCCGCCTTCAGGGAGGCCGGCACGTCGATCAGGCGCTGGTTTTTGCTGCCGCGAAAGCGCGCCTCGAGCGTGCGCTGGGCAAGGATGAAGGGCCCGTCCACCAGCACGTCGGTGGCGTTCAAAAGCCGAAGGACCTCCGGCTCCTGCTTGCTCTTTTCGATCAGCTGCTGATACGTCCAGCCGCTGTAGGCCCAGACGTTCAGGCCCATTTTGTGCGCGGCCTCGGCGATCTCGGCGCAGGCCTCGCTCTGGCAGAAGGGATCGCCGCCGGTCAGCGTGACCCCGTCCAAGAGGGGGTTTTTTCGCATTTCCTCGATGATGTGCTCGGTGGTGTCCGCATGGCCGCCGTCAAAGGCGTGGGTGTGTGGATTGTGGCAGCCCGGGCAGCCGTGGGGGCAGCCCTGGGTGAACACCGCAAGCCGGAAGCCCGGCCCGTCCACGATGGAATCGTTTACTATGCCTGCGATCTGTATTTGCATGTCCTGCTCCCTAAAAAAACCGGGCAGGTCGCCCCGCCCGGCTTGGTCTTTTTCTTAGTCTATGCTGTGCTTTACCCTGTCTGCTTCCTCGGCGCGCTTGGCGTTGTTCCACTTGTCCATGGTGCCCACGAGGTAGCCGGTGATGCGGCGGATGCGCTCAAAGTGCACGGTGCCCTCGTCTCTGCCGCAGTTGGGGCAGGTGTCGCCGATGATGCCGTTGTAGCCGCACACGGGATCCCTGTCCACGGGGTGGTTGATGGAGCCGTAGCCGATGCCGCTTTCCTTCATGACCCTTACCAGCTTCTCAAAGGCCTCGAGGTTCTGGGTGGGGTCGCCGTCCAGCTCCACATAGGAGATGTGGCCGGCGTTGGTCAGCTCGTGATACGGGGCCTCCAGCTGGATCTTGCGGATGGCGGAGATGTTGTAGTAGACCGGGATGTGGAAGGAGTTGGTGTAGTAATCGCGGTCGGTGACGCCCGGGATCACGCCGAACTTCTCCCTGTCGATGCGCACGAAGCGGCCGCTGAGGCCCTCCGCCGGGGTAGCCAGAAGCGTATAGTTCAGCCCGCGCGCCTTGCTGGTCTCGTCCATTTTGCGGCGCATGTAGCTGATGATCTCAAGACCCAGGTTCTGCGCCTTCTCGCTCTCGCCGTGATGCTCGCCGATCAGGGCCTTCAGCGTCTCCGCAAGGCCGATGAAGCCGACAGACAGGGTGCCGTGCTTCAGCACCTCGCCCACCTCGTCGTCCCAGTCCAGCTTCTCGCTGTCCAGCCATACGCCCTGCCCCATCAGGAAGGGGAAGTTGCGCACGCGCTTTTTGCACTGGATGGCAAAGCGCTCGGTAAGCTGGTCGATGGTGAGGTTCATCATCCTGTCCAATTCGCGGAAGAACAGGTCGATGTTGTGGTTGGCGTTGATGGCGATGCGCGGAAGGTTGATGGAGGTAAAGGAGAGGTTGCCGCGGCTGTAGGTGATCTCCCTCGTGGGATCGTAAACGTTGCCCACCACGCGGGTCCTGCAGCCCATGTAGGCGATCTCCGTTTCCGGATGGCCGGGCTTATAGTACTTCAGGTTATACGGCGCGTCCTGGAAGGAGAAGTTCGGGAACAGGCGCTTTGCGCTTACCCGGATGGCCAGCTTGAACAGGTCGTAGTTGGGCTCGCCGGGATTGTAGTTGACGCCCTCCTTCACGCGGAAGATCTGGATGGGGAAAATGGGCGTTTCGCCGTGGCCGAGGCCGGCCTCGGTGGCAAGCAGCAGATTCCGCATCACCATGCGCGCCTCAGCGCTGGTGTCGGTGCCGTAGTTGATGGAGGAAAACGGCACCTGCGCGCCCGCGCGGGAGTTCATGGTGTTCAGGTTGTGTACCAGGGCCTCCATGGCCTGGTAGGTGGCGCGGTCGGTCTCCTTTTCCGCCTTGGAATGGGCAAAGGACTGAAGGCGCTTTGCGTCCTCCTCCTGTACGCCGAGCTTTGCAAGCTCCTCCCGCTCCGCGGCGGCAAAGTCTTCATTAGCGACCAGGGTCGGTTTTAGGCCGCGCTCCTCCAGGGAAGCCAGATAGGCTTTTACGCTGTCGGTCGCGTCCTCCATGCCGCAGGTGAGCTCCAGCGCGCGCACCATGTTGTCGCGGTAGCGCTTGACGAAGGTCTTGCGCACGCCCACGGCCATGGCGTAGTCGAAATTGGGCACGCTCTGGCCGCCGTGCTGGTCGTTCTGGTTTGCCTGGATGGCGATGCAGGCCAGCGCGGAATAGGAGGCGATGTCGTTTGGCTCTCTGAGCACGCCGTGACCCGTGGAGAAGCCGCCCTCAAACAGCCGCACCAGGTCGATCTGGGTGCAGGTGGTGGTGAGGGTGTAAAAATCCATATCGTGGATGTGGATGTCGCCCTCGTTGTGCGCCCGGGCGTGCTCGGGCTTCAGCACGAACATGGAATTGAACTGCTTTGCGCCCTCGGAGCCGTACTTCAGCATGGCGCCCATGGCGGTATCGCCGTTGATGTTGGCGTTTTCGCGCTTGATGTCGCTGTCGCGGGCCGCCTTGAAGGTGATATCGTCATAGATGCGCATCAGGCGCGTGTTCATCTGACGCACGCGGCTGCGCTCGGCGCGGTAAACGATATAGCTCTTGGCGGTATTTACAAATCCGTTGTCCAGCAGCACGCGCTCCACGATGTCCTGGATCTCCTCCACCGTGGGGATGCCGATCGATTCGTCGGCGTTGATGCGTGCGACCACCTGGTGGGCCAGCTCCTGGGCCACGCTGGCGCTTTTTGCGCTGCCGCTGGCCTGGAACGCCTTGGTGATGGCATCGCTGATTTTTTGCTCGTTAAAGGGTACCTTGCGCCCGTCGCGCTTGATGATCATTTCAATCATGATACTCGCTCCGTGTTTAAATAGTGACAAATAGAACGCGCAGACCGTTACCTCCGCGCGTCTTCGTTAAGGTTATTATATGATGTAGTTACACCAAAATCAAGCGCCTGGGGCGATTTAACATGTGAATTTGTAGCCGGAAAAATGTGATGATTTTGTCAAATGTAAATAACGCTGAAGGGCTTGACTTTTCCTTTGTCAGCCGTCCAGCTTATTTTTTTCGCTCTGTGAGGCTGCCTTCCAAACTCTCTCAAACCACAGATCCCGTTTTGCCGCCGGTCGGGGCGGCACGCGGCGGCTGCCCGTCTTATCGGTCTCAAGCACCCCCGCATCCGCATGGGAAAGGGCGTAGAGCATGGCGTCCGTTACGTAAACCAGCGTAAGCAGGATGTCCTTCAGCAGGATGCGCTCAAGGAGCTTTGGATCGTCAAGGCGCGCTTCCTCCGCGTTTTCAAGCGCCGAAAGCGCCTCTTCCTTAAGGCGCTTAAGCGCTCCGGCGTCCCGTTGGATGCCCCCAAAGCGGCTCATCTGTGTTTGGAAATACGCCGTCAAATCGCTTGCATCCCCCCTGGGCAGAAGGGGCGGGGCAAAATCCGGCGCGGCGCAAGCGCGCTCCTGACGCATAATGTGGCGCGCGGCGCGCGTACTGCCCACCTGCGTGCTGTTGAGCGCGCTGCCGCCGGGGCGGTACGCGCCGAAGGTGCCCGCCGCTTCCCCGCAGGCGTACAGGCCGCTTACATCGCTTTGCCACCACGCGTCCACGGCTATCCCGCCGTTGTGGTGCTGGGCGCACACGCTGATCTCAAGCGGCTCGCTAAACAGGTCGATCCTATGGGAGGCAAACAGCTCGATCGCCGGGGGGTTGATCGCCCTAAGCCTTTCGATCGGCGTTTCCTTTAGCGCCCCGCAGTTGGCAAGGTAGCTTTGCGTCTCCTTATCAAAAAGCGAAACGTCGTAGCCCGAGGGGTTTTGCCTGTAGTCCAGAAACACCCGCCGTCCCTTTTGCCTTTCGCCAAGCACCATCAGGTCAATTTTGGAGGAGCCCTCCGCCTTCCTGGGATCGTAGGGCCATTCGTAGCCCTTTAAAAACGTAAGATTCAAAATCTCCCTGTCGCTTAGGCTCTCGCGCAGGAACTCCCTTTGGCAGCCCGTCTCGTCCACAGACACATAGCGCGGGATCGCCTGCTGATAACTTCCGGACAGATTCCACTTAAAGCCCACAGAGGCGATGCCGTACTGCCAGCACTGGAGATTTGCTCCCTTTGCCCCGGCCTCAAAGGCCGCGCCGCTCATGCCGTGCTGGCTGTCCGGGAACACCCGGTCGGAGTACAGATGGGCGGGGCCGCCCGTGCACAGGATGATGGCAGGGTCCTGAAAGCGCAGCCACCGCCTGCTCTCCAGATCGAGGCACAGCGCGCCCTGCACGCCCGCGCCGTCTGCGCAGATGCGCGTTAGCAGCGCGTGATCATAGATCTTCACCCCGAGGCGCTTTGCTTCCTTCAAAAGCGCCTGGGCCATGTAACGGCTTGTGAGCGGGCCCGCGGAGGACGCCCGAAGCCGCGCGTCGTGATCGGTGCGGTAGCCCACGTATTCGCCGTATTCGTTCATCGGGAAGGGCACGCCCAATTCCGCAAGGCGCAAAAAGCCCGCAGCGGAGCCCGCGGCCTCGCACAGGGCGGTGTCCTGATGCACGTCCTCGCGGGCGAGCAGACGCATGACCTCCCCCACGCTGTCCGGCTCGTCCCCGGCCAGGGACAGGCGGTAATAGGTCTGCTTGTCGCTGCCGGCGTTTAAGGAGGTGCCGGCAGTCAGGTCCTCCGTGATCAGGGCAAAGCTTTCGCAGCCCGCCTGCGCAAGGCGGCAGGCCGCGTTCAGCCCCGCGCAGCCCGAGCCGATCACCAGCGCGTCAAATTTCAGCACGTTTTTGCTCATAGCCGCCTCAATTCAAATCCGCCGTCGGCGTTTATGACCTGCCCCGCGGAATAGTCCATCAGCCCCGACGCGCAGGCCAATACCGCGTTCGCCACGTCCTGCGGCGCGCCAAAGCGCGCGACGGGCAAAAGCCCCTCCGCGATCAGGCGGGCGTATTTTTCGTGCACCGCGCTGGTCATGTCGGTCTGGATGATGCCCGGGCGCACCTCAAACACCGGGATCCCCTCCCCCGCCAGCCGGTCGCTGAGCAGCTTTACCGCCATGGACAGGCCCGCCTTGCTCATGCAGTACTCGCCGCGCGAGATGGAGGAGGTATAGGCCGACATGCTGGTCACGACCACCATGCGCGGGGCATAGTCCTGAAGGCCCCGTTCCCGCGTTTTCAGCATCAGCTTCGCTGCCGCCTGGCACATGAAAAACGCGCCTTTTAAGTTGATGTCCATCACGCGGTCAAAGCTTTCTTCGTCCATCTCCAGCAGGTCCCTGCGCACAAGAGGCGCAACGCCCGCGTTGCTTACGAAGAGGTCCAAACGCCCGTATTCCCTTTCGATATGATCAAAGGCCTGGGCGCGGTCCAATGCGCTTGTCACGTTGACCTTAAGATAGTCCCTGTCCGGCACAAGCTCCGCCGGGCGCTGGTCTCCCGTTCCGGAGTAGAGCACCCGGTAGCCCTTTTCGCACAGCGAATCGGCGATAGCCCGCCCGATCCCCCGGGTGGAGCCCGTTACAAAGGCCGTTTTCACAGCTTGTACACCTCCCTGTCGCGCACCACGCAGCCGCAGGGGATGCCTTGTCTCAGCAACTGGGCGCAGCCGCCGCAGCTTACGCAGCACTTTTCGCGGCGCATCCCGCCGTTTTTTACGTCGTTTAGAAAGTCCGGATAGGCAAGCGTCTGCCTGCCAAAGCCCGCCATGGCGCAGTGCCCGCCCGCAAGCATCCCGGCTGCCAGATTGCAGGAAAACTGCCTTGGATACGAAAACGCGCTGCCGATGACCGGGATGTCCACAGCCCTTTGGATCTCGCTTACGCCCCGCATCATGCGGCTCAAGCCCTCAAGGGGATGCTCGTTTGGCACATAGCCGCCCTTATCGTAGGGGCGGTTCACGTGCGGATTTCGGTAAGGATTGCCCATGGTGATGTTGATGATGGGGATGGAAAATTCCTTCCTCAATTCGCTGATCAGGCGGATCGGCTCTTCGCGGTCTGGCTGCATGTCCTCCCCCGGCTTTTCGCCAAAGCCGTAGGGATAGACAAAGCCGTCCCAGGCGTTCAGGCGGCTGGTCAAAACAAAGTTCTCCCCCGCTCCCGCGCGCGCAGCCCGGTAGCAGTTTTTCAGAAAGCGCGTGCGGTTTTCGTAGCTGCCGCCGTAGGCCCCGGGGCGCGTATAGGCGCTCAGCAGCTCACAGGCCAGATACCGGTGGCAGCATTTTACGTCCATACCGTCAAAGCCCGCCTGCCTGCACAGGCGCGCGGTCTGCACGTACGCCTCCTCAAAGCGCTTCAGATCGTCGTCGCTCACGATGCAGCTTTCGGGCAGCTTTTCGTCCTCGAGCGGCGGACAGTTGTACGCGATCAGCGGCTCCGGCACGCCGCGCGGCTTGGAGTAGCGTCCGCTGTTGGTGGCCTGCATGATGATGACGGGTTCGTACCCGTGCTTTTTC
This sequence comes from uncultured Eubacteriales bacterium, assembly GCA_902796025.1. GTDB lineage: Bacteria > Bacillota > Clostridia > Christensenellales > Aristaeellaceae > RUG14130. The sequence goes on from CADBNW010000073.1 coordinate 14,161, forward strand.
AGGCAGGCGCTTTTGATTTCCTCCACAAGCCCTGCAAACGCGCCGACGTTTTCACTCGTCAGATACAATTGGTGCGCGCTTGCCCGAACGCGCGGCAGCGTGGCCACCGCCTCAAACCAGATCAGCCCCGGCCCGCCCTGGGCAAAGCGCAGATAGCGCCTGCGCGTAAGCTCGCCCGGCGCGCCGTCCAAGGTACCGTCCGTGCCCTCCATGGGCTGAAACGCCACCCGGTTTGCCACGCGCAGGGGGCCAAAATCCAGCGGCGCAAGCAGCGGCGACACATCCTCATCCAGCGGCAAAAACGCCCCCAGCGCCTCCGCCTCCCGTCTTAGCTCGTCCAACGTCTCATAATGAAAACGCACATGCGGCATAAGCAACGCCTCCCAATCTCAATCGCTTGCATGTATATTAGCACCCCCGCGCGCACAAGTCAAGCACAAGCGCCCCGACGGCAAAACGCGCCAAGTGTAAAATGCTGTGGACGCCCTTGCAAATTCATTTTTCCCGTGTATAATATATAGATGCTTGTACCCGTAGCTCAGCTGGATAGAGCGTTGGACTCCGACTCCAAAGGCCGCTGGTTCG
>CADBNW010000074.1 GCA_902796025.1 uncultured Eubacteriales bacterium
AAGGCGTGTTGCCTCAAATTTTCAATTTGAGCCAACACGTTCCGCAAAGCGGAATCGATTTGCCTAAGGCAAATCGACCTCAAACTGTAAGGAAGCGATTATTTGTTTCGGTCGTCTTCGCTGCGCTTCGCTTCCTGCACAAAAATCGCTGTCCTCGGGGCGGAAGGTTGACTTGCCGATGGCAAGTCAATCCCACGCTCTGCGTGGGATGCCGACGGCTCAAATCCGAGATTTGAGACGCGGCACCGCGAGCTGCCGCTGCGGATTGAAAGTTGGAGGGGCTGCGGCCCCTCCAAGCCTCCCGGGGGCGTTCTTGTATAAGAGCCCCTCAACTATTTTTGGTATTATTTATTTAGGGTGTTCATGATCGTTTTCATGTTGCCGCCCCGGTCGTCGGTCGCGCCGCTGCGGGCGAAGGCGAGGAGGGTCACGAATAACAGACCAAGGTCTGTTTCGCTCGTCTGGATGCGGTAAAAGCCCGGGAAGGGCACAAGGGTCTTGAGGCGCAGGCTTTCCTCGTTTGCCTCCTCGCGCACGTTTTTGCTGCTTGAGACCGCAAGCGCGATCTCGCTGCCGTCTCGCAGGATGCGGTATTCGGTGCGGGCGCGGGAGGTCAGGCGGGATTCCACGCTGACGCCGTTTTTGCGAAGGTGCTTCCAGATGTCCTCGCCGTCGAAGGTGAAGGTGTAGTGGTTGTCAAACAGCAGGCTCACCCCGTCAAGCTCAGAGGCTTCCTCGTGGCCCACGAGGTGCGGCGTGGTTTTGCCGTGCTCGTGATCGATAAAATCAAAGCCGTAGGGGGCGGTCAGGGTAAAGTGGGTCATTTTGGCCTCGTACAGCACCCGGCCGCCGTCGTCCTCAATGAGGTGGCCGACCTTCGCCGTGCCAAGGTCGCTCAAAAAGTACAATTGCCGCTGCGGCCCGGGAACGGACGGGGCGTAGCCCGCGTCGCCGCCGGCCTCCTGCGCGGCCCTGACCTGCTCGAGGGCCTTTTTCTTTTTGATCTCCGTGCCCACCACGACCGCGATGATGCCGATGCCCACGACGAACAGGTACAGGCCAAAGTGCCCGCCGCTGTGCACCACGTTCGGGTCGTTTGGATCGTACAGCACGCTTACCGTTTTGCCCACCTTGTAGGTGGAGCTTTGCACGTCCAGCACGCCCCGGTAGGTCTTGCCGTCCACGCTGTATTCCACGGTGGCCGCGTAATTGCCGTCGCCGTCGTCGCCGGGAACGTATTCGACGTCCACGATCACCGCCTCGGTCTTTACAAAGCCGCTGGAGTGGAAAAAGCTTAGGTACACGCCCGCGGCCAGCGCGACCAGGGCCATGAACAGGGCAAAGTACTTAAGGCCGATCCCTTTGAATGAAAACATGATCTCCTCCTTGTGCGGCGCTTTGACAGGTGCGCCGCGATGGTGTATAATGGGTGCATTCTTTTTTCTGAGGTATTGCGCATGAGCTTTTGGTCTACGGTCCCGTGGAAGCGCCTTGTGTGGGTGATTTGGCTTCCCATCTATCTTACGCTGTTTTTTATCATGGAGGCGAAGTTCCCCGGCACGGGGGACGATTACTGGATCACCTCCTTCGCGTTTGAAAAAAACATCCCGGTGCTTGAGGGCTTCGTCGTGCCGTACTTAAGCTGGTTTTTGTTTTTGGTCGGCATCGGTGCGAACCTCTTTTACTTTCACGGGCCGGAATTCAAGCGCTATATGCTTTTGATGGCCATAACGTTTTTCAGCTGCGCCATTTTCTGGATGTTCGTGCCCAACCGCCAGGACCTGCGCCCGGAGGTATTGGAGCGCACAAACGTTTTTACCTGGGTACTGAAATTCATCTATGATTTCGATACGCCCACCAACGTCTTTCCCTCGGAGCACGCGGTGGGCACCACTGCGGCGCTTTTGGCGCTTTGGGACTGTGGGTATATGAAGCGGCATAAGCTGGGCGGCTGCCTGTTCGTGCTGTGGGGGGTACTCATCATCGCCTCCACCGCCTTTACAAAGCAGCACGCGCTGATCGATCTGCCGGCGGGCATCGGGGTCGCGCTGATCGGGGGCGCGTTTGTGTACCATAAGCGCCTGAAGGGCACCGCGCCCGTCAGCTTTTAGCGCGGTCGATCTCGTCCAAGATGCGCTGCGCCGCAGCGCGGGAGGCCTGTCCGGTTTCAAAGGAGCCCAGCGCCTCGTGATGGCGGCGCAGCGCTTCTTTATACTCTGTTTCGTCAAAGGCCCGTACTTTTGCGCAGAGGGCCTCGTTGCTTTGGGCAAGGGGATAGGGCCAGGTATGGATATCCGTGTAGAAGTCCCGCGAGGAAATATATTCGTCAAGGTCCGGGCAGTACAAAAACACGGGCTTGCCGCTTAGGGACATATCCCACATGCTGGAGGAGTAATCCGTGATCAGCGCGTCTGCGATCAAAAGCAGCTGCTGCATATCCGGGTAGGCGCTAAGATCCGGCACGTTCACTTTCCCCGTGCGCACGAACACGTGTCCCCGGTAGGCGACGAGCCACTTTCCATGAAAGCGCTCCTCAAGCGCCCGGGTAAGCGCGTCCACATCCAGCGCGTGCATGTCCGTTTTCAGCTGATCGCGGTAGGTGGGGGCGTACAGCGCAAGGTGCACGCCCTCCGGGATCCCGGCGGCTTTTCGGATCTCACGGATGCGCTCCTGGCTTTCGCCGTTTATCAAAAGGTCGTTTCGGGGCATGCCGCATTCCAGCACCTCGCCGGTAAAGCCAAAGGATCCCCGGATCGTCTGCTGCGTAAACGCCTTGCTGGAGGAAAGATACACGGTGGCGCCGGACAGCTGCAGGCGAAGGCTCAGGCGCTTGAGGGGCGTCATTTTTTCCATCAGCGCCACGCGCTTGTACGCGCCGCCCCCGTGCCAGGTGCGCATTTGCATTTGCCCCTTGCGCCTTGGAAGGGTGGGCTTATAGTAGGTGTTTACGCATACGACCTGCGCGCTTAAGGCATACAGCACGGCCTTGAACGACCCTGCGCGCAAAACGCGAACGCCCTGCTTTTCAAGATACGAAAATTTTTCCGGCTCCCGAAAGCTCCAGGCCACTTCCAGCCCCTTCGGGCGCAGCCGCTGTAGCTCCTCGCTTATATACTTTGGATTGCAGGAATACTGCTTTTCGCGGTAGCTTTGAAACAGCACGCGCCCCGGCCTTATGCGTATAAAGGGCAGAAGGCAGCGAAGGAAGGCGCGGCTTGCAAGGGCGATCAAAAGGCGTATCACTTCTGCCATGGGTCTTCATCCTCATTTTCACGGCGGGCAGCGCAGGCGGTCGTATGCGCTATTATAACACATCCGGGCGCGTTTGAAAACCGGAAAAGCAAAAAACAAAGGATCGGGAAAAAGGCCGCCCCTCGTAAGAAAGTTTTATAGTTTTCTGGAAATGGTATGATCTTCGGGTCATGCCATTTCCTGTTCCCTCAATTCACTCAGCGGGATGAACCCAATCAGATCATAGCAGATATGGATGCTCTGGCGGCGTTTCCCGCTGCTTTTATCCGGGGCCCCGACATAGATCGCCTTGATCAGCTCATGGGCTGCGTAAGGCGTCAATTCGGTCATATCCGCGTACTTCCTGACCTTCTGAATTGTGTGTTTGCAACAGTCAAACAATTAATTGTTTCTCTTCAACTGTAAAACTGGCACTTGAAAAAATAAGCTTTTTCTGTTATACTATTTTTGCTATTTGAAAAACTATTGGGATTTATCAAGGCAAAATTGACGACAAAAATACATTTATAAAACTTGGAGGCATAGAAATGAAT
>CADBNW010000075.1 GCA_902796025.1 uncultured Eubacteriales bacterium
CGCTGCTTGGCGTAAAGAACGCCGTGTGCATCCCGCACCTTGGCGCGTCCACGCCCGAGAGCGAGGACAACTGCGTGCGCATGGCCGTAAGCGAGCTGGACGCGTACCTGAAAACCGGTACGATCATCCACTCCGTAAACTTCCCGGACGCGGATCCCGGCCCGAAGGTCCTGCCGCGCCTTGTGGTGCTGCATAAAAACGTGCCAAACGTGGTCTCCTCCGTGACCAGCCGCGTTTCGGCCCGAAACATCAACATAAACAATATGCTCAACAAATCCCGCGGCGTGCACGCGGTGACGATTTTGGACATCGACGGCGAGCCTACGCCCGCGCTGCTAAACGAGATCAGCGCTCTTGAGACCGTCTACGGCGTAAGGGTCATCCTGTAAAAGTGTAAAGGGCTTCCTGAGAAACAGCATTTTTCGCAAAACAAAAACGCGCCGCCTTCCGGGCGGCGTTTTGTGGAGATACGCTATGAGCTTTGACTTGGGCTTTCAGCCCTGCGACATTCTTCTGCCGGCGCCCGGGATCGATCCGGGCCGCTGGGCCGTGATCGCCTGCGACCAGTACACCTCCCAGAAGGATTACTGGGAAAAGGCCGATGGGATCGCGGGGGACGCGCCCTCTGCGCTGCGCCTCATTTTGCCGGAGGCCTACCTGGACGAAACAGAAGCGCGCCTGCCCGCCGTAAACCGGGCGATGGAGGAGTATCTTTCAAACGGCGCGCTTTCAGAGGGCGTTCGAGGCGGCTTTGTGCTCACCCTGCGTAAAACCCCCTCCGGGGCGCGCCCGGGGCTTGTGGGCATGGTGGATCTTGAGGCCTACGATTTTGCGCCGGGCACAGACAAGCCCATCCGCGCAAGCGAAAGCACCATCCTCGAGCGCCTGCCCCCGCGCATCCGCGTGCGGGAGGGGGCGCTGTTGGAGTGCCCCCACGTGATGCTTCTGGCAGACGATCCCGAGGGCACTCTGGTGGAGGCGGCCCTTGAGCGCGTACAGGGGGACGCGCCGATCTACGATTTTGAGCTGATGCTCGGCGGCGGACACCTGACGGGCTGGAAGATCGAAAACGCGCAGGCGCTTTCGGCGATCGACGCGGCGCTGCAGGGCCTGTATGCCCGAAACAACGGCTTTTTGTTCGCCGTAGGCGACGGAAACCACTCCCTTGCTACCGCCAAGGCCTGCTGGGAAAAGCGCAAAGCCGGCCTTTCGGAAACAGAGCGCGTAAGCGATCCCGCGCGCTTTGCGCTGGTCGAGGTGGTAAACCTGCACTGCCCCGCCCTCGTGTTTCGCCCGATCCACCGCGCGGTCTTTGGCGCGGAGATGGACGAATTGATAAAAGACTTTGAACGCTACAATGCGTCCCTGGGCTTAACGACGCTGCCCGGCGGCTCCATCTGCTTTACCGACGGCCGTAGCCGTGCGCCCTTGTACGTTACAGGGGACGAAGCGCTGCTGGACGCTGCGCGGGTGCAGCCCTGGCTGGACGATTTCCTAAAGCGCCATCCCGGATGCTACGTCGATTACGTGCACGGCGAGGAAGCGCTGAAGGAGGTGTGCCTTTCGAAAAACGCCGTGGGCATCGAGCTTGGCACCATCGACAAATCCGCGCTCTTTCCCTCGGTCGCGCGCCTTGGCGTTTTGCCCAGAAAGGCGTTTTCCATGGGCGAGGCAGACGAAAAGCGCTTCTATATGGAAGCGAGGCGGATCAAGTGAAGCGCCTTGGCGAAAACGACGTGCTGCGCCTGTCTCCCCTGTTTGAGGGCATGACGGATGCGCAGATCACAAGGGCGCTCAGCGACTACATGGCCATCCGCCGCCGCTACGAGCGGGGCGACACGCTGCTGAAGCTCGGCTTTCCCGTGCCGCGCTTTGCCATCGTCTTGAGCGGCAGCGTGCAGGTGATGAGCGACGACATAAGCGGCCACCACATGATCATGGCGACCGTGCAGCCCGGGCAGACCTTTGCGGAGTCTTTGTGCTTTCGCCAGGCGGAGGAATCGCCCGTGTACGCCCAGGCCCTTTCGCCCACCGAGGTCTACTGGCTGAGTGCCGACGCCATCCGGCAGGGCCCCGCCGCGCGCTTTGTGTCGATGCTGACGCAAAAGACCCTGTCCATGAACGACAGGATCCAGGTGCTAAGCAAGCTCACCCTTAGGGAAAAGCTGATGTCCCTGCTTGCCATGTACGCCCGCCAGTACGGCAGCGAATTCGACCTTCCCTTCGACCGGGAAAGCCTGGCCAGCTACCTTGGCGCGAACCGCTCCGCCCTGTCAAGAGAGATGAGCCGCATGCGGCGCGAGGGCATCATGAGCTACAGCAAAAACCACATCCGACTGACAAAGCCGTGGTTTTCGTAGCAAAGAAAAGCGCACGCTTTATTCAGAAAGACGCATGCGCAAAAGCTGACCCTGCAAAGGCGGGGCCAGTTTTTTATTGCCCAAGCGCCGTATGGGAGGGCGATGAGAGCAGTCAGAATAAGAAAAATTGCGTTAAATACGCACGATTTCGCTGCTTATAAATGAGTTTTTACGCTGAAATAATAAACAACGGCTTTTATTTGTGGTATAATGCAAGATGCTGTAATCTGCATATGCTTAAAAAGGAGAAAACATAATGAGCTGCACATATGAGAAGCTTTCCAGCAACAAGGTCAAGCTGTCCTTCA
>CADBNW010000076.1 GCA_902796025.1 uncultured Eubacteriales bacterium
AAGGCGTGCACGCGCTCCTCGTTTTCCTGCGGCAGGATCGTGCAGGTGGAGTACACCAGTCTTCCGCCCGGGCGCACGTATTCACAGCAGGCGTCCAGCAGCTTTTGCTGGATTTTGCAGATTTCAAGCAGGCGGTCCTTCGTAAAGTGCTGCCGGATGTCGGGCTTGTCCGCCATCACGCCAAGGCCGGAGCAGGGCGCGTCCACCAAAACCGCGTCCATGCTGCGCCAGATGTCGTCCTTCGGCAAAGAGGCGTCCCTCGCCACGCAGCGCAGGTTGTCAAGACCCAAGCGCCTTGCGTTTTTCTTCATCAGCTCCACCCGGTGCTCGTGCAGATCCCAGCAGTACACCCTGCCGCTGCCCTGCATCTCTTCGCCCATCAGGGCGGCCTTGCCGCCGGGCGCGGCGCAGGCGTCCAGAATGTTCATGCCCCGCCTTGGGGATACGGCTAACGCTGCCAAAATCGCGCTTTCGCCCTGGATGGAAAACAGGCCCTTTTCGTATTCTGGCGTTTGCACAAGGCTCCCCGCGCGGTACACCCTGTAGGCGTGCGGTACTTGGGATCTTTCAAAGCGGATCTCGTTTTTCTGAAGCCAGGCTTCCAGCTCCTCGTCGCACCAGCGCAAAAGGTTCGGTCGGATGGTCTCAAAGCGCTCCTGGGGACGCCAGGCAAGCAGCTGCTCCGCCTCGTCCGGGCCAAAGGCGGAAATCAGCGCCTCGACCGTGTAGGGGCTTGCGGAATATTCGGTTTCAAGATAGGTTTCGATCCCGTCCTCGCGGGTGGGCAGGTGCAATTCGCCCGCCTCCTTTGCGCGCAGCAGACTTCTGAGCACGCCGTTTACAAAGCCCGCGGCCTCGTCCTTTTTGTAAGCCTTGGCCTGATTTACGGCCTCGTTCACCGCCGCGTGCGGGGGGATCCTGTCCATAAACAGCATCTGCGCAGCCGCAAGGTGCAGGATGCACACGATAACGTCGTCCGGCGCGGCCTTCACAAAGGGCGCAAGGATGTATTCGATCTTCTTTCGCTTTTCCACGCACAGGTAGAACATGCCCGTGCAAAGGCGCCTGTCCTCGTCGCTCAAAAGCGCCGTCTTCAGCTGCTGATCGAGGGCAAGATTGGCATACGCGCCGGAGTAGTATACCTCATACAGCGCGCGCAGCGCGCACATGCGAGCCGGGCTCACCGCCTGACTTGACTGGGCCGCACCCTTTGGCGCTCTGTCTTTCGGCGCTCTGTCCGCAGGCGCTTTGTCCCGCACCGGGCGCTGTGGCCTTGCCCCGTCCTTTGCAAAGCGGGGTCTGTCGCCGCCCGGCACGCCGGGACGAAGGCCGCGCTTTTGTTCAAAGCCCGCGCCGCGCTTTGCGCCGGCCTCTTTGAAGCCCGCGCGCGGCGGCCTTGCCTTATCGCTCTTTTCCTGCATCTGCTCAGGCACAGGTCTTGGCGCGCCCTCCGGCTTTGTCTTTCTGGGGTCGTAGAACCTCGCTTTTGCGCTTCTGTCCCCCGGCTCCCCGGTAAAGCCCTTCCTTGCGCCGTTCTTTCCAAAAGCGGAAGCTGCGCCCGCGGCGGGTCTACGCTCATAGCCCGCGCCGGGAGTTTTCCCGCCGGGCCTTTTGCTTTTCTCCGGGCGCGTCCCGGGCCGCTTTGTATCGTTCCTGTCCTCAGTTTTCATGCTGTTTCCCCAATACTGTTCCCATCTCGATGCTTCTGCCCGCGAGATAGCTCTTTGCGCTCATGCGCTTGCCTCCGGGCAATTGTATGACTTCAAGCTCCAGCGCGCCGCCTTCGCATTTCACCAGCAGCCCCTCGCGGGCGCTGGCTTTCAGCACGCTTCCGTTTGCTTCCGTTCCCTCCCAGGCGCGGGGCGTGACCTTCCAAAGCTTTAGTGTTTCGCCGTTCAGATAGCTGTACGCGCCCGGCCACGGATCGACCCCGCGCACCAGACAGTCGATCTCCTCCGCGCTCTTTGAAAAGTCCACCTCGCCCAGCTCCTTTGTAAGCATGGGCTCGTAGCTCGAAAGCGCCTCGTCCTGCGGGATCGGCGAAAGCTTTCCTTCCGCATATTGTAGAATCGTCTGCTTCAAAAGCTCCGCGCCGACGATCGCAAGGCGGCCGGTCAGCTCTCCCGCGGTCTCTTCTGGCAAGATCTCTACCTCTTGCTTTAACAGCATATCGCCCGTATCCAGCCCCACGTCCGTCAGCATCGTGGTGACGCCGCTTACCTTTTCTCCCTGGATGATGCACCAGTTGACGGGCGCGGAGCCCCTGTGGCGCGGAAGCAGGGAGGCGTGCACGTTGATCGTGCCAAGGCGCGGGACCTCCAGGATCTTTTTGCTTAAGATCTGTCCAAACGCCGCCGTTACGCAAAGATCTGGCTTTACCGATCTTAGCGCGTCCAGCCCCTCCTGCCTGCGGATCTTTTCAAACTGGAACACCGGCACGCCATGCTCCTCGGCCAAAAGCTTTACCGGCGGCTTTTCCAGCTTGTGTCCACGCCCGCTGGGCCGGTCCGGCTGGGTAAAGACGCCGACTACCTCCACCTCAGGCATGCTCAACAGCATTTCGAGGCTTGGCACCGCAAATTCCGGGGTGCCCATGAAAGCGACCCTCACTGCGCCTGCTCCTCCTTGTCGGTCACGTCCTCTATCATCTTATCGGTATACAAAATGCCGTCCAGGTGATCGATCTCGTGGCACAGCGCCCTTGCAAGCAGCCCCTCGGCCTCGATCTCGATCTCCTTGCCCCTGCGGTTCAGCGCCCGCACGGTGACCTTCGCTGGCCTGTCCACGATGCCGCGCCGCCCCGGGATGCTGAGGCAACCCTCGGCCTCCTTGCAGGAGCCCTCCTGCGATACGATCACGGGATTGACCAGCTGCATCAGCTCGTTTCGCTTTTCGCTTACGTCGATCACGACCAGCCTTCTCAAAACGCCCACCTGCGGCGCGGCCAGACCCACGCCCTCGTAGGCGTACATGGTTTCCGCCATGTCGTCAAGCAGCTGCTTGGTGTGCTTGTCCACTTCCTTCACAGGGCGGCTGATCTTCCTTAGCGTCTCCTCGCCGTCCTTCAATACCCTTCGCGTAGCCATTTTGTTCTCTCCTAAAACAGATTTGCCGGATCGATCTCCAGCTCCGCGCTGACGCCCTCTGGGGGCTGCTGCTCCAGCGCGGTCATGATTTCAATTACGCCGTTTGCGTTGCCGGTAGAATAGATCTTTACCAGCAGCTGATGCCTCGAAAGCCCCTTGATGCGCTTGATCGGCGCTTCCCCTGCGTGAACGCTCAGCACCTGGCGCTGAAGGCATGCTTCCTTCAGCCTGCGGGAAAATTCGTTTTGCGCATCAAGCGCCGCCTGTGCGGAGGCCCGCTCGTCCCCTGACGCATACACGATACGAACGATCATCGTAAAGGGCGGGTACAGCGAGCGCCTGCGGTACTCCGCTTCCTGCCGGTAAAAGGCAGTGTAGTCCTGTTTAGACGCGCACTGCAGGGCATAAGCGTCCGGCGTGTAGGTCTGTATTATCACCCGCCCCGGACTGTCAGCGCGCCCCGCGCGCCCCGCCGCCTGCGTCAAAAGCTGAAACGTGCGCTCTGCGCTTCGGTAATCGGGCAGGTTCAGCGTGGTGTCCGCTGCGACCGCGCCGACCAGCGTGACGTTTGGAAAGTCCAGCCCCTTTGCGATCATCTGGGTGCCGACCAGCACGTTTGCTTCGCCGCGCCGAAAGGCCTCCAGGATCTCCGCGTGCGCGTCCTTGCCCTGGGTCGTGTCCATGTCCATGCGCATGACGCGCGCCTGGGGAAAGAGGCGTTTTACCTCCTCCTCCACCTTTTGTGTGCCCGCGCCAAAGTATTTGATAAAGTGGCTGCCGCATTTGGGGCAGACCTCCGGCACGGGCCGGGACGCGCCGCAGTAATGGCAGCGCAGGGCGTTCTCGTTCAAATGAAACGTCATGCTCACGTCGCAGGCGTCGCACTTTACCACGTATCCGCAGGCGCGGCAGCTGACGAAGGTCGAATGCCCCCTGCGGTTGATAAGAAGCATCGCCTGCTTCCCGTCCTCAAGGCAGGTCTTCAGCGCATTTGTGAGCTTTGCGGAAAAAATGCCCTTGTTCCCCTTGGCAAGCTCCTCGCGCATGTCCACGATCTCACACTCGGGCATGGGCCTTCCAAGCGCTCTTTGGCCAAGCTCGATCAGCGTTAGCCGGTTTTCGGGCCGCACCCGGGGCTGCGTGCGCATAAAGCTTGCAATGCTTGGCGTTGCGCTGCCAAGCACCATCACGCCGCCGGAAAGCCTGCAGCGCTCCCTTGCGATCTCGCGCGCGTCGTACCTTGGATGCTTTTCAGATATGTACGCGCCCTCGTGCTCCTCGTCCACGATGATCGCGCCCGGCCTTTCCACCGGGGCAAACACCGCCGAGCGCGCGCCGATGACCACGCGGGCCTGCCCCAGGCGGATGCGTTCCCACTCGTCGTAGCGCTCGCCCGCAGACAGGCGGGAATGGATCACGGCGGACAGATCCCCAAACCTTGCGTGAAACCAGCTGACCGTCTGGGGCGTAAGCGCGATTTCCGGGACCAGTATGATCGCGCCTCTGCCGCGCCTAAGGACCTCGCGGATCAGCTTTATGTAGACCTCGGTCTTTCCGGAGCCCGTTACCCCGTACAGCAAAAAGCTGCCGCCGGTATCCAAAGCGCCCGTAAGCTCGTCCACCGCACTTTGCTGAAGCGTCGTCAGCACCGGGTCCTTATCGCCGTGTCCAAAGTCCGAGATCCGCGGCTGGCGCAGCACGCGGTCGCTGCCGATCTCCACGATGCCCTTTTCACGAAGCGCACGGATGGCTGCCTCCGCGCCCGGGATCTCGCGGCTTAGATCCTTTACCAATACGCTTCCGCCGCTCAGTGCCCGGATCAATTGCTGCTGCTTTGGCGCGCGGGCGCAAAGGCTCAGCGCCCTTTCGGGCTCCATCGAAAGCCCCGCAAGCGCCTGCGTCTTTTCCTTTACCCGGCTTAAGCGCATCTGGGGCGGGATCATGCATCTTAATGCGTCCGCCGCGGTGCAGAGGTAGCGGCGCTTCATAAACTCCATAAGCTCCATGAGCTCTGGAAGGATCGCGCTTTGCCTGCCGATTTTTGCGCTGATGGGCTTTAGCTTTTCGCCTGGAATATCCGTTTCGTCAAAGGTCTCAAGCACAAAGCCCTCGGCCTCGCGGTTTCCAAAGGGCACGCGCACCATGTCGCCGGCGCTGATCTCCATGCCCTCCGGCACGAGATAGGTAAACATCCTGTCCAGCGCCCGGGCGCTGGAATCGATCGCAACACCTGCGTAGCGCATTCCTATCCCCTTTTGATCCTAAGCGCGGCGTCCAGGATAACGTCCGCCACCTCGCGCTTGTCCATCATGGGATAATCCCTGTGCCCCTCGTCCGAGATCAGGGTCACGATATTTGTCTGCACGCCAAAGCCCGCGCCGGGCTTGCTTACGTCGTTAAGCACGATAAGGTCCGCGTGCTTGCGCTTTCTTTTGGCGTCTGCCGCCTCAACAGACGCGTCCGTTTCCGCCGCAAAAGCCACAAGCACCTGCCCCGGCCTTCTGCCTTCGCCGATCGCCTTTGCGATGTCCGGAGTCGGTGCAAGGGCAAGCGTCAGCCCCTCGCCGGTCTTTTTGATCTTATGCTCCGAAAAGCTTGCGGCGGTGTAATCCGCGGGCGCGGCCGCCTGCACCACGATGTCCGCCCCGGGCGCAAGCGCGGTGACCGCGTCAAACATGTCCTGCGTGGAGGTGACGTCCGTTATTTCCACGCCCCTTGGCGCCTTGATTGAAACCGGGCCGCTTACCAAAAGCACCCTTGCGCCCCTGTCCCGCGCGGCCTCGGCCAGCTTATAGCCCATAAGGCCGGTGGAGCGGTTGGTGATAAAGCGCACGGGATCCAGCTTTTCCCTCGTCGGCCCCGCGGTCACAAGCACGGTAAGCCCCGCAAGATCCCTTTTGTCGCTAAGCAGGATGCCTGCGGCCTCGGCGATGTCCTCCGGCTCGCTCATGCGGCCCTCGTCCTCGTCTCCGCAGGCCAGAAAGCCGCTGCCGGGCCCCACAAAGTGGACGCCCCGCTGCCTGAGGATCCTTACATTTTCCTGCGTGGCCGGATTTTTCCACATCGCGCTGTTCATGGCAGGAGCGATCAGCACCGGACAGGTCATGGCAAGCGCCGTCGTCGAGAGCAGATCGTCCGCGATGCCATGCGCAAGCTTTGCGATGATGTTTGCGGTCGCGGGCGCGATGATAAAAAGCTGTGCGTATTTTGCAAGGGAGATGTGCTCGATCTCCCACGGGCGTTCAAAGCCGTCCACCGCCACCCTGTAGCCGCTGAGCGTTTCAAGCGTGAGGGGGCAAATGAACTTTTGCGCGTTTTCGCTCATCACCGCGCGCACCCCGGCCCCGGCCTTGATCAGCTCGCGGGTCAACACGCAGCTTTTGTACGCGGCGATCCCGCCCGTTACGCCAAGCACGATGCGCTTATCCTTCAGCATTTTGTAAATCCTCCGCCCTTTGCGCTCTATATGCCTATAGCCGGAGCCCTTTTCGCCCTTTGGCGAGAGCTTCGGCAAATGTTACCCGGCGTCGCTTATTCCTCAGCGCCTTCGGGCCTGGTGTAGGTGATCAGTCCCCGGTTGACCTCTTCGATGGCCACGGCCATGGGCTTGGGATTCTCCTGCCGGGGATCGTACAGCGGCTGCTCGCCCTCTACCAGCTGGCGCGCGCGCTTTGCGACCTCTACAGCCAGCGTGTACCTGTTCTCGCTCTTTTTGAGCAGGTCGTTGATGGGAGGCTCGTTCATCATATGGGATTCAGCTCCTATTCTACGTTCTGCAGCTGCTCGCGCAGCTTTTCTATGGCGCTTTTGCTTTGCAATACCGCCTGGGTGATCGGTATATCCTGCGATTTGGAGGAGATCGTGTTGACCTCGCGGTTCATCTCCTGCACCAGAAAGTCCAGGCTGCGCCCGGCTGGCTCCGCGCTGTCGCACAGCTGCCGCGCGTGCTCCAGGTGCGTGCGCAGGCGCACGGTTTCTTCGTTGATGGCGGCCTTGTCCGCCATGATCGCCGCCTCCTGCATGACGCGCGTCATATCCGCGCCCTCGCCCAGCAGCTGGATAAGCCTTTCCTTCAGGCGCGCTTCGTACAGCTGGATGGTTTCGGGGTAGCGCTTTTCGATTTGGCAGCGATAGCCTTCGATCTCGTCCAGGATCTCCATAAGGGCAAGGCGCATCCTTGCGCCCTCACGCTCGCGCATGGCGATCAGCCTGTCAAGCGCCCCGTCAAGCGCTTTTGAAAGCAGCGCGCTAACCGCCTCTTCGTCCTCCGGCGCTTCGCTTAGGACGATCACGTCCGGCTGCAGCGCCACGCGGTCGAGACCCGCTTCAGGATCGATGTTCAAAATGCCGTTCAGCTTTGTGTAAGCTTCAAGGTATTGCCTTGCAAGGCCCTCGTCCACCTGCACCCTGCGTGCATCCAGCCGCTGGTTTTTATAGCTCACCAGCGCCTCCACATGTCCCCGCGCAAGGCGGGCAGCGATCTGGCGCTTCATGGCTTCCTCCGCAAACGCCAGCGTGCGCGGCGCGCGCAGAGAGATATCCAAAAACCTGTGGTTTACGCTCTTTAGCTCTATTGTGACCTGGCGTCCGTCCTCCTCGAGGGAGCACGCGCCGTATCCCGTCATGGAGCGCAAGCTTATTCCCTCCTCTGACAGCTGTTAGCGGGATCGTTGTTGGGTACAATATGCCCCTATCCGACCCCTGATTATCCATTATACCATTTCCTGCGCTTTTTTGTGTTACGGCCAGTTTATTATTTTCTCAAATTCGTCCTCGTCCACCACGCGAACGCCGAGCTCCTGCGCCTTGGTAAGCTTGCTGCCCGCGCTTTCGCCGGCCACCACCAGGCTCGTCTTTTTGGAAACGCTGGATGCGGCCTTGCCCCCGTGGCGGCGGATCAGCTCCTCCGCTTCCTGGCGGCTGTGGCGGGAAAGGGTGCCCGTGACCACGACCGTCATCCCGCTAAGCTCGCTTCCGTCCTTTACGCTCTCCCATACGGGCGATACGCCAAGGCTCAAAAGCCTTAGCGCGTGCGCTCTTTGCTTGGGCTCCGCGAAAAAGCCCGTAATGGAGGAGGCCACGATCTGGCCAATGTCGTCCATCTCCATAAGCTCCGCCTCCGTCGCGTCCATCAGCGCCTGGGCACTTGCGTAGCGCTCGGCCAGCTCCCTTGCGGTCTTCGTGCCGACATTCGGGATGCCAAGGGCGTAGATGAACTGATCCAGCCTGCAGTGGCGGCTCTTTTCCACTTCGTCCAGCAGCTTTGCCGCGCGCTTGTCTCCAAAGCGCTCAAGGGCAGTAAGCTGCTCGGGCTTCAATTCGTACAGGTCCGCGGGATCGTGCAGATCCAGCTGCAGGCACAATTGCCGGGCGGTCTTTTCGGAAAAGGCGTCGATGTCCATGGCCTCGCGGCTTGCAAAGTGGCTGAAGCGCATCACGATCTGATCGATGCAGCCGTAGGTGTTGGGGCAGTACAAAAACGCGCCCCTCTCCTCCAGCGCGCTGCCGCAGCAGGGACATTTGTCGGGCTTAATGATGTCCTGTTCGCCCGGCATGATCTCGTCCACGCGACCCATGATCTCGGGGATCACCTCGTTTGAACGCCTGAGCCACACCTTTGCGCCGAGCCTTAGGCGCTTTCTTTGGATGTCCTGCCAGTTGTTGAGGGTCGCCTTGCTCACCGTCGCCCCGGCAAGCTCCACCGGCTCCACGTGGCCAAGGGGCGTAAGCTTGCCGGTCCTGCCCATTTCCCAGGTGACCGTGTGCAAAACCGTCGTGACCTCCTGCGCCTCAAACTTGAAGGCCACCGCCCAGCGCGGAAACTTTTCCGTCGCGCCCAATGCGCGCCGCGAGGCAAAGTCGCACAGCTTGATCACCGCGCCGTCGATCAGGTAGTCAAGCCCGCCTCTGGTTTCCTCGACCTCACTTATCCGCTTAAGCACCTCTTCGTCCGTTGCGGCGTACAATTCCGTATCCGACACCCGAAAGCCGTTTTCACGCAAAAAGGCGAGCATCTCGCGCTGATCGGAAAAGCTTTTGCCCTCGATGTAGTTTACGTCGTAAAAGCACGCGTCCAGGTGCCTTGAAGCGGTCACCGCCGGGTCAAGGTTTCTAAGCGCGCCTGCTGCGGCGTTCCGGGCGTTTTTCAGGGGCTCCGCCGCCGTGCGGTTGTATTTTTCAAGCACGGACAGGCGCATGTAGCACTCCCCGTGCACCTCCATCAGTCCCTTGAACGGGATGCTCAGCGGGATCGACTGGATCGTCATGGCCTGCGGCAAAATGGCTTCTCCGGTAACGCCGTTGCCCCGGCTTGCCGCCTGGATGAGCTTTCCGTCCCTGTAAGTCAGGCACACGGTGAGCCCATCAAACTTATGCTCCACCACAAACTCCGGCTCCGGCAAAAGCGCGCCCTGCGCCCTTGCCTCGCTTACCAGCCGTCTTGCGCGGGACAGCCATTCCAGCACCGCCTCCCGCGACTGGGCCTTGTCCATGCTCAAAAGCCGATTCAAATGCGTGTGGGGCGCAAACTCCTTTAGGGGCTCCCCGCCCACGCGCCGGGTGGGCGAATCGTCCAGCACCACGCCGGTCTGCTTTTCCAGCGCCGTCAGTTCGTCATACAGCCGGTCGTATTCCACGTCCGCGACGCTTGGCTGATCCAGCACGTA
>CADBNW010000077.1 GCA_902796025.1 uncultured Eubacteriales bacterium
AGCCCCTCCAACTTTCAATCCGCAGGGGCAGCTTTGCCGCCCCGAGGACGTGATTTTTGCGAAGCAGAGCTTGCCCTGCGAGAGCAAGAATCGCTACTCTGCAGTTTTTGCGCCCGGAAATTCCCGCAGGAATTTCAGCAAAAATTGTTATCCTCTTGTTCCTCCGCAAATAGTTGTTCGTTTTGACTAAACAGCCAATCCGACCAACATAAACCCACCGCTCAAAATGAATCAAAGATTCATTTTGAGCGATTCCCCAAGTCTCCGTATAGCAGGTTCCTGCTGTCCTCACCGAAGAAGTGCATCACCTGGCCCTCGAAGCCAAGGTAGAGCTGTGCGCCGTTTACGAGGGACGCGCGCTCGCTGGCGCTGAGTCCCAGGGTGGGGATGCGCGCAATCAGGTGGCTGCCGTCCTGCGTGACCACGTGCAGGTGCAGTTCCGACCCCATCATTTCCTTTACCTCGAGGGTACAGGAGATCGCGTCCGGGGCGGGCTCGCGCCTTAGGACGATATGCTCGGGGCGGACGCCCAGGGTGATCTGCTGGGTTTGGATGTTCTTTGCTAAAAGCTCCTGCCCCTTATCGCCGGTAACGGGGATGCGCGCGCCGCAGGGCGAGACCTCGTAGCCCGACTGCGTGCGGGTGAGGGTGGTTTTCATCATGTTCATTTTGGGCGCGCCGATGAACTCCGCCACGAAAATGTTGGCCGGGCGCTCGAAGACCTCGGTGGGCGTGCCCACCTGCTCAATGTGGCCCGCCTGCATGATGACGATGCGGTCGCCCAGGGTCATGGCCTCGGTCTGGTCGTGGGTGACGTAGATGAAGGTGGTATCGAGGCGCTGCCTTAAAAGGATGATCTCCGCGCGCATCTGGTTGCGAAGCTTCGCGTCCAGGTTGCTCAGGGGCTCGTCCATCAAAAACACCTTGGCGTTTCGGACCATGGCTCTGCCGATCGCGACCCTCTGGCGCTGGCCGCCGGAGAGGGCGCGGGGCTTGCGCAGCAGGTATTCCGTGATGCCCAGAATCTCCGCCGCGTTGGTCACGCGGGTGTAGACCTCGTCCTCCGGCACCTTTTTGAGGCGCAGGGAGAAGGCGATGTTGTCATACACCGTCATGTGGGGATAGAGGGCGTAGTTCTGAAAGACCATGGCGATGTCCCTGTCCTTGGGCTGCAGGTCGTTTACCACAACGCCGTCGATCTCCACGGTGCCCTCGCTTATGTCCTCAAGCCCCGCCACCATGCGCAGCGTCGTGGACTTTCCGCAGCCGGAGGGGCCGACGAACACCACAAATTCCTTGTCCTTTATCTCCAGATCAAAGTCGTGCACCGCCACGACGTTGTTGTCGTATATCTTTTTTACACCGGTAAGTTTGACGCTTGCCATACTTGTACGCTCCTTTCTATCCCTTGACCGCGCCGCCCGTGACGCCCTCTACATAGTACCTTTGCAGCAGCAGGAACAGTATTGTGACCGGAAGCGCCACCAATACGCCGCCCGCGCAGAACATGGTGTAGCGGGAACCGATCTGATCCTTGTTGAGCCAGTTGTACATACCTACCGCCACGTTGTAGCCCTTCGACGTGCCCATGGAGATGTAGCGCGCGAAGACGAAGTCTCCCCAGGGGCCCATGAAGGCGGTAAGCACAGTGTAGATGACGATGGGTTTGCTGAGGGGCAGGATGATGCTGACCAGCACCCTGAAGCGCGTCGCGCCGTCCACTCGGGCAGCCTCGTCCAGGGACTTGCTGATGGTGTCGAAGAAGCCCTTGGACACGTAGTAGCCCATGCCGCTGGACGCGACGCCCACCAGGATCAAACCCGGCACGGCGTTGGCCTGGGTAAGGCCCAGATCCGCCAGCACGCGGTAGAGGATGATCATCGTCAGCATGCCCGGGAAAAGCCCCAGCACCAGCATCAGCTTCATGAGGGGCTTTCGCATCTTAAAGCGGAAGCGGCTCAGGGTGTAGCTCATGCACAGCACGATGACCGTTTGGAACACAGCGGTAAAGAGGGCGATGATAAAGGTGTTCAGGTACCACTTGAAAAAGTCGGTCTTGGCCAGGTTGGTGTAATTGTCCCAGCCCCACACCTTGGGAATCACGTAACCCACTTCGCTTGTGGACTCCACGCGGAAGGACTGCAGCACGATGCAGATGAAGGGAATGAGCCAGATGACGCTGATCGCGATCAGCAGCACGTATATGGCCGTATTGCCAAGGCGCCTTGACGCCTTTAAGCCCATGTGCGTTTTGACAGGCTGAGAAGTATTCATCACTGGAAGTCCTCCTCATTTTTGATGGACGGCAGCGCGCTGTACACCACCAGGGTGATCAGCGCCACCACCACGAACACCATGATGCCCACGACCGAGGCAAGATAGTACTGGCTTTCCGGACCGGTGGTGATCTTAAACAGCCAGGTGATCAGCAAATCGGTATAGCCCACGTTGCCCGCCGCCGAGGAGGCCGCGGAGTTTGTCGGCGCGCCGCCCGTGAGCAGGTAGATGACGTTGAAGTTGTTCATGTTGCCCGTAAAGCTGGTAAGCAGATACGGGCCGGTGATGAACAGCATGTAGGGCAGGGTAATTTTGCTGTACTGCTGCCAGGGGCTTGCGCCGTCGATGCGTGCGGACTCGTACAGGTCCTGCGGGATGTTCATCAGGATACCGGTCGCCATCAGCATCAGATACGGAATGCCGATCCAGATGTTGATCACGATGACCGTGAGTCGCGCAAGCCAGGGTTTCGTGGCGTCTCCGAAGAAGTCGATGGCTTTGTCGATCCAGCCCAGGTCCATCAGAAAGCCGTTCACGATGCCGTTCTTTGCGAACATCTTGCTGACGTACAAAAGCGAAATGAACTGCGGGATGGCGATGGTCATTACCAGGATCGTGCGGAAGCCCTTCTTGAAGCGGATGCCCTTTTTGTTGATCGCCATGGCCACCAGCATGCCCAGAAAGTAGTTGGTGAAGGTGGCGAAGAAGGCCCAGATCAGCGTCCATGAGAGCACCTCGCCGAAGGTCGCGGCGTAGGACTGGGTGCCGCCGGCGGTGTTGCTGGTCCAGGAGAGCATGGTGTTGAAGTTGTCCAGGCCCACCCAGTGGAACAGGTTGTTGGTGTAGCCGTTGTGCGTGCCGTCGTAGTTGGTGAAGGCGACCAGGATCATGAAGAAGATCGGCAGCACGGTGAACACGATGATGCCGGTCATCGGCAGCGCGAGCAGCGTTTTATGGAAGTTGTCGTCCACCAGGGAGCGCAGGTCGTCCTTGCCGCTTTTGAGCTTTTTGCCGCTGGCAAGGATCTGCTGGGCGAGCTTGTTCTGCCTTACGTTCACGCGCCAGGTGTAGATGAAGGCGATGATGAAGAAGATCGTCAAAACGCCGTAGAGCAGGATCTTGAACGAGTTGTCGTGGTATTGCGTGGTATAGATATCCAGGATGAAATCGTATTCCTCGGTAGGCCCCTGCTTGCCGAGGGAGGGCAGAAGGCTGAGCCAGTGGCTGCCCCAGAAGATCATGTAGACGATGAATACGACCTCAAACAGCATAAACAGCAAGCCGCGCAGGATCTGCCCGCGCCGCAGGTTGCCCCAGCCCATCACGAGGTAGGAGATGCGGGTATCCTTGTCGCCGTTTATGAAGGTCGTCACGATGTCCGCGATCTCGCGCCCGATGCCCGCGAAGAAGCGCGCGACGGCGAGCCCGATGCCTTTGATCAAGCCCCATATCGCGCCGGGGATGCCGGTAAAGAAGCTGCCGAGCTTGTACAGCAGCCTGTTAAGGCGCGACAGCTTAAGGTATTCGAGATTGGAAATGTTTCTCATACAGGCGCCTCACTCCTTTAACTTGAACGGCCGGAGCCGAATAAATCGGTCCGGCCGCTTTGGGTCAGGCCTGTTAAAGCCAGGCCAGGCTGCGAAAGCTTATTCCGCCGCTTCCAGGGAGACTTCGCCGGTCGCCTCGTCGAATACGACAACGTACACGCCTTCGGTCTCTACCTTGAAGTTGTCGGCCGGGAACGCGTTGTCCCAGCTGCGGCCCTGGCGCACCTTGAACTCGGTGCCCGCCTGCATGGCGTAGGCTTCGGTCTTCCACAGACCGTCGTCGCCCTTGGTCATGGGGATGTCGTCGGTCCAGGTGGAGCGGCCGTCGGTGTAATCGGTGTAGAAGAAGCCGTCGTCCAGGTTGCAGGTGCCGATGACGGTCCAGCCGTATTTCACTTCATCGGAAAGAGTGAAGAGGCTGGCGATCTTGTTGTAGTAGTTGTCCAGCGCTTCCTGCAGGCCGTCTTCGTCTTCGGCATTCTTGACGTCCTCGCCGATGACCTTGGCGATATCCCACCAGGAGCCGTGGATCTGGCCCTGAGGCACGGAGTAGGGAGACTGAGCCAGCAGCGCGGCGAGGCCGGGGTTGGCCTGCACGGCCTCGGAGGCCTGCGCTTCCAGGTTGGAGGGACCCCAGGCGAGCGTCTCAAAGCGCTCCATCTGGCACTCATAGCCGGTCAGGTACTGAGCGAGCTGGTTGAGCGCGGCGGCCTTTACGTTGTCCTTCTGGGGCTTCACGCCCAGGAGCTTGCAGCCGTTGTAGGAGCCCAGGTGATAGCTCTGGCCGTCCACTTCGAAGGAAGGCAGATCGGCAACGCCCATTTTGTCGCCCAGGATGCCCTCTACGGTGGTGTAATCCCAGGTGCCGGTCACGACGATGGCCGCGCCCTTGGCGAACTCAGCGCCGGAGGAGGAAGAGAGGTGATAGGGGCTGTCCACGAGCTTCTTCATGCCCTTGGCGGCAATCAGGCCCTTGTCGCTGTTGAAGGTGTCGTGGACGGAGATGAATTCGCCGTTGTCGGCGGTCTCCCACTCGCTCACGCAGCCGGTGCCGAAGAAGAAGGAGGCCAGATACCAGGCAGAGGTCTGCATTTCAAAAGCAAAGTACTTGCCGGCGTCTTCGCAGTCCTGGATCAGGGCTTCGAGGGAGTCTACATCTTCATCGGGGATGTAGGTCTTGTCATAGTACATGAAGTAGCCGTTGTCGGCGGTCAGCGGATAGGCGTAGATCGCGTCGCCGCTGGTAGCTGCGGCCACAACGCCGGCGGCGTTGTTGGTGACGACGAAATCAGAGGCAGCCTTGCCCAGCTTGGCCAGCGCGCCGGCCTGCACGAGGCGGGCAAACTGATCCTGAGCGAAGCAGAACAGGTCGCCGCCCGCTTCCACGTCGGTGATCATGTTGGTGGCGGCGTCGGCCTCGGAAACGGGCTCGACGGTGGCGTTGATGATGATGCCGAACGCGTTGTTGGCGTTGAACGCATCGATCTGCTGACGGGTGAGGTCAACGACTTTTTCAGCGACCCATACGGTCACATCATAGGTGCCCGCGAGCTGGCTGGACGCGCTCGCCAGGTTTGCGCATGCAAGCAGCATGACCACTGC
>CADBNW010000078.1 GCA_902796025.1 uncultured Eubacteriales bacterium
GAAGGCGGGCTATCAGCGCTACCGGATGAGCAAGTTTGAGGAGTACGACCTCTACAGCCGCAACAAAAGCTTTCTGGTGAGCGACGAGATCATCACCTTCACCGATACAAACGGCAAGCTCATGGCCCTAAAGCCCGACGTCACCCTTTCCATCATCAAAAACACCCCGGACGGGCAGGGGCTTCGCCGCCTGTGCTACAACGAAAACGTTTACCGGGTCTCCAGGGGCGCGCGCGCGTTTCGGGAGATCATGCAGGCGGGCCTTGAGTGCATGGGCGAGGTGGACGCGCCCTGCGTAAGCGAGGTGATCGGCCTTGCGATCGAAAGCCTTCGCGCTCTTGGCAAAAATTGCGCGCTTGAGATCTGCGACCTGGACCTGCTAAGCGCCTTTGTGGAGGCGCTGGGCCTGAACGATGCGCTTCAAAAGCAGATCTACCTCTTTGCCGCGCAGAAAAACCTGCACGAGATCGAGGCGCTTTGCGTGTCGCACGGCGCAGACGAAAAGGCGCTAAAGAAGCTCAAGGCCCTTTTGAGCCTTGGCGGGGGGGAGCCGTTTTCGATGGAGGCGCTGTTTGCCCTCTGCACGGACGCGGAAAGCATTTCGCGCCTTCAGGCGCTTGAAGCGTTGGAAACTGACCTGAAGGCAAAGGGCCTATACGACAGCGTGCAGTTCGATTTTTCCTGCGGCGGAAACCGGAACTACTATAACGGGCTGATCTTCAAAGGCTACATCCAGGGGCTTTCGGAAAGCGTGCTCGCGGGCGGCCAGTACGATAAGCTCATGCGCCGCATGGGCAGAAGCGACAGGGCCATCGGCTTTGCCGTGTATCTGGACGCGCTGGAGCGCCTGGACGCGGACGGAAGGGCGGGCGATCTTTCATGCTGAGCGTAGCGCTGCCCAAGGGAAGACTTGGCGAAAAGGTGTATGAAATGTTTGCGCGCGCGGGCTACGAATGTCCCGAGCTGCTTGCCCCCGGCCGTCGCCTGGTGTTTGAAAACGAGGAAGCCGGCATCCGCTACTTCTGGGTAAAGCCCTCGGACGTTGCGATCTACGTGGAGCGCGGCGCGGCGGACATCGGCGTTGCGGGCAAGGACATCCTGCTTGAATACGCGCCGAACGTCTACGAGCTTATGGACCTAAAGACCGGCGCGTGCCGCATGGCGGTCGCCGCGCCCAAGGGCTTTAGCGATGAAGGGATCCGCACGCTGCGCGTTGCGACCAAGTTTACCAATATCGCCCGCGAGTACTACGCCGGGCTTGGCCGGGACATCGACATCATCCATCTGAACGGCTCCATCGAACTTGCGCCGATCTTGGGCCTGTCGGACGTGATCGTGGACATCGTGGAGACCGGCGCGACGCTCAGGGAAAACGGGCTTGAGGTGGTCTCCACCATCACCCCCATCAGCGCTAGGCTGATCGCAAACAAAGCAAGCTACAAATTCAAACGCGACGAGATCGTAAAGCTGCAAAGGGCTTTTTCCGAAGAGGGGAGTAACGCATGATTCGCATACTGGATCTGAATACCGTAAGCTTTGACGAGATCCTTGCCCGCAGCGACCCGCAGCAAAACGTGTCCGCGCAGGTGTCGGAGATCATTGATACCGTGGTGCGGCAGGGCGATAAGGCGCTTTTGGACTACACCCGCCGCTTTGACGGGGTGGAGCTGAAAAGCCTTTGCGTCACGGAGGAGGAGATCGATAAGGCCGTCCAGGCGACCGAGCCGGAGTTTATGCGCATCCTCGAAAGGGCGGCGCAAAACATTCGCGCCTTTCACGAAAAGCAAAAGCGCACGGGCTTTATCATAACAAGGGAAGACGGCGTGGTGATGGGGCAAAAGGTCGTGCCCCTTGAGCGCGTGGCGCTGTATGTGCCGGGCGGCACGGCGGCCTATCCCTCCTCGGTGCTGATGGACGCCATCCCCGCAAAGCTTGCGGGCGTAACGCAGCTTTGCATCGCCACCCCGCCCGCAAAGGACGGCAGCGTAAACCCCGCGATCCTTGCGTCGGCGCGCGTTGCGGGCGTGGACAGGATCTACAAAATGGGCGGCGCGCAGGCGATCGCGGCCCTGGCCTATGGCACCGAAAGCGTAACGCGCGTGGACAAGATCGTTGGCCCTGGCAACGCCTACGTGAACGAGGCCAAAAAGCAGGTGTTCGGGCGCGTCGCCATCGACATGATCGCCGGGCCCAGCGAGATCATGATCCTCTCTGACGGCAAGACCCGCGCGGACGTGCTGGCCGCAGACCTTTTGAGCCAGGCGGAGCACGACAAAGCTTCAAGCGCTGTGCTGGTGACGGATTGCCCGGAGCTTGCAAAGCAGGTGCAAATGCAGCTTGAAGCGCAGCTTACGCAGCTGGAAAGGCGCGAGATCGCAAGGGCCTCCATCGACAATAACGGGAAGATCATTGTGGCAAGAGACCTTGCCGAGGCCATGGACGTAGTAAACGCCCTTGCGCCGGAGCATCTGGAATTGTGCGTGGACGATCCCTTTGCCCTGCTTGGGCGGGTAAAGCACGCGGGCAGCGTCTTCCTTGGCCGAAGCTGCCCCGAGGCCCTTGGCGATTACATGGCGGGGCCGAACCACACCCTGCCCACCCTGGGCACGGCCCGCTTTTCAAGCCCCCTGTCGGTGGACGACTTTATCAAAAAGACGCAGTTTACCTACTATACCCCCGAGGCGCTTGAAAAGGTCGCGCAGGACGTTGCCAGCTTTGCGCGCAGGGAGGGGCTTACCGCCCACGCCAAAAGCGCGCTGATCCGCGGCGAGGTGAAGGCATGAGCGCGTTTCTGAGCAGCCGCTTTGAGGCGCTTGAGCCCTACGTGCCGGGAGAGCAGCCAAGGGACAGGAGCTACATAAAGCTGAACACCAACGAATCGCCCTATCCGCCCTCCCCGGGCGCGATCCAAAGCGCGGCGCAGGAGGCGCAAAGCCTTCGCCTGTACCCGGATCCCGAGCATACGGAGCTAAGAGCCTTGCTCGCAAAAAAATACGGCCTTTCGCCCGCGCAGGTATCGTGCTATAACGGCTCTGACGAAGCGCTGATGCTGTGCTTTATGGCCTATTGCGATAAGCATCGCCCGGCGGTGTTTGCGGACATCACCTACGGCTTTTATAAGGTCTTTGCGCAGGTAAACGGCGTGCCCTATCGTATCGTTCCCCTGAAGGACGATTTTACGATGGATGTTCCTGCGCTTATGGAGGCGGAGGGCCCCCTGTTTATCGCAAACCCGAACGCCCCTACGGGGCTTGCCCTTTCCGCGTCCACGATCCGGCAGATCGCCCTTGCCAGGCCAGACAGGATCGTGGTGGTGGACGAAGCCTATGTGGACTTTGGCGGGGAAAGCAGCGTAAGCCTTTTAAAGGAGTGCCCGAACCTCATCGTGGTGCAGACGTTTTCCAAATCCCGCTCCATGGCGGGGGCGAGGCTGGGCTACGCCCTGTGCAGCGAGGCGCTCACAGGGGACTTAAATACCCTTCGCTATTCCATCAATCCCTACAATGTGAACCGCGTGACCCTGGCTGCCGGAGCGCAGATGCTGCGGGACGACGATTACTACCGCGCGTGCGTAAAAAAGGTGATCTCTGCGCGGGAGGAAACGGCGCGCGCCCTTTCGGAGATGGGCTTTTTCCTTACCGCCTCCCGGGCAAACTTTCTTTTTGCAAGGCACGATAAGCTTTGCGGGGAAGTACTGTATAAGGAGCTTCGGCAAAGGGGCATCCTCGTTCGGCACTTTGATAAGCCGCGCATCAGCGACTTTGTGCGCATCAGCGTCGGCACGCCGGAGGATATGCTTTTGCTCACCGGGGCGATACGCGAAATACTGGAGGAACGGCAATGAGACAGGCAAGCATCGCGCGCAAGACCGCCGAAACGGACATCACCCTGAGCCTTAGTCTTGACGGCTCTGGGAAAAGCGACATCGATACCGGCTGCGGCTTTCTGGACCACATGCTGTGCGCCCTTGCGCGGCACGGGCGCTTCGACCTTACCCTGCGCTGCAAGGGGGACACGCGGGTGGACGACCACCACAGCGCGGAGGACATCGGCATCGTGCTTGGCAGCGCGTTTGCAAGGGCCCTTGGCGACAAACGGGGCATCTCCCGCTACGGCAGCATGATCCTGCCCATGGACGAGGCGCTGATTTTGAGCGCCGTGGACATCTCCGGCAGAGCGCATCTGGAATACGACGTGCCGGGACTTAAGGACAAGGTCGGCTCCTTCGATACGGAGCTTGTCAAGGAGTTTTTCCTGGGCTTTGTCCGAAACGCAGATCTCACCCTGCACATCCGAAAGCTCTGCGGCGAAAACACCCACCACATTTTGGAGGCGGCGTTCAAATCCGTCGCCAAAAGCCTTTCGCAGGCGGTCGCCATCGACCCGCGCTTTGCGGGCGAGATCCCTTCCACCAAAGAGGTGCTGTGATGATAGCCATCGTGGATTACGGCGTGGGCAACCTGTTTTCGCTGAAGAGCTCCTTTGCGGCCATCGGGCAGCAGGCCTTTGTGACCTCAAAGCCCGAAGAGATCCTTTCCGCCAGCCGCATCATCCTGCCGGGCGTCGGAGCCTTTGGCGACGCGGCGCAAAAGCTAAAGGCGCTGGGGCTCGATAAGACCCTGCAAACTGCGGCCAGGCGCGGAACGCCCCTTCTTGGCATCTGCCTTGGCATGCAGCTTTTGTTTGAGGAAAGCTGCGAATTTGGCCGCCACGAGGGGCTGGGCCTGATCAAGGGCGCGGTGCGCCCGATCGGCGAAGTGATCCCCAAGGACCTCAAGATCCCCCAGATCGGCTGGAACGCGCTTGAGGTCGTAAAGCCTTCGCCCATCTTCAAATACCTGAAAAAAGACAGGCACGTGTACTTCGTGCACTCCTATCACGCGACGGGCTGCTGTGAGGCGCTGACCGCCGTAACCGATTACGGCGCGCCGCTCACCGCGGCGGTGCAGGCGGAGAACGTCTTTGGCTGCCAGTTCCATCCCGAAAAAAGCGGCCCGGTGGGGCTTGGCATTTTGCGGGCGTTTTGCGAGGTGAAGGCATGAGACTGTTTCCTGCGATCGACCTGTACGAGGGCAAGGCGGTGCGCCTGCTAAAGGGCGACTACGACAAAATGACCGTATACAGCGATCAGCCCTGTCAGGTCGCGCTTACCTTCCAGCGCCTTGGCATGGACAGCGTGCACATCGTGGACCTTGAGGGCGCGCGCGACGGCTCTACGCCCAACAGGGAAACGGCGCTTGCCATCAAGCGCGCCTGCGGGCTGTTTTGCGAGATCGGCGGCGGCATCCGCGATATGGACGTGATCGAAAGCTACCTCTCTCAGGGCATGGACAGGGTCATTTTGGGCACCGCCGCGCTCATGGACCGGGCGCTGCTCAAACAGGCGCTTTCCGTCTACGGGGACAAAATCGCCGTGGGCGTGGACGTAAAAGATGGAAAGGTCGCCATACGCGGCTGGCGCGAGACGGCGGACATGGGCCTTATGCAGTTTGCCGGGGAGCTGACCGCCCTTGGCGTAAAGACCATCATCTGCACGGACATCTCCCGGGACGGGGCCATGCGCGGCGCAAACCGGGAAATGTACCGGCAGCTCACAAGCGCCTTTCCCATCGACATCGTGGCAAGCGGCGGCGTGAGCGACCTTGAGGACATCCGGGCGCTAAAGCGCGCGGGCGCTGCCGGGGCCATCATCGGCAAGGCCTATTACACCGGGGCGCTCAAGCTGGATGAAGCAAAGGAGGCCGCCCAATGATCACAAAGCGAATCATCCCCTGCCTTGACGTAAAGGACGGAAGGGTCGTAAAGGGCGTCAATTTCTCCGGCCTTCGGGACGTGGCTTCGCCCGTCGAGCTTGCAAGGCGCTACTCCCAGCAGGGCGCGGACGAGCTGGTGTTTTACGACATCACCGCCTCCGCGGAGGGCCGGGGGCTGTTTACCGACATCCTCACCGAGACGGCGCGCAGCGTGTTCATCCCCCTCACCGTGGGCGGCGGCATCAATTCTGAAAAGGACTTTGAGCGCGTGCTTGCCTGCGGCGCGGACAAGGTGAGCGTAAACAGCGGGGCGATCCGGGACCCCAGATTGATCGAACGCGCAGCAAGGCTCTACGGCAGCCAGTGCGTGGTGCTGTCCGTGGACGTAAAAAACACGCCGCAGGGCTACCGCGTCTTTGCCAAGGGCTTTCGGGAGGACACCGGCCTTGACGCGATCGAGTGGCTAAAGCGCGGCGTGGACATGGGCGCGGGGGAGATCGTGGTCAATTCCATCGACACCGACGGCGTAAAGCGCGGCTTCGACCTTAAGCTGCTTGAAAGGGTGCTTGCAAGCGTGAACGTGCCGGTCATCGCCTCCGGCGGAGCGGGCAGCGTTCAGGACTTTATCGATCTGTTCACCCGCCTTCCCCAGGTGGACGCGGGGCTTGCGGCCTCCATCTTCCACTTTGGCGAGGTCAGCATCCCGCTACTCAAAAAGCAAATGGCCGCATCGGGCATCCCCGTGCGCCTGCAGGAGGACATATGATAAGCATCGACGAATTGAAATTTGACAAAGACGGCCTGATCCCGGCTGTAGTACAGGACGCCATTAGCCGCAAGGTGCTGATGCTTGCGTACATGAACCGCGAAAGCCTCGAGCTCTCTATGCAGAAGGGGCTTTGCTGCTTTTGGAGCCGCTCGCGCGGGGAGCTTTGGCTAAAGGGCGAAACCAGCGGAAATTTCCAGCACATCGTGTCCATCACCGCCGACTGCGACCGCGACACGCTGCTGATCCTGGCTGAGCCAGACGGCCCCGCCTGCCATCTGGGCACGCAAAGCTGTTTTGCCTATCCTATGTGGGAAAGCGACGAGCGGCAGGAGTTTTCGCTGGAGGGCCTAATGGAATTGATCAAGGGCCGCAAGACAGAAAAAAAGGAAGGCTCCTACACCACTTACCTCTTTGAAAAGGGCCTTGATAAGATCCTGAAAAAGGTGGGGGAGGAATCCACTGAGGTCATCATTGCCGCCAAGGCGGAGGACAAAAAGGAGACCATCTACGAGATCGCAGACCTTGCCTATCACGTGATGGTGCTTATGACCCAGGCCGGCATAAGCCTTGAGGACATCCACAAAGAGCTTGCCTCGCGGCACGTGATCGACAAAAAGGTGAAGCAGGAAAAGATGACATGATAGGAGGCTGCTTGGCAGCCTCTCGATTGAAATGAATCTTTGATTCATTTCAATCGGTTGGCTATGTTGCCCTATGGGGAATTATGGACAAAACGCCAATTGCAACAGCTTGTTCAAGAGGAAAGCAGTTTTTGCTGAAATCTCTGCGGAGATTTCCGGGCGCAAAAACTGTAGGGTTGCGATTATTTGTTCCGGTCGTCTTCGCTGCGCTTCGCTCCCTCCACAAAAATCGCTGTCCTCGGGGCGGCGGAGCTGCCCCTGCGGATTGAAAGTTGGCGGGGCTGCGGCCCCTCCAAGCCTCCCCGGGGCTGTTGCAACTGTCTTTTTACAAGTCACTTTGACAGGCATGTTTATGTTTTTCTCCCGCGCGGGCGCTTCGCGGCCCGTGCGGGAAGGTTTTTACTTTGATTCTGCAATTAAAAAACGTTATTAACTTGATATCGGCTTTTTAAAGTGTTATCATAATACATTGAGCCACTGTTGGAAAAACCTGTGAACGGCGGCCGCATGAAATGAAAACAGGACCGAGGCGAAGTATGGCGTTTTGTACTTATGCCGAGGGCAGCGCCGTGCTGGGCGCGACCTCGGTGGGCAATTTGTTTTTGATGGAGTATATGCCCCAGGCGCCGGGGGATTACGTAAAGGTCTACCTTTACGCGCTATTGCTTTGCCGTTTTCCGCTCCTGGGCGACAGTCTGGAGCAGACGGCCGACGCCCTGCACATGGAGCCGGAGGCAGTGCTCGCCGCCTTTCGCTACTGGAAGCGGGAGGGGCTGGTGGAGCAGCTGAGCGACAACCCGCCCTCCTTTGCGCTTTTGCCGCTGACCTTGGCCGGGGCGCAGGCGCAGGACGACGGCGAGATCTACGAAAACCGCAGCTACAACCGCCAGCTGCAGGAACTGATGCCGGGCCTTGTGCTGGAGGCGCACGAATTGCGCATGGCCGCGGACTGGCTGGACGTCTATAAAATGGAGCCGGACGCCGTGCTTCTGATCGTAAAAACGGAGGTCGAGCGCCGGGGCGGAAAGCTGCCCACCGCGCGCACGATGTTCCGCGCCCTTGAAAAAAGCGTGCGCGAGCTTGCGGAAAACGGAAACACCACGCTTTCAGCCGTGGAGCGCGCCATGGCGCTTGACGGCGCAAGCGGCGAGGTCGCAAAGCAGATCCTGCGCCGCTTTGGCCAGGGCGGCAGAAAGCCCACCGACGACGAACTGGCGCTTGTAAAAAAGTGGCTTGAGGACTGGACGCTCAGCCGGGAAGAGATCATGGACGCCTGCGGCGAAATGGTCAAGGGCACCAATCCCTCCTTTGCCTACGTGGACGGCGTTTTGACCCGCAGGCGCGGCGGCGCAAGCGACGAGCGTTTTAATCAGGTAAAGACCCTTCTTGGGCACCTTGGCCTTGCCACGCGCCCGACGCCGGAGCAGATTGACGCGCTCGAGCGCTTTTTGGGCATGGGCTTTGAGTTTGCGGCGATCGAGCAGGCGGCCATCCAGTGCGCCGAAAACAACCGCCACAGCTTTGACGACATCGAAAAGCGCCTTGCCCGCTGGAAGGAAGCCGGCGCGCTCACCGTAGAGGAGATCGCGGAGCAGCGCCGCCAGCAAAAAATGTATCAGGACTTTATGGGCGAGGTGTTCGAGCGCGCGGGCCTGGACAAGCGCGTGACCGCCGGCGACATAAAGCTTGCAAAGCTGTGGACCGCGCTGATCGAGCAGGACGCGGTGCTCTACGCCGCAGAGCTTGCCCGGGGCGCGGAAAACCCCGTCAAGTACATCGACAAGCTCGTTCACATCTGGAGCGCCTCCGGCGCTACCACGCTTGAAAAGGCAAAGGCGCAAAGCGCCCCTGCGGGGCCGCGCGGGCGCGGCTACACCAAGCCCATGGACGAGCGCGAGGTGAGCGAGGACGAGTTCAAAACCGGCTTCTACGCAGATGTAATGAACCGCAAAAGGCCAGGTGAGTAAATGACCAGAAACGAAGCGCTTGCAAAAGCCCTTGAGGAACTGAGAGTCCGGCGCGAGGAGCGGCAGGCCCTGCTGGCCCGGCGTGAGGACGAGGTAAGGACGAACTATCCCGAGATCGCGCGCCTGCTGGACGAGCGCATCCGCCTTTTGTTCAGCGGCTTGAGCCAATCAATCAAGGGAAACGGGGACGCCCAGCAGGCCGCGCAAACGCTGAGGACGCGGGGCCTTCAGTTAAACGAGGAGATCCGAAGGGCCCTTGACGCCTGCCAGCTTGGGCGCGATTACCTCTCCCCAAAGCCGGACTGCCCCCACTGCGGCGACACGGGATATCTTCCCGACAGCGTTCCCCAAAAAATGTGCGAATGCCTGATACGGCGGGTAAGTCAGCTTCTGCGAAAGGATGATTTGGACGCGGCCGCATCCTTTGAAAGCTTTGACGAAGAGCGCATCCCTGAGGGCGAGGTCGCGCCCGGCGTCACCCAGCGGGCGCTTTCCTGCCGCATCCGGGACATCTGCCGGGACTGGGCCAAAATGTACCCGGACAGCCTGACGCGCGGCATCCTTTTAAGCGGTCAGGCGGGCCTTGGCAAAAGCTTTCTGATGCGCTGCATGGCAAGGGCCCTTGAGGACAGGGGCGTCGAGGTATGCTTTATTTCAAGCTTCAAGCTTTTGGAGCTCATCCGCGCAAAGCACTTTGGCGACAGCGGCGAGGGCTTCGACGCGCTTATGAGCGCGCCCGTCCTCATGATCGACGACCTTGGCAGCGAGCCCACCATCAATAACGTGAGCGGCGAATATCTTTGCATCCTGCTTGAGGAGCGCATGACCCGCCGCATGCACACCGTCGTAAGCACGAACCTTACGCCCACGCAGTTCAAGGCCCAGTATTCCGAAAGGGTCATGAGCAGGCTGTGCGACACGCGCTACTGGGATCAATTGCACCTTGAGGGCAGGGATCTTCGAAGGACATGAGCAATCTTGCCGCCTGCCTTGAGGCGCTAAGCGCCCTTGGCATACAGTATGATCTTGTCCGCCACGCGCCCCTTGACACCATGGAAAAGTGCCGCGAGGCCGAGCGGCTATTGAACGTGACGGTGCCAAGAAACATCTTTCTTTGCACGAGCAATCAAAAGCAGCTTGCGCTTTTGACGCTTTCGGCGGACGCGCCCTTCCGCACGGCAGTGATCAGCCCGCAGGCGGGGCTGAGCCGCCTGTCCTTTGCGCCGGAGCAGTTGATCGGCCCCTGCCTTGGCTGCTACGCCGGGGCGGTGAGCCCGCTGGGGCTTATGTACGACAGGGAGGGCAGGGTGCGCTTTTTGCTGGACGAGGCGCTTTTGCAAAGGAAGCACCTTGGCTTTCACCCGCTTGACAACACGGCCACGGTGAAGATCGAAACGGAGGCGTTTATAAACGTGTTTCTGCCCTCTACGGGACACGCGCCGCGCCTTGTAAGGACGGGGGCCTTAAGGGCATGAAGGGGCGCGAGGCCGCGCTTTCCCTCCACGTCGAAAAAAGGCGCGCGTACATCAAAAAGCAGCTTAAGCGCTACCGCCCCGCGGGAGCGGAGATGGTGCTTTGCGGCTGCCTGATGCTGGGACTTTGGGCGATGGGGGACCTCATCACCCGCTGGGACGCGATGGACGGGCTGCTCAAGGTCTATTTCGGCCTTGTAAAGGACGGCACGCTCTCGCTGCAAAGCGCCTTGAGCCGCCTGTGGCAGGAGGGGGAGGCCCGAAGGGATCTGATCAGCCTTGCGTATCTTGCGCTTGTTTTGCTGCTTTCCCTGATCGGGATCATAAGCCACAAAAGCCGCAAGGGGTATTTTACGCTGGCATTGGGCATAGGCGCTTTATGCTACGACCCGCACGCCTCCTTCCTTTCGCGCGCGCTTAACTATACGCTGCTCGTCAAGTACTGCGGTTGCGCGCTCACGGTCGCAGGGTCGCTTCTAAAAACAGGGCTGACTCTCGCCAAAACCAGCCGTCTTCGGCTGAAGTACGACAAAAAGCATCCCCTGCCCCGGGCTGAGGAGCGAAAGCCCCTCTCCGCCGTGGGCAAAGAAAAGACGCTGATCCCAAAGCACAAGCGAAGGATCGAAAGGTAAAGCATTATGCGAATACTGATTGCAGGCTGTGGAAAGCTCGGCCTCATGGTCGCCCGCGCCCTGGTAAATGAGGATCACGACATCACCGCGATCGACACGGACGATCTGGCCCTGGAGCGCATGGAGGAACTGGACACCCTGCCCGTCAAGGGAAACGCCGTCTCCATCAGCACCCTTGAGGAGGCGGACGTCAAGCACGCGGACATCCTGATCGCCACGATGCGCTCGGACGAAAGCAACATGCTGTGCTGCATCGCCGCAAAAAAGCTGGGCGCGAAGTACACCATCGCCCGCATCCGCGACCCGGAATACCTAAAAAACATGAGCTTCGTCACGCAGGAGCTCGGCATCAACTACGTGGCCAACCCTGAGCGCGCGACCGCCCGGGAGATCAGCCGCATGCTGCGCCTGCCCTTTGTGACAAGCGGCGTGGAGACCTTTGCAAGGGGCCTTGTCGAAATGGTGGAGATCCGCGCCCAGGGGGACGAGATCTTTGCGGGCATCCCGCTTGCGGACGTGTTCCGCGCAAGGAAAAACCTGCCCCGGGTGCTGTTTTGCGGCATCAAGCGCGGGGACGAATGCATCATCCCCAAGGGCGACTTCATCATCCGCGAGGGCGACAGCGTGTTCGTGGCCGCGGATTACGCCACCCTCACCGCGTTTTTGACCCAGGTGGGCAAGGACAACAAGATCGCAAGGGACGCCCTGATCATCGGCGGCAGCCGCATCGGCTACTATCTTGCGGGGCTTTTGACCGAGTCCGGCGTAAAGACGAAGCTGATCGAGCTGAACGAAGAAAAGGCGCGCCGCCTCGATGAGAACTTAAAAAGCACCAACGTCATCTGGGGCGACGGCACCGATCAGGAGCTGCTTTTGAGCGAGGGCCTCAAAAACGCCGACGCCTTCATCGCCCTTACCGACCGGGACGAGGAAAATCTGATGGCCGGCCTCTACGCGACCCGCGTCTGCAAGGGGCGCGTGATCGTAAAAAGCAACCGGGTCAGCTACTCGGAGCTTTTGAGCGAGATGGGCTTAAACAGCATCATCAGCCCCAGCCAGATCGCCTGCAACATCATGCTGCGCGTGGTGCGCGCGCGCTGCGCCGGCGAAAACAGCGGCGTGGAGCGCATGTACAAGCTCATGGGCGGCCAGGCGGAGGCGCTGGAATTGATCGTGCCGGAGGACGCCGAATACCTCGGCAAGACCCTTACCGATCTTGAGGTGGACGCGGATTGCCTGATCGCCGTGATCGTGCGCGGCAACAAGGTCATCGTGCCCGGCGGCAGCGACCACATCGAGGCGGACGACCACGTGGTGGTCATCACAAAGCGCCTTGGCGTAGTTTCCCTTGAGGACATCCTGAAATAAACCGTCATGAACAAAAAACTTGTATTTTATACCCTTGGAAAGCTGATGCTTTTCGTTTCCGCGCTGCTCATCCCGCCACTGGTCGTCAGTCTCTTTACCCGCGACGGCTGCTGGACGGCGTATCTTGAGACCCTGGCCGCCCTGCTCGTCCCGGCGCTATTGCTCTACACCCTGATCAAGCCCGAGGACAAAAGCATGTACGCCCGCGAGGGCATGGCGGTAGCGGGCTTAAGCTGGATCCTCATTTCCTTCGTGGGCTGCCTGCCGCTGGTGTTTTCAGACGTCTGCGGGCTTGCGGACGCGTTTTTCGAGATCGCAAGCGGCTTTACTACGACCGGCGCAACGGTGCTGAGCGACGTGGAGGCGCTTCCTCAGTCCATCGCCCTTTGGCGCAGCTGCACCCACTGGGTGGGCGGCATGGGTGTACTGGTGCTGACGACGGCGCTGCTGCCCGGAACCGGCGCGTCCATGGCCAAGGCGGAGAGCGCGGGCCCGCAGTTTTCAAAGCTGCTGCCCAAGGTCGGCGACAGTTCGAAGATTCTGTACATCATCTATAGCGCGCTAACGGCCCTGCTCGCCGTGGCCCTGCTTTTGTGCGGCATGACGCCCTTTGACAGCATCCTGCACGCCCTGTCCACGGCGGGCACCGGCGGCTTTTCCAACAGGGCCCTGTCCATCGGCTATTACGACAGCGCCGCCATCGACATCGTGATCGGCGTCTTTATGCTGCTTTTTGGCGTAAGCTTCACCGTCTATTTCAGGCTCATCAGCCGGGACTTCAAA
This sequence comes from uncultured Eubacteriales bacterium, assembly GCA_902796025.1. Taxonomy (GTDB): domain Bacteria; phylum Bacillota; class Clostridia; order Christensenellales; family Aristaeellaceae; genus RUG14130. The sequence goes on from CADBNW010000078.1 coordinate 13,386, forward strand.
AACGCCTTCAAAAGCGAGGAGCTTTGGGTGTTCCTGGGCCTTTGCGCCGCGGCCACGCTCTTTATCGGCATCGACATTTCCAGCATCTACGGGGGCCTTGGCAAGGGGCTTCGCTACTCCTTTTTCCAGGTGTCCGCGATCATTTCGACCACCGGCTTTTCCACGGCGGACTTTAACCTCTGGCCCGCGCTGTCAAAGGCGCTGCTGCTGCTCATCATGGTCGTTGGCTCCTGCGCGGGCTCAACGGCTGGCGGCCTAAAGCTGATCCGGGCGATGCTGCTTGTAAAGCTCACCAAAAGGGAGATCACCCGCTCCTTCAAGCCCCGCTCCGTCAAGGTCATAAAGCTGGACGGCAAAAGCGTCTCGGAGGACATGCTGAGCCACATCGCGGTGTTCTTCTTTGTCTATATGCTGATCACGGCCTTTGGCATCGTGGTGCTGGCGCTTTGCGGCTGCGATCTGACCGAGTCGATCTCCGGCTCCATCGCCTGCATCTCCAACATCGGCCCCGGCTTTGGACGCTTTGGCCCCATGGGCGGCTTTGGCTTTTTGCCGCCGCTTGCCAAGGTGATCATGGCGCTGATCATGCTTGCGGGCAGGCTGGAGTTTTACCCGATGCTGGTGCTGTTCTTCCCCTCCGCCTGGCGAAAGAGCTGAAATGGCAAGCACGCTGCTCAAAAAGCTGAGCCTCATGAACGCGCCTGCGGCCGCGGCCCCAAGGCCCGCCGCGCACGTGAGCATCAGGGAATGGAGCTGCCCGGCGGACGAGCGCATCTACCACCTGAGCCAGGACGCGCTTTTGCTTATGGGGATGAGCGGAGGCGTATTCGACCCTGAGCGCGCGGTGTTTATCGACACCGAGACCACGGGTCTAAGCGGCGGCGCGGGCACGGTCGCGTTTTTGATCGGCATCGGCTTTGTGCAAAAGGGGCGCTTTACGGTAAAGCAGTACCTGATGCCGGACTACTCCGCCGAGGCGGAAATGCTCTTGGAGGTCTCAAAGGAGCTTAGCCGCTTTGCCCATGCGGTGCACTTTAACGGCCGCAGGTTCGATATGCCCCTCATCCGCGAGCGCTGCGTCATGAAGCGCCTGGAGGATCCGACAAAAGACCTGGAGCAGCTGGACCTGCTCTATCCCGCCCGAAGCGTGTGGAAGCTAAGGGCCGGCTCCTGCCGCCTAAGCCACCTGGAAAGCGAGGTGCTCGGCATGCCGGAAAGGGACGACATCCCCGGCAGCGAGATCCCCGCGCGCTACTTCGACTGCGTAAAAAGCGGGGACATGAGCGGGCTTGAGGACGTCATCGACCATAACCGCCAGGACATCGCGACGCTCATGACCCTATTGTGCGTACTGTGCGGCATGTACGAGCGGCCGGACAGCGTCACCGAGCAGCTGGACATCTACTCCCTTGGCCGCGCCTTTGAGCGCAGGGGAGAACTGAAGCTCGCGCGCGGGCTGTATCTGAAGGCCTCAAAGCCCCGCCCCGTGCGCAGCGCGCAGGACCTCAAAAACGAAAAATACGCGGGGGAGGCCAACTGGCATCTGTACCTGCTGGAGCGCAGAAGGGGAGACTGGCAAGCCTGCCACGAGACCCTTTCCAACATGCTTCGGCGAAACCAGATGCCCCTTGCCGCCCACATGGAGCTTTGCAAGCTCTACGAGCACCGCCTGCGCCGCTACGGTGACGCGCTGAACGAATGCATGATCCTCATGCGCAGCGCGGACAGCAAGGACAGGCCGCTGCTTGCAAAGCGCTATGACCGCATCAAAAGCAAGCTGGAAAAATACGGAGGATAACGCATGTTCGATTCAATCAAAACAAGGCTGGCAGGCCGCCGCGCCTACACCCACCACGTGCAGGGCAATCAGCTGATCGAAAAGGGCGAGCTTGAGGAGGGCCGCAAAAAGCACCTCGAGGCCCTTGAGCTCTACGAAAAGGCCTTGCAGACGGGCCACTGCGAAACCCAGGTGCTGATGGCCTACGCCGTGCTGCTCATGCGCTTTGACCAGTGTGAAAAGGCAAAGCAGATCCTTTTGGAGTGCGAAAAGCGAAAGGACCTGGACGCCAAAAGCCGAAAGCAGCTGCGCGTGGATTTTGCCGTTTGCCAGTGGAAGCTCGGCGATCTGGACAAGGCCATCGAAAACATGGAGATGGCCGCCTCCTCCGGCAAGACCTCCGCGATCTACGGAACGCTCGGCTACTTCTACATCGAAAAGGGGCGCTTGAGCGGCGACTTCACCCGGGCCATCGAGTTCAATAACGAGGCCATGCAGTACGACGAGGAGGACGCTGCGATCCTGGACAACATGGGGCAGCTGCACTACTTTATGGGCGACCCCGACAAGGCCTACGAATATTTTTCCAGGGCCTACGCCGCAAAGCCCAGTCAGGTGGCGACGCTTTACTACATCGCCAGGATCAACCTGGAGCGCAAAAACTACGAAAAGGCGCAGGCCTTTATCGACCGCTGCGTGGAGGGCAATTTCTCCGCCCTTGCCACCATCACGCGCGAGCAGGCAAAGGCCCTGCAGGACGAGATCCGCTCGTCCGCGCAGGCGTAAACTATATTTGAAGGAGCAAACACCATGGCCAGACACTGGGGCGACCGCAGGGACGGCACGCTACTTAGAAACATCGACTCCATGCACACGATCATGCCGCTGATGTACCCGAACCGCTGCGACAACGAGGCGTTCATCTACGAGCGGATCGATCTGACGAACGTCGCAAAATACCTCGAGCAGAAAAACGCGGGCGCGCCGGAATACAAGTATAACCTGTTTCAGGTCATGGTGACGGCGCTTTTGAAGGTCATCACCCTGCGCCCCAAGATGAACCGCTTTATCGCCAACAAAAACATGTACCAGCGAAACGAGGTCTCTGCGGCGTTCACTGTAAAAAAGATTTTCTCTGACGAGGGCGGCGAAGCGCTGAGCTTCATCCACTCCAAGCCCACCGACACCATCGACACCGTCCACAGCGAGATCTTCCGCCAGGTGTCGCTGTGCCGCAGCGAAAAGAAGGATCCCTCCACCGCCAGCATGGACATCATCCAAAAGCTGCCAAGGCCCATACTGAAGCTCGTTGGCGTGATCGCCCGCAGCCTCGACCGCCATGGCCACATGCCCAAGGGGATCGTCGCGACCGATCCTTACTATTCCTCCTGCGTGCTTACGAACCTTGGCAGCATAAAGCTCCATTCCGGCTATCATCACCTGACCAACTGGGGCACCAACTCCGTCTTCTGCGCGATCGGCGAGCGCAAAAAGCGCCCGTTCTGGGACGAGGAGGGCAATATGACCATGCGCGACAGCGTAGACCTTGGCCTGATCATCGACGAGCGCATCGCGGACGGCTATTACTATTCCAAAACCGTGCGGCTTCTTAGAAAGCTTCTGGATCAGCCGGAGCTTCTTGACAGACCGCTGAACGAGGAGGTCGATTACTGATGGAAATGATCAAAAACATCACCGCAAAAACGCCCTGGGCGGAGCACATGGGCGGGGTGCCGCTGCACCTGGATTACTTTGAAGGCTCCATGTTCGATAAGGTCGCAGACATCGCGCGCCGCTATCCCGACAACATCGCCTTCGACTTTATGGGAAAATCAACCACCTACCGCCAGATGATCGCCGAGATCGAGCGCTGCGCCAAGGCCCTCAAAACCATCGGCGTGCGCGAGGGCGACAGAGTCACCATCGCCCTTCCCAACTGCCCCCAGGCCATTTACATGTTCTACGCCGTAAACCTCGTGGGCGCGGTGTCCAACATGATCCATCCCCTCTCCGCCGAAAAGGAGATCGAGTTTTACCTAAACGAAAGCAAGAGCGTGACCGCCATCACCCTGGACCAGTTCTATCATAAATTTGAGAATGTACGCGAAAATACCGGCGTTGTAAATATCATTATCGCCTCCGTAAAGGACGCCCTTTCCAAGCCCGTCAAGGCCGGCTACATGCTGACCGAGGGCCGCAAAATCAAAAAGATCCCCAAGGACGCCCCCGTCATCCGCTGGAAGCAGTTTTTGCACATGTCCTCCCACTGCTTTTATAAGTACCGCGTGGAGCGCAAAAGCAACGACCCCGCCGTCATCCTCTATTCCGGCGGCACCACCGGCACCACCAAGGGCATCGTGCTGACCAACAAAAACTTCAACGCCCTCAGCCAGCAGGTGGTCGCGGCCAACCCCATGTTCCGCGTGGGGGACAAGATGCTGGCCGCCATGCCCCTGTTCCACGGCTTCGGCCTTGGCGTATGCATCCACACGATGCTGGCCGTGGGCGGCCGCTGCATCCTGATCCCGCGCTTTACGCCAAAGTCCTATTCCAAGCAGATCGTAAAATACCGCTGCAACTTTATCGCGGGCGTGCCCACGCTGTACGAGGCGCTGCTTCGCCTGCCCACGATGAACGGCGCGGATCTCAGCTGCCTAAAGGGCGTCTTCTCCGGCGGCGACAGCCTGTCTGTGGAGCTTAAGAAAAAGTTCGACAAATTCCTCTACGACCACAAGGCCACCATCCAGGTGCGCGAGGGCTACGGCACCACCGAGACCGTGACCGCCTGCTGCCTCACCCCGCCCCACATGTTCAAGGAGGGCTCTATCGGCGTGCCCTTCCCGGACACCTACATCAAGATCGTGGAGCCCGGCACGGACAGGGAATTGCCCTACGGCGAGGAAGGCGAGATCCTGCTTGCCGGCCCCACGGTCATGAAGGAGTACATGAACCATCCTGACGAGACCGCCCAGACCCTGCGCACCCACGCCGACGGCCTTACCTGGGTCTACACCGGCGACCTTGGCACCATGGACGAGGAGGGCTTCATCTACTTCAAGGGCCGCGCAAAGCGCATGATCATCACCTCCGGCTACAACGTCTATCCCAGCCAGCTGGAAAACATCCTGGACGCGCACGAGAAGGTGCAGATGTCCTGCGTGATCGGCGTCCCGGACGAGTACAAAATGCAAAAGGTCAAGGCCTTCGTAAAGCTCGTGCCCGGCGTGCCCGCGACGGACGAAACCAAGCAGGAGATCCTGGACTACTGCCGCAAGCACATCGCCAAATCCGCCATGCCCTACGATATCGAGTTCAAGGACGACATGCCAAAGACCCTCGTGGGCAAGGTCGCCTACCGCAAGCTCGAAGAGGAAGAAATGAAAAAGCATCCCGCGGCGTAAGGAGCTGCGCGTAAAAAGGTGTTGGGGCTAAAAAAAGGAGCGCTTCTCCTTAGCCCCTTTCAAAGCCCCCGGAGAATACAAAAAAAGGCAGGTGCAAACCATGCTGCGTCTTCTCACCCATCAGCTCATCATCGGCGTCAAAAAGACCCTGGCCTGCCACGCCTCAACGGTGCTGCCGCTTGCGGACGGGCGCGTGCTGGTCGCCTGGTTCGGCGGCAGCCACGAAAGCGCGCTGGACGTGGGCATCTGGCTTGCCGAAAAAACGCAGTCCGGCTTTTCCGAGGCGCGCCCCGTGGCGGCCAGCCTCGAGCCGCACTGGAATCCCGTGCTGTTTCAGGCGCTGGACGGCCGCATCCTTCTGTTTTACAAGGTGGGCCGCCTCATCCAGGACTGGCGCACCTGCGTGATCGAATCCACGGACGGCGGCAGGACCTGGAGCCCGGAGCGCGAGCTGGTGCCCGGCGACACCAGCGGCGGGCGCGGCCCCGTGCGCAATAAGCCCATCCGCCTTGCAAGCGGCAGGGTGCTTTGCCCGGCGTCCGTGGAGCGCGGCCTGTGGCGCTGCTTTATCGATATTTCGGACGACGAGTGCAAGACCCTCCGCAAAAGCAACCTGATCGAGGCCGCCGGAACCGGACACCTGGACGAGGGCCTCAAATACTGGCAGGGGCTGGCCTCCCAGACTAAGCTGCGCGGCGAGGTCTTCGACCGCTCCCAGCTTCCCGCAGAATACCAGCATGGCCGGGGCATCATCCAGCCCACCCTCTGGCAGGACGAAAAGGGCGTGCACGCCCTGATGCGAAGCGGCGAGGGCGCGATCTACAGAAGCGACTCCTTCGACGACGGCGAAAGCTGGTGCGAGGCCTATCCCATCTCCATGCCCAACAACAACAGCGGCATCGACCTTACCCAGCTTCCCGACGGCACGCTGCTTATGTGCTATAACCCCATCAACCAAAACTTCGGCGCGCGCTCGCCGATCTCCCTTGCCGCCTCCCGCGACGGCGGCGAAAGCTGGGAAAAGCTGTGCGACCTGGAGGCGGAAAAGGGCGAGTTCTCCTATCCCGCCATCGTCTCGCGCGGCAATCACATCTGGCTTACCTACACCTACAAGCGCGAAAACGTCGCCTACTGGGAGTTCGAGTGGGCCTGAGCGCGGAAAACCATTTAACAAACGATTTATCTAAAGTTTTCTGTATTCTAACCGTTTTCCTGAAATTCTGACTTTTTTGTATCGCATCCGCGTTACACTGTCACCATCCAAAAGCCCCCTGCCGGACAGGGGGTTTTTGCTTGCAAAAAACACAGGCAAAGCGTAACCTGTGCGCCCCTTGACAAATGTTCCTGATGTGATAAACTGAAATGACTTATGGATAAGGACGGTACGATCATGCCATTCAAGCAGTTCAAGGAAAGCGCAGCTCCCGCGTTCATCCAGGTGCGGGGCGCGCGTGTACATAATCTCAAAAACGTGGACGTGGACATTCCGCTAAACAAGATCGTCGGCGTCGCGGGGGTGTCGGGCTCCGGCAAAAGCTCCCTGGCGCTTGGCGTATTGTACGCGGAGGGCTCGAGGCGCTATCTGGAATCCCTCTCCACCTACACAAGGCGGCGCATGACCCAGGCCGCTGCGGCCCAGGTGGACAGCGTAGAGTACATCCCTGCGGCGCTTGCGCTGCACCAGCGGCCCGGGGTGCCTGGCATCCGCTCCACCTTCGGCACGGGCACGGAGCTGCTGAACAGCCTAAGGCTCATGTATTCGCGCCTTGCGCATCACCGCTGCCCGAATGGGCACATAGTGCCGCCCAGCCTCGCGGTCGCTGCGGGACAGGAGCTCATCTGCCCGCAGTGCGGCGAGCGATTCTACGGCCCCGGCGCGGAGGAACTGGCCTTCAACAGCAGCGGCGCGTGCAGGCGCTGCGACGGCACGGGCGTCATCCGCACGGTGGACGAAAGCACCCTCGTGCCGGACGAATCCCTTACCATCGACGAGGGCGCGGTCGCCCCCTGGCAGACGCTGATGTGGTCGCTGATGAAGGACATCGCAAGGGAAATGGGCGTGCGCACCGACGTGCCCTTCCGCGAGCTTACCCCCAAAGAGCGGGACATCGTGTTCCATGGCCCGGCGGTCAAAAAGAACATCGTCTATCAAAACCGCACCACGGGCGCTTCGGGCGATATGGATTTTACCTACTTCAACGCCACCTACACCGTGGAAAACGCCCTTTCCCACGTAAAGGACGAAAAGGGCATGAAGCGGGTGGAAAAGTTTTTGAAGCAGGACGTCTGCCCGGACTGCGGCGGCACGCGCCTGTCCGAGGCGGCGCGCGCGCCGAGGCTTCGGGGGATCTCCCTGGCCGAGGCCTGCAAAATGACCCTTGCCGACCTGATCGACTGGGTGCGCGGCGTGCCCGCATCACTGCCGGAGGAGATGCGCCCCATGGCGCAAAGCATCTGCGAGGCCTTTTTGCACACTGCAAAGCGCCTTATGGATCTTGGGCTTTCCTACCTAACGCTGGACCGCGAGGCTTCCACGCTTTCCACCGGCGAGCGGCAGCGCGTGCAATTGGCCCGGGCTGTTAGGAACCGCACCACGGGCGTACTGTACGTGCTGGACGAGCCCACCATCGGCCTTCACCCCTCAAACGTCGAGGGCGTGATCGGGGTCATGGACGACCTGATCGCAGACGGAAATTCGGTTTTGCTGGTAGATCACGACGTGCAGATCTTGTCTCAAGCGGATCATATCATCGAGATGGGGCCGGACGCGGGCGCGCAGGGCGGCAGGGTGATCGCCCAGGGCACGGTGCAGCAGATCGGGCAAGCTCCCGCAAGCAGGATCGGCGGCTTCCTCACGGGCAAAACGGCGATCCACATGCGAAGGGACATCCCGGCAGGCGAGCTTTTTTCGCAGGGGGCCCTGCACCTTTCCACAGACGCGATCCACACCGTGCAGCCGCTTGAGGCGGATTTTCCCAAGGGCAGGCTGATCGCCGTGACCGGCGTCTCCGGCAGCGGCAAAACCACCATGGTGCTGGAAAGCCTGATCCCGGCCCTGCAGGCGCAGTTTCAAAACAAGCCCCTGCCGCCGCACGTAAAAAGCGTCGAGGCGTGCGGCATCACCCAGGTAAAGCTGATCGACGCAACGCCCATCGGCGTAAACGTCCGCTCGACCGTTGCGACATACGCGGACATCCACGACGAGCTTCGAAAGGTCTACGCCAGGACCCCAGACGCGAAGAGCCGGGGCTATAAGGCGGGCGACTTTTCCTACAATACCGGCGCGCTGCGCTGCCCGGTGTGCGACGGCACGGGCAGCATCAGCCTGGACGTGCAGTTTTTGCCGGACGTGGACATCCCATGCCCGGACTGTCACGGCTCCCGCTACGCAAAGGAGGCGGGGCTCATAAAGCGCCTTGGCAAAAAGCAGCAGCAGGCGTACTCCCTGCCGCAGCTGATGGCGCTCAGCGTAAGCGAGGCGCTTGAGGTCTGCAGGGACCTTCCGATCATCCATAAGCGCCTGTCGGTACTGAAGGAGCTGGGCCTTGGCTACCTGACCCTGGGCGAGGAAACGCCCAGCCTCTCCGGCGGCGAAGCCCAGCGCCTGAAGCTGGCAAGCGAAATGGGCAGGGGACAAAGCGACAGCGTCTTCGTCTTTGACGAACCCACCATCGGCCTTCATCCCCTGGACGTGGAAACGCTTTTAAAGGTCTTTCGCCGCCTGACCGACAGCGGCGCGACCGTCATCGTGATCGAGCACGATCTGGACGTCATCAAAAACAGCGATTACGTGATCGACATGGGCCCGGGCGGCGGCGTGCACGGCGGCAGGATCGTCTGCGCCGGCACCCCCGAAGAGATCGCCGCCTGCCCCGAAAGCGCAACGGGAAAGTACTTAATAAGTTAGGAGTGAGGAGTTAGGAGTCAGGAGTTGCGGAAGAAATCGCTCCGCGATTTCCAAAGAAGCTGCGCACGCAGGCGCAGCTTCAGTCTACAATCTTTCTTTCCACGGACGTCCTTCGCCCTACCGACATAAAAAACCGGGGACTGCAACGCAGTCCCCGTAACCATCTCAAAGCTAACAGCTAATAGCTAACAGCTAACAGCTCCTCACCCAACTTCGCTCCCGGGCTTGATCTCCCCGCCGTCCACGGTCAAAAGCTTCAGCCTTCCTTCGCCGTCGTCCGCGCACAGCAGCATGCCCTCGGAGAAGATGCCCTTCATCTTGCGGGGCGGCAGGTTCTTGACCAGGATCACGGTTTTGCCCTTCACCTGTTCCGGGCTGTACCATTTGGCGATGCCGCTCAGCACCGTGCGGGTCTCGCCGCCGCCGATGTCCAGGGTGGACTTCAGCAGCTTGTCGCTGCCCTCCACCTTTTCGCAGTTCAGCACGAAAGCGGCCACGAGCTTGGTTTTGAAAAACTCGTCCACGGTCACCATGCCCTCGGGCGCGGCGGCCTTTTCGGCCTTGGGCGCGGGCTTTTCCGGGGCCTTGGGCGCTTCGGGCTTGTTTTCGTTTAACGCCTCAAGTTCCTTTTTGATGTCCACTCTGGGGAAGAGGGCTTCGCCCTTTTTCACCTGGGTGCCGGGCTTTAAGAAGCCGAACTTCTGCACGCTCTCCCAGGTCTTTGCGCCCTCGTCCGTCACGCCAAGCTGCGCCCAGATGCGCTCCGGGGTGGAGGGCATAACGGGACTTATGTGCACGCCCAGGGCGCGTACGCTCTCCGCCAGCACGTACATCACGGTCTTAAGGCGGGGAAGGCCCTCCTCAGTCTTGCCCAGCACCCAGGGCTGGGTGATGTCGATGTAGCGGTTGAGCTCGCCGATAAAGCGCCAGATCTCGCCAAGCGCCAGGGAGAACTGCAACTCGTTCATCTGCTTTTCAACGGCGGCGGGCAGGGCTTCAAACAGCTCGATGATGTGCCTGTCGGGCTCCTCGAAGCTACCGGGCTCAGGCACGCTGCCGCCAAAATACTTTTCAATCATGGCAACGGTGCGGCTTACCAGGTTTCCAAGGTCGTTGCACAGGTCGGAATTCAGGCGCGTGAGCATGGCTTCGTTTGTGTAGTTGCCGTCCGCGCCAAAGGGCATTTCGCGCATCAGGTAGTAGCGCAGCGCGTCCGTTCCGTACCTTGCCACGATGGGGCCGGGATACTCCACGTTGCCCTTGCTCTTGCTCATCTTGTCGCCGCCAAACAGCAGCCAGCCGTGGCCGAACACTTGCTTTGGCAGGGGCAGCCCCAGCGCGTGCAGCATGATGGGCCAGTAGATGGTGTGGAAGCGCACGATCTCCTTGCCCACCAGATGCACGTCCGCCGGCCAGTATTTTTTGAACAGGCTGTCGTCGTCGCTTAAGTAGCCAAGGGCGGTGATGTAGTTGCTCAGGGCGTCGATCCACACATACACCACGTGCTTTTCGTCAAAATCCACTGGCACGCCCCACTTGAAGCTGGTGCGGCTCACGCACAGGTCCTGCAGGCCCGGGCGCAGGAAGTTGTTCAGCATCTCGTTGGCGCGCGACGGCGGCTGGATGAAGTCGGGGTGCTCCTCGA